>MGFH01000075.1 GCA_001791795.1 Candidatus Wallbacteria bacterium GWC2_49_35
TCGCCTCGTTTTACATAGCCGAAGAACTTTATAACAAGGGAGAATACGTCAAAGCCCTCCAGATCGCCGAAGAGGCCGTGAAAGCCCATCCCGGAAGCGACGGCGCGACTAACTGCTCCGTGCTCATAAACAACATAAAGGAACGCTCCTATTCACTGAACGCCGAACGCGCGGTAATGAGCGGCGAAAAATCCAAACTGGCGCTCACTTACAAAAATATAACCGAACTTCACTTCAGGGCGGTAAAAGACAGCTGGCAGGAATGCCTCAAGGGCGAAACGCAGGACGAGTGCAAAAAGTCATTCAACTGGCTCGAAGAAGGCGAGATAAGAAAGATGATCGCGAAAAAAGCCGAGGCTGAATGGAGCAGCGAATTAAAGCCCACCGCCGATTACAAGCCGGCGCAGGCGCAGGTCGAGATTCCGCAGCTGAAGCCGGGCTTTTACAGGATCTTCGCGAGCAATAAAAAAGATTTTTCGGAAAGCGACAACAACATACAGCACTGCATTTTATGGGTCAGCGACATGTCGCTGGTCACAAGGACCCGCGAAGACAGGGTCGAAGGCTTTATCTTCGACGCCAAAAGCGGCGATCCGCTGAAGGGCGCGCGCGCTAAATTATACACCACGCGCGAATTTTACAAAGGCCAGCGCTACGTGCGCACCAGCGAAGTGCTCGAAACGGTCACAAGCGACGAGAACGGGTTCTTCGCCTTCAACTACAAACGCAAAAACGACGACTACCGCGGGCTTATGGTTTACGCCGAAGACGGCCGCGGCTCGGAAATATTCGACAACAACGAAATATACGTTTATGAAAAATACATCGAACCCTCATACACCCAGACCGTGTTCTTCACCGACCGTGCGATTTACAGGCCCGGCCAGACTATACAGTTTAAAGGCATCGTCATAAACGTCGACAGGCCCAAAAACAATTACGAGATCGTCAAAAATCACCCCGTAAACGTCATTTTCAGGGACGCGAACTACCAGGAGATCGCGAAACTCGACCTGAAGACGAACGATTTCGGTTCGTTCGCGGGCTCGTTCACCGCGCCCGCCGACCGCGCCACCGGCAGCATGACCATCGACGCGCCAGGCAGCAACGGAAGCTGCCAGGTCAGGGTGGAAGAATATAAGCGCCCTAAATTCACGGTCGAAATCAAAACGCCGGATGAAAGTTTTAAACTCGGCGACGAGGTCACCGTAACGGGCGAAGCCATGGCGTATACCGGCGCGCCGATAGATTCGGCCGCGGTCAAATATCGCGTGGTGCGCACCGTCAGGATGCCTTACTGGTGGTTTTACTGGTGGGGCTGCTCGCGCTACAACATCTCGACCGCCGATCAGGAAATTACTAACGGAAAGGCCGTGACCGGCGTCGACGGAAAATTCACGATCAAATTCAACGCCAGGCCGGATTTGAGCGTTCCAAAGTCCGGCGAACCGGCCTTCGATTTCAAGGTTTACGCCGATGTCACCGACAGCGCCGGCGAAACCAGAAGCGGCGAAGCTATGGTACAGATCGGCTACACCGCACTGAAAGCTAAAATAACCGCCGACGCGTGGCAGACATCCGACACCGCCGTGAGCCTGAGCGTTGAAACTGCCACGCTCGACGGGAAACCCGTCTCGGCCGAAGGTATCATCGAAATTTTCGAACTCGATCAGCCCGCGGCTCCCGTCAAAAAAGAACTTTCACCTGAATTTTCCTTCTGGTGGGGATATTACGAAGAAGAGACGAAGGCCGACGAGGCGGACGCGCTGAAAGGTGTAAAAGAAACGGCGGACTGGAAACAGTGGCCGGTCGGTAAAACCGCCGAAAAGAAGCCCTTTATAACCGACGGTAAAACCGCGCAGAAAATAGATATAAAACTCCCGCCGGGCGCGTATAAGGCGATACTCACCACCAACGACCGCTTTGGAAACAAAGTCAGAGCGATGCTTCCGATAATGGTCGCCGACGCGGCGGCAAAAAAATTCGGCGTCAGAACGCCAGAATATTTCGTTTCGAAAAGCGTTTCAGTCGAACCAGGCGACAAATATCAGGCACTGTGGGGCACCGGTTACGATAACGGCCGCGTATTCGTCGAGATCGTCCATGACGATAAAATACTCAAAAAATACTGGAGCGCCCCCGGCGACACCGCGCACTCGATAGAAGTCCCCGTTATCGAAGACTACAGAGGCGGGTTCGCGGTCGTGACGACCTTCGTAAAGGAAAACAGGTTGTATTCGAATACGGTCAACGTCAGCGTCCCGTGGTCGAATAAAAAATATGACGTAAAATTTGAAACTTTCCGCTCGAAGCTGCTGCCCGGCCAGAACGAAACCTGGTCCATCAAAATAAAAGGGCCTGGCGCAGAAACGAAAGCCGCCGAATTCGTGGCGGCGCTTTATGACGAATCGCTCGACGCTTTCGCCGGCCATTACTGGCCCGGGATCGGCGGATCGTTCAAAAGCTACTACTGCGGCTTCAGCCCGAAATATTCTAACTTCAAGCAGGATTTCGCCGGCTGGATCAATTACTGGCATGACGGCGGAAGCTACGCCTACAGAAACTATCCTAACTTTTTAAGCGAGCTGGTCGCAAATATCTACGGCTACGGGTTCCACACCAAGTCCAGATCGCGTCTAAGCGCTAACGGCGACGACGGTGAAATGATGAAGACGTCCGGCGCCGTTCCGGAAGAAAGCGTGCAGATGGCTGAATGCGAGTCCGACAGCATGAGGTCGGAATCGGCGAAAGAAAAGAAAGACATAGCCGCCGCGCCGCCCGCGCCCGGCGGAAAAGCATCGCGCAACGGCGGAAGCGGCGGCGAAGACAAATCGCCGGCGAAACCGGACCTTTCAAAAGTAGCTGCCAGAAGCAATCTTAATGAAACCGCGTTTTTCTTCCCGCAGCTTACTGCCGACGCCGAAGGCTCGGTAAAAATGACATTCACTATGCCGGAAGCGCTTACCAAATGGCATTTCATGGGTTACGCGCACGGCAAAAATCTCGAAAACGCCATGATCGAAGAGCACGCGGTGACCCAGAAAGACCTTATGGTACAGCCCAACCCGCCGCGCTTCCTGCGCGAGGGCGACGTCCTGGAATTCAGCGTCAAAGTGACGAACATGGTAGATAAAGACATAAAGGGAAGCGTGCGTTTCACGCTGCTCGACCCCGTCTCCGAAAAACCTCTCGACGAGATGTTTTTAAACCAAACGACCGACCAGGCAGTAGAAATTCCCGCGAAACAGTCGAAATCGTTTCACTGGCGCATAACCGCGCCGGATAAGATCGACATGGTCAAATTCAAGGCGGTCGCCGCGGCCGGCGATCAATCCGACGGCGAAGAGGGTCTTCTGCCGATACTTTCACGCCGCATATACGTCCAGGAAGCTATTCCGCTTCCGATCAGAAACGCCGGCGAAAAGAAGTTCAAATTCGAAAAACTCCTGAACTCGGCGAAATCCGAAACGCTTCAGCACAAGGGCTTCACAATTCAGATGACGTCGAACCCTTCATGGTACGCCATACAGGCGCTCCCGTTCCTGATGGAGTTCCCGCACGAATGCTCCGAGCAGACCTTCAACCGCCTTTACGCAAACGCGCTCGCGAAGCACATAGCCGATTCAGATCCCAAGATCAGGCGCGTATTCGACCTGTGGAAAGGAACCGAAGCGCTTAAATCGAACCTCGAGAAAAACGAGCAGCTGAAAAGCGTTATGCTGCTGGAATCGCCCTGGGTCCTTCAGGCGCAGAGCGAAACGCAGGCTAAAAAGAACGTCGGCATACTCTTCGACGACAACCGTCTCAAGAACGAGCTCAGGGCGACCTACGAAAAACTCAAGGCCATGCAGCTTCCCGACGGCTCCTGGCCGTGGTTTCCGGGCGGCTACTCCAACAGCTACATCACGCTTTATATAGTCACCGGCTTCGGCAGGCTCAAAAACCTCGAGGTCACCCCGGTTTCGTTCGACCTCGCGATTAACGCGCTGCGCCATCTCGACCTGTGGCTGAACAAAATATACCGCGACATTTTAAAATACGGAAACAAAGAACAAAACAACCTCTCCAGCACTATTGCGCTTTATCTCTACGGCAGGAGCTTTTTCTTAAAAGACCAGGCGGTGGCGTCTGATGCGAAAGAGGCGCTCGATTACTTCCTCGGCCAGGCGAAAGAATACTGGCTGAAGCTCGACAGCCGCATGAGCCAGGGCCATCTCGCCCTCGCTCTCAACCGTTTCGGCGATAAAGAAACCGCTAAAAAAATAATGGCGTCGATAAAGGAACGCAGCCAGTCGAACGAAGAGATGGGCATGTTCTGGAGCGAGCTTGAAATTTCATGGTGGTGGCAGAGGGCACCGATCGAAACTCAGGCCCTTATGGTCGAGGCATTCAGCGAGATCATGGGCGATAAAACCGCCGTCGAGGACTGCAAGGTATGGCTGTTAAAGCAGAAGCAGACGCAGGACTGGAAAACGACGACGGCGACGGCCGATTCGATATACGCCCTCATATGCCGCGGCGACAACCTTCTGGCCTCCGACGCGCTCGTCGAAGTGAGCGTGGGCGGTATGAAAGTTGAACCCGAGAAGGTAGAGGCCGGAACCGGCTTCTACGAAAAACGCTACGAAGGCGCTGCAGTGAAACCCGAATTCGGCGATATAACCGTTAAAAAGACCGACCCGGGAGTAGCCTGGGGCGGCGCGCACTGGCAGTATATGGAAGATATGTCGAAGATAACGCCTCACACGCAGAACCCGCTGACGCTCAAAAAGACGGTATTCGTGAAGCGCGACACCAAAGCGGGCCCCGTGATCGAACCCATGAGCGGCGTTCTGGAAGTGGGCGATCTTCTGACGATAAGAATTGAGCTTCGCACCGACCGCGACATGGAGTACGTCCACATGAAGGACCAGCGCGGAAGCGGCCTGGAGCCGGTCAATGTGCTTTCGCAGTACAAATACCAGGACGGCCTGCGCTACTACGAATCCACAAAAGACACGGCGACGCACTTTTATATCGATTACCTGCCGAAGGGCACTTACGTATTCGAATACCAGCTGCGCGTCCAGCACCGCGGCAAATACCAGAACGGCATGGCGCATATCGAGTGCATGTACGCACCCGAATTCAACAGCCATTCCGACAGCGTCATGCTCGAAACCAAATAATTTCGGTAGTGTACGGCAAGGCGGTTTTTTCCGGGGTACAAACAAAAAAAACGCCTTCAATAAATAACTGAAATAAAGTAAAGCATTATAAAACCAAAATAAAGAATGGAGAGGTTCCTATGTTTAAAAAAATGGCGATAACGGCAGCGACGGTTATCCTGATCAATGCGATGTGGTTTTCATACGGGCACTGCGCCGATTCCGACCAGCTGCTCAACGATTCAGGGTTGGTGTATTACTATAAGAACCAGTTCCAGCAGGCGCTGAAGGAATTCGAAACGGCGCTGCGCGCGAATCCTAAAAATCCCGAAATTTATTACAATATCGCGCGCGCTCAAAACCAGCTTAACAATCCGCAGGCGGCCGAGGAAGCGCTGAAAAAAGCCATAGAGCTCAAGCCCAACTACGCCGTCGCCAAAAACCTTCTTAAAAAGATGCAGGCGCAGCTTGCCAAGCAGGATAAACCCGGAGTGGGCGTGTTTTCAAAGCAGCTGAAGATACAGGTCCCGACGGAGATCGCATACCCGTACGAAGATTACACGGAAGGCTTTTATGCTTATTACAGCGGCGATATGAGCGGATCGAAAGAAAAATTCGATGCGGACTATAAGGACAAATCCAGAGAGGTCCACGCCCGCATGGACCAGGCCATAATCTATTACCATCTGAGAAACTTCGACGACGCCGTCAACCACTTCAGAAAGGTTCTCGACAGGGAGCCCAGAAACGCCGAAGCGCTTTACAATCTGGGGCTTTCATACGAGCAGCTCTCGAAGACCGACGAGGCGATGGACGCTTATGAAAAGGCGTACAAGTCCAATCCGGCCCTCACCCGGGCCCAGGAGCGTTTTAAAATGGTCAAGGACAACGCGCTGATGAACCAGATCAACGTCGCTGATTCCTATTTCAACAAATCCGACTGGAAAAAGGCCGTAGAAGCCTATGAAAAAGTTAAATCGTACGCACTGAAAAACTCCCAGGAATATATAAAAGCAGACAGCAATTCGCGAGTCGCCAAACTCGAACTGGAAAAGATAGGCGAGAAAAGAAGCGAGATCAACCAGGGCTATTTGAACAGGAATATAGACTTCGTCGACGCCGACGCCAACCCGGGCCGCTACGCCGGCAGCATCGTGACGTGGAAGGGCCGCATATATAAAATCGAAAAATACGGCTATACGACCGATTTTCTCGTGGTCTTCCTTCCGAGTTTCCGTTCCGACATCGATAGCACTGAATATTCGAAAGACCTTATATTCGTCGTGCGATTCGAAAAACCGGTCAAGCAGAATGAACTTCTTCGCGAAGACTCCAATATCACCGTAGTCGGCAAGATCACAGGCAGCGAACAGCTCAAAAACGCCTTCAAGTATAACAACTATACGGACAAGATCATAGTCGACCCGCTTAAAATAACGGTCACCAACAACAATTATTCGGGCGAATTCGTCTGGGAACTGACCAACTGACCGGCCGGATGAGCCGATAAAAAAAGTTAATGGTTTTTATTTTTCTTCCGATATATAAGCAAAACGATGGTAACAACAATATCATAATAATATTAATCGGGGGGAATGAAAATGAATGAAACCGCTAACTTTAACGTTTTAAAAGACCTTTACAGCCTGAAAAAAATGGAGTTGAACGGCGATCAGCTCTACGTCGTCAACAAATTCATATCGTATCTTGAGATCAGTAAATAAATAACAGATCGAACGGAGGCTTGAATTCAAGCCTCCGCTTGATTTAAGAAAGAGAGTTTTTTATCAGAACCTCATCCGGCATACGCATAATTTCAAACAGAGGCGGCGGCGAGGCGGTATGCGAAAAAACGCTTCCGCCTTATCCGCTGCTTAAGATCGCTTCCGCAAAGATCACCGAAAACGCGAAGAAGGTTATCGAGTTGTGTTCTCCTCAGAATATTTCCGCCTATCCGGTGCTGAAAGCCGCCTGCGGTTTCGCTCCGGCGGTCGAGGCAGTGCTTAAAGCAAGACCGGAAGGTATCTTCGATTCGTCGATAACGTATCTAGCCGAAAGCGGACGCGATTACGCGGGCCTGAAACGAGGCCTTCTCAAACTTTCGGCGCGGCGGGAACTGGCCGGCGCCCGAAGCCGCCTGGACGCAGTCGATTATTTTTTCGTCTCCGACATCAGCCATATAATGGAGCTGAGCGAAATTAAACCAGGTGCCATGGTCATTGTCGCCGTCGATTCGGGCGATCTGCGCGAAGGAGTACCGCTCGACGAGCTGAACCGGTTCCTTGCCGCGGCGCTTAAATTCAAAAAAATAAGGATTTTTGGTGCGGCGACCAATCACGCATGCTTTTCCGGAATAGTGCCGAGCGCGCCGATCATCGACAGCTTCGTCGAAAAAATCGAAGAAGCCGAAAGGAAGAACCGCTTTTCATTCGAGATGGTCTCGGGCGGAAACAGTTCACTGATAAGCCTTATTGAAGAAAAGAAGGCCAACCCGCGCGTCAATAATATCAGAGCGGGCGAGGCGGTCTTTTTAGGCAGCGACGTTCTGAGCAGAAAGCCAATAGCGTGGCTCGAGCAGAACACATTTACGGTCGAAGCCGAGATCGTCGAGTGCCGCGAAAAAGAATCGATATTAGAGGGAGTCCGCACCCAGAACGCTTTTAATGAAGTAATCGATTTCGACAAAAGAAAGACGAGGCAGGGCGCAAAAACGAAGCGCGCCATAGTCAGCCTCGGCAAGAAACATTTTTACGTCAACGGAATAAAACCTCTGGAACGCGGCGTTTTCGTGCTTGGCGCGTCGTCGGATTACCTTATCGCCGATGTGAGCGAATGCGCGCGCGATATCCGCTGCGGAGACACGCTCGAATTCGCGCTCGACTACGCTGCCCTCATGAGCGCGATGCGCGGCGCAGGAAAATTCATCTCCTGCATGGTTATCAACCGGTAATCCGATTCAGTAAATAAAATTTCAAACGGCTCAAATTTCGAACAGGCCCGTCACGCGGAATTTTTCGACGTCGAAAAGTCCGGACGCGCTCATTTTAAGACTTGGAATGACGAATAGCGACATGAACGACAGCGTCATAAAAGGCGCGGTCAGGCTCGTGCCGATCTTTTCGAATACTATCTTTTCGACGCGGCCGTATATTTCCTCGACATACTCACACGGCATATCGCTGATAATGCCGCCGATCGGAAGCGGGAGCAGGCCGCTTTCGCCGCCGGAGGCCACGGCGCTTATGCCGCCCCTGGCGCCTATCACGAGATTGACCGCGCGCGCGATCGATTCGTCGTCGGTCCCCGCCGCTATAATGTTATGCGCGTCGTGGTTGACGCTGGATGCGATGGCGCCGTTTTTGAACCCGGTATTTTTAATGAAGCCCATCACCGGCGGGCAATCTTTATAGCGGCTGATAAGCGCAATTTTAACGACGTCGCGGCCGGTATCGGCGAGCGCCATGCCGTCCTGCGCTCTCACTTTATACACGCCCTTTTTGGTGACGAGGCTGCCGTTGAAAACTTCGATGAGGTTAGCCTCCGCTCCGAGGGCCGCGATACCGAAATCGGCCGCGGTCTTGGGCGATGCGTTGAATATATAATCGAACGAGGACGGACGCGATTCGACATAAACGGCGGAAGAGTCGCTCGCGAGCCTTCCTGAAATATAGGTCTTTAAAATCGTAAGGTCGCGGAGGTTATCGACGACTAGAAAATCGGCCGGATCGCCCTTCTGCAGAAGCCCGCAGCCTAGATTATAGTGCCTTACCGGATTGAGCGAAGCGGCCGCCAGCGCGTTAAGAGGCGAAACACCTTTAGAGACGGCCTTTTTTATGAGCAGGTTGATATGGCCTTTCAGCAGGTCGTCGGGATGCCTGTCGTCGCTGGAGAACATGCAGAATTCGGGATGCGAGTTTAAAAGCGTGAACAGCGCGTCAAAATCCTTCGCGGCGGAGCCCTCGCGTATCTGTATCTTCATGCCGCGCGCTATTTTTTCGAGCGCCTCGTCTATCGCGACGCACTCGTGGTCGGTGGTAATTCCGGCGGCGGCATATTTTTCGAGCTCGCCGCCCGAAAGTCCCGGCGCGTGGCCGTCGACGGCCTTACCGTGCTTTCTGGCCGCGGCGATCTTGTCAAGAAGGCTTTTATCGCCGTTCAAAACGCCGGGCACGTTCATGACTTCGCCGAGATGATTCACTACGGGCAATTTCATAAGTTCTTCGACGTCGGCGGCCGCTATCGCGAAAGGTGATCCGGAATCGAACGGAACGCAGGACGGCGCGCTGAAATGAAATTTCAGAGGCGAAAGCTTCGCGTTATCGATCATGAAATTTATGCCGGCGAGCCCGCTAACGTTGGCTATCTCGTGCGCGTCGGAAACCGTGGCGATCGTTCCGTGGCGGAGCGCCACACGCGAAAATTCGACGGGCGTGAGCATCGAGCTTTCTATGTGAATATGGGAATCGACGAAGCCGGGTATCAGATAATTCGCGTCCGGCCGTTCGCGTCCGTCACCTATAGCCTCGACGGACAGGATGATCCCGTCTTCAACGGCCAGTTCGCCGTAATAGATACGCGATTTAATTAAATCGACTATATTGCCTTCTATTTTCATCTGTACCCGCCCCTCATATTTAATTTAACAGGATAGAATATTATTTTTTAGATGAAATGTCAACTTTTTTTGGCTTTTTTGTTTTTTTTGTTGAAAACATAATATAATTTTAATATAATGGCTTGATGAAAAATATCATTCCAAAGAAGATCTCCGAATACAAAACGGCCGTCGGCATCATGACCGGAACCTCGCTCGACGGCGTGGATACGCTTGTCACGCGCGTCAGAGGCGCGGGCGCGGGCACATCGCACGAAAACATCGCTTTCAGGGTATATCCGATACCCGCGCGCCTTAAAGCCAGGATGCGCGAGATCATGCACAAAAGATCGGCCGCGCTCGAAGAGATCTGCCGCATTAACTATGAAATAGCGGCCCTGTACGCGGCCTGCGTCCGCAGGATATCCCGCGCCGCGGGAATAAATGTCTCCGACATCGATTTCATGGGCGTATCCGGCCAGACCTTTTACCACGTTCCCGGCGAAGCGACCCTCCAGCTGGGCTCGGGGTCGTTTCTTTCGGGATTGCTCGGCATTCCGGTGGTCTGGGATTTCAGGGCGGCCGACATAGCCGCCGGCGGCCAGGGCGCGCCGCTGGTTCCTTACCTCGATTTCGTCCTGTTCGCCGGAATGAAAAAGGAGATAATAACCCTTAACATAGGCGGAATATCAAACTTAACGCATATACCCGCGTCCGGCAAATTCGAAGAAATAACGGCATTCGACTGCGGCCCCGGCAATATGATAATCGACAAGATGGCGCTCGAGATAACCGGCGGCAGGCTGAGATACGATAAAAACGCGAAACTGGCCCTGGCCGGAAAAATATCGCCAAAGTTCTTCGAAGTGATGCGCTCGCATCCCTATCTAAAAAAATCCCCGCCAAAAAGCACCGGGCGCGAGGAATTCGGCGACGATTACGCCTGCTCGCTTATAGATTACTGCCGCAAAAACACGATCGGCCCGAACGACATGATCAGGACCGCGGCTGAATTCACTGCCTTCTGCATAATAGAAAGCGTAAAGAAATTCGTTATAATAAAGCGGACGCAGTCCGGCTCGCGCGGCATTAAAAATCCAGCGGCGGCAGCGGCTTATCTTGTCTGCGCCGGAGGCGGGGCCGAAAATCCCCTGCTATTCGATCTATTAAAAAAAGGGCTCGCTCCCTTCGGCGTCGAAACGATAAAATCGCGCGACATGAACGTCGACTCCAAGTCGAAAGAAGCCTTGCTGATGGCGGTTTTAGCGAACGAAACGATATACGGAGGCGCGTCGAACGTGCCGTCGGCCACGGGCGCGAAAAGACGGATAATATGCGGCAGCGTGGCATATCAGAAGTGAGCGCCGCGGGGCGGTCGCGGTTGAAACCTCACGCCGCGGGCAAACGCTCGAAAATGCCTGTTTTTAAATATCTTACGCCTTTTTATATAATTAAAATCGGAGGAACCATTCTTGAATAAATATATGAAATTGTCTTTCGCCCTTCTGATCGCGGCAGTATTATTTTTAGCGCTCTCTAACAGACCGTTCAGGGGCGACATAGTCTTTTCCGATGATTTGAATCTGACCTCCGACGCCGCTTATAACGAAAACATGCTCAAAGACCGCGCGTTCCTCAGAAACCTCGGAACGGACGAAGTTAAGGTCGGAGCCTATGTGCTCAACTATAAAAACCTCAATATCGGAAACGGCACCTGCACGGTGGATTTTTACTTCTGGCTCCTGTGGAGCAATCCCGATCTGAATCCGCTTAATTTCGAGGTCATGAACGCCTCCGTCGATTCAAAGGAACTCATAAGCGAAGAGACGGCGGAAGTGGACGGCAGGGAATTCAAATGGTACAATTACAGGATAGTCGCGACGACATCCAACGATTTCAATTTCAAGAATTATCCGCTCGACAGGCAGAAGATAAGCATCGAAATAGAGGACAAGGAGCTCGACGCGAGCCAGCTGAAATACGTTATCTCCACCTACGAAAACTCTCTGGACTCAAGGGCTAGGATACAGGGCTGGGAGATAAGCGAAAAGGCTTGCTCGATCACCACCCATAAATACGACACCAACTTCGGCTTCACACCCGAAAACTCTTCCAGCAGCATATATTCACGCTATATTTTCACCACGCTCATTTCGCGGCCCTATTTCTCATCGATGCTCAAAGTAATGCTGCCGCTGACGGTAATACTCTCGCTCTCGTTCATCTCATTTTTCCTGAGCCTCGATAAATATTCGCAGCGCATCTCGCTCGCCGTTTCGACGGTATACACCTCCGTCGCCTTTCACATTAACCTTTCCGCGGCGATACCGCAGGTGAGTTATCTCACTCTGGCCGACCGGCTGATGATATCTATTTACTTCATGCTCGCGGTCAGCATCGTTTCAATCGTCAGCATGACGGTCCTTGTCGACAGCCAGAAAGAAGCGTACGCAAAAAAATTCAACAGGCTGCTTATCTTCTTTTATCCCCTGCTCTGCTTTCTGATCATTTCGGCCCAGTTCAGCAGATAATCCGAGCGCTGACGCCGGCAAACCATACAATACTATAAACTTTTTCATTTTTTTTCCGATATCCTGATCGAGAAAATAAAAAAACTCGATTAACAGGCTATTAAATATAAAAATAAAGATAAGAGGGGATTAAAATGAGAAAGGGTTTGAGATTATTCACTTTTGTATTTCTGTTCATTATTTTAACCGTTTTCAGCGGCGCCGCGCAGGCCGCCTCGTCCGAAACTAAACGAACGCAGGCCAAAACCACGAAAAAGTCCGCGAAAAAAAACGTTAAAAAACCTTCCATAACCGTCAAAAAAGCCGATAAAGTCCCCGCGGAGGTCATCGACGCCGCAACGGAAGAAAAAGCCGCCGAACAGGATAAAGTTTACGATCTCGGCAACATAGTCGTACGCGGCGAAGATAAAACAAAGATTAAAGACGCCAGCAAAAAAAGGACCGCATTTCTGACTCCCGACTCGGACTCCGGGCCCGGCGATAAAAAAGAAACGGCCGGCTTCATCGCGGGCACGTCTTCGGGCGAAAAGGCCGAAGATACATCCGGCGTTACCAAAGCATTCATCGAAGCCGAGCTCGGAAGCGATTCGACGAGCGGCGCGGCCGGAATGCTCATATACGAAAGAAACTCCCCGCGCGACGCGATGCGTTCAAAATCGACGCTCGGCGCAAGAGGCGAAAAATCGGGCGGATACCGCTATAAAAGCGATTACAGCAAGCTCGCGGGAAGTTATAAATACGAAAGCGAAAAGAACGGCGATACAACCACATTCGCGCAGTTCGATTTCGGAAAATCCGATCGCAACCTGCCCGGCTTCGACGCCTTTGCCGCCTCCTACACGAACCTCCAGGGCGGAGACCTCAGGCTCGACGCCAAATACGCCGATCCGTCACAGCGTTTCACACTCGGCGTCAAAAAAATATCGAACGAATTCAAAGTGAACGCTTCCGCCGTAGACGAAACCTACGATTCTACGACGCTCGCGCTCGGATATTCGAAAGACCTGACCTACGACCGCAACGATCTGTCGCTGCCGCTTACGCTCGAATTAAAGTTCAATAACGACGCGTTCGACATAAAAACCGCGCAGTCGTCGTCGGCCGTTTCAACCCAGTTCGGCGTAAACGCTGAAAAGGCGCTGAACGACACCACCATGCTCCAGGTATCGCCGCAGCTGTTCAAAAACGGTGAAAACGACGCGAAAATGGGCGGTTCGGTTTCGGTCATTTTCAGAGACGCCAGGGGCGAAAACGAAGGAACGAAGTCGATATATACCGTGACCGCCGGCAGGCAGGCCAAAAAATACGACACCGCGGATTTTCTGTTTTCCGACGCCAATTCGATAATATGGGCGCAGGACAACGCCGGCAGGAACCGATTCGACGGCGCCACTTACGAAAACGACGAAAAATATATCCAGGTAGCCGCCGAAACCGAAGTGAGCGAAAAAACAAGGATAAACGCATCATATAAAAGCGCGAAAAGCGACGGCCTGCTCTATCTTACCGACCTTAACGGAAACGACGTCAGGCAGACGTTCGCCAGATTCGCCAACGGCGCAAGCGTGAGCAAGCTTAATCTGAAGGCGTCGCACAAACTCGATAAAGGGCTCGAAGCGGACGCCGCCGTCGAAACTAACACGGTCACCGACAGCGTGAACGATCTGATGCCGTACATTCCGAAATACGAATATGCTTTCGGCGTCAATTACAAACACGATAACGGATTGTTCGCCAGATTCGATTTTAAGATCAAGGACTCGATGGATTCATCAAAAAATCCCGCCGCGAACCTTAAAGTCGACCGCTATTCAACGGCCGGGCTTTATCTGGATAAAAATTTCATCGACAATGGAAAAATATATTTTAAAGCCGATAACATATTCAACGCCGGGCTCAAGTTAAGGCCGGGATATAGTTATAAAGCACGGAACTTCGCGATAGGCGTTAATTATATCTACTGATCTTTCGCCGGTCTTTCGAAGGCCCGCGGAACCAAAAATTCAAAAAAATAATAATAACCGATTAGGAGTGATAAAAATGTTAGCATATTTCCAGCAGGGCGGCCCGGTAATGTATTTCATACTGCTGCTTTCCATATACGGATTGGGCATCATAATCGAGCGCTTTTACTTTTTTTACAGGGCCAGTTTCAATTACAGATCTTTCATGCTCGATATCAAAAGGATGATAATGAACAAAGAAGTGGAGCACGCGCTGATGCTTCTCAGAAGGACGCCGGGCCCGCTCGGCGCGATAATGTCGCAGTCGCTGAACCTTGTCACCAGCGGCACGTCCGATCTCAGAAGCAGGATTAACGAAATAGGCGCCTACGAGGTGCAGAAATCGGAAGGCAATTTGAAGCACCTGGCCGTAATAGGCAATATCACACCGCTTCTCGGCCTCCTCGGCACCGTCACGGGCATGATAACGGCTTTTTCAACCATATCGCTCAAGGGCGCGAACAACCCGACGATCGTAGCCGGCGGCATATCCGAAGCGCTCATTACGACCGCTTACGGCCTGATAGTAGCCATTCCAGCGGTTTTCGCCTACAACTACCTGAGTTCGCGCTACGAGAACATAGTACTCGAGACCGAGAGGGCCGCGGCCGAGTTCGTCGATTTTATCGAAAAAGGGATGAAATAATATGAGTTTCAATTTCAGAAAGCGCAAAAAAGCGCGGGCGGAAATAAATATCGTCAATCTGATCGATATCATCTTCACGATCAATATATTCCTTCTGATCACGACGACATTCGCTTCCACGCAGGCGAACGCCATCGATGTGAATCTTCCGGCCACCACGCAGGCGAAGGTACTCAAGGTCGAAGAGAAGAAGACGCTCAGCGTAACCATCGACAAGATGGAGAAGATATATCTGAACAACGAAAAAATAACGGTGGAAAAACTGCGCGATATATTCGCCGAAAAGCATATGCTTTCTCAGCAGATCGACCTGGTTATAAGCGCGGACGCGCTGTGCTCTCACGGACGTATAGTCGAAGTGCTGGACCTGGCGAAAAAATACGGGATTTCCAATCTGAGCATAGCGACAAAAAACCTGAGCGGAGATAAAAATGCAAGAAAAACAACGGCAATGGCTAACTAATACAGGCCTCGCGGCCGGTTCTATAATAAAATGGCTCTGCGAAAGTCCGCAAAGATCGTCTTTCGCGGCTTCGGTAACGCTCCATCTGATCATATTCGCCGTCCTGTCGTTTTACGGATTCGATTATCACGGTACGATATTCGGCAACGGCTCCGAAATATCCCAGGGCGAAAGCGTAATAAAGGTGGATTTCATCGCCGAGGAAAAACCGCGCTCGGCGGCTTCCAGCGCGACCTACTCGAAATTCGCCGCGACCAGCAAACTTAAAACGCCCGCCGGCATTAAAAAAGGCGTAAAGAAAGGCAGCGCGGCGAAAAAAGCGCCGGTTCCAAAATCGATAGCGCGGCTTTCGGCCGAACCCGCTCCCGCCCGCCCCAACGCGAAAAAAGAAATGGCGGTGATCGAGCTAAACGACACGGTATCTAAAAACGCGAAAAAGATCGTCAAGACTCTTGAAATACCTATTGAAACAAGCAGACAGCTCGAGAAAAAATTTAAAAACACCGCGCCGTTCGACGGAAGCGAAACCATCGGCGAGACAATGGTAAAGCAGGTCGTAGAGGCCAGCGACGCCATCGAAAATATCAGCCTGAGCAAAGCCGAAATGAAATCATTCGACGCGGAGGGCGACCTTATTGCTTCGACCGCATTCGCGCAGGCGGTAAAGCCCGCCGCAGATATCGAAAATGACGAAGCGCTTATACCGGAAGGCGCGAGCGAAAACACCGCGGATATCAATCCGGCCAATTCCAAAAACGGGACGTCCCCGAAAAAAACCAGGGCCGGAAGCGGCGCCTATGGAAAGCCGTCGGGCACGAAGCCGTCGGGGCTCGTATTCGAGATGGTAGCCAACAGCTCCTACGACGAGATACCGAGTTTTTTGAACGGGCCGCCCGCCATAGATTATCCTAAATGGGCTCAGGAGCAAGGAGTCGGAGGCACAGTAAAGATACATCTTGAGATCCTTCCCAGCGGAGAGGTCGGAATGATTTCCAAATTCGAGTCTCCAATATCGGACCGCCTGGCGCAATACCTGATCAAGCAGGCCGAAATGTGGCGTTTCAAGCCCATTTACAAAAACGGCAGGCCGCTTTCGGGCACCGTCATGGTCGCAGTGGACTTCTCTCTCAAGGCCGGCAAAGATCAATTATGAGCCATGAAACGGAAATAATTAATTATATACTTTATTCGGAGGCGGAACACAACGTTCTGCCTCTTTCGTCATTATGCCATAACGGCTGCGTGTTCTGCAGCCATAAAAACATCGGTCCCGCCGATTATCTTTACCGGTTTTACGATTACAAACGCCAATTGAGCGAGGTCATCGAGCATATCGATTTTCTGGACCCGTCGAAAAAAGTTTTCATAGGAGAATCGGCGACTAAAATATTCGAAGGCGAACCTTTTTTATTCAGGGGAATAATAGAAGTCTTAAGGGCCGTCAGAAGGCAAGTTAAAAAAGCCGCCATATCGATAACCACTTCCGGCGGCTTCATTCCGGCGGCGTTTTTTGAAATTGCGGAAGAAATAGCGCCGCTCGAGATCAATTTTTCGCTCAACTCGTACAACGAAAGCGTTCGCGATAAGATCGTCCTGGACGGCAAAACGAAGGAAGCATTCGAAAATTTCGAGAAATTATGCGCGGCCGGAAGCGACGTAAAATTAAGCGTGAGCCTGATGGCGCTTAACGCCTCGATGACGCCGGCGGACATTCTGCTTGAAGACATCGGTAAAATAAGACGCATGACTAATTTAAGCGTCGTCAAAATTTATCTGCCGCGCTTCAGCGGCGCGCAATTCCATAATTTTTTCGCGGATTACGGCGAGTTCGAGCGATATTGCCGGACGGTAAAAAGCTCTCTGGAGGGAATTAACGATAACGCGCTCACCACGCCCGTCATACTCGAGCCCGCCCCGCCCGATTTCGACGGCGGGGATATACTCATCCATTCAGTGCTTCCGGGATCGAAGGCCGCCCTGAAAAATGTCGCGCCAAAAGATAAAATAAAGGCCGTCAACGGCGAGGCGCCGCTGTCTAAAACGCACGCCTACCGGATGATAACCGCGTCAAAAAAGGCGCCGGCGGTAACGGTGGAACCGGCCGGGGGCGCCTCATCCAGGGAGATTATTTTTTCCGGATATAACCGTGAAAAAGACGGCGCGTGCGGCATAGTTTTCACCGCCGACATACCGGGCGAGACCATAGAAAAACTTATCGGCATAAATAAAAAACTCGAAAACCTCGATAAAAAAGGTATCGTAGCTACTACAAGGCTTTCGGCAGATTACATGAGAAATATATTAGAAAAATTTAATATAACGTCCCTGTCCGCCGCCGCGTTCGAAAATTTCAGATTCGGCGGAAATATTGACTGCGTCGGCCTGCTGACCCTCGAAGATATCCGCGTCAATATGCGCTCGGACGCTAATAAAAAATTTCGCGCCGGCGACATTAACGCCATAGTCTTATCTTCATTGATGTTCGATCATCTCGGACGCGACCTGAACGGAGAAAACATAGCTGATTTCAATCGCGCCGCCGGCTTCGCCGTGTTTATCTCGTAAACAGTAACTTCCCTGTGACAGACCTTTTAATCCGCCCGCCATCATTAAGTTTCTTTCTGATTATAATACCGTTCTAAAATGCTCTTAAATATTACCAAATATATACTTGATTTATTTTCCGTATTGTATTATCATATTTTCATATAAAAATTTAGATCAATTTTAAAAAGGAGCCGTAAAAATGATAAAATTTGACGAACCGTGCAATGTTTTACTGGTTGACGATTCTTCAACGGCAAGGATGTTTTTAAAAAAAGGGTTCGAAAAGGCCGGCTTTACCAACAAAAACTTCATAATGGCTGCCGACGGACAGCAGGCGCTTGATATACTGCCCGTGCAGGATATCAGTTTAATAGTGACCGATCTGACGATGCCGAACATCGACGGCCACGAACTGATCAGACGCGTTAAAAGCGTTCCAGAACATAGTCAAATACCTATAATCGTAATTACAAGTTCAAATAATCCCGCCAAGGAAGAAGAACTGATCGCCGCCGGCGCCGAAGTCATCTTAACCAAACCTGTAGAATCCGAGGCGCTTTGCGAAGCGCTGAAAAAGGTCTGCGATAAAATTTCTTTAAAGAACGGAAAAATATTGGCATTTAAAGATACTTTCAGCGAAATATTAAACTCGATGACCTCGATCAGTTTAACCGAATCGGCCATAAACGCGAAACTGGATTATTCTTTTTTAGACGACAGCCGTCAGGCGGCAATATCAACACTTAATCCGCCCGGTTATAGATTTGTTTTAACGATAAAAACAATACTGTTAAAAAAACTCACGTCGATCATCTGCGATATCAAGCCCGGCGAGCTTACAGCCGCAAATGAAATAGAAACTCTTTCAGAACTGTTGAACACCTCGGCCGGAGCGTTCCTGAAAAAAATCACGCCGCCCGACAAAACTTTTGATTTCAACCTGCCGGTAACCTCCGACTATCCGTTAAGCGGCGAAGGCATTAAAAACTGCGCCTTTAAAATAAAGGACACTATTTACGTAGTTCTGTCAATGGTCGAACCGCTGACGATAGAATAAACAGCTGCCGACGTAATCTTTGTAAATAAAATGATATTTTTGTATAAAGTTATGATTTATAACAGTCGATAAATGATTGATATTAAAAACATTAACGCAATTTTAAAAGCGGCTGCTGTCGAAGCGATCGATGCCATTTCATACGGACGCTCCGGCATAGATTTCGCCTCCCCCTCCGCAGTTTCCTCCGGCTCGGCCGGCAGCGATGCGGGCGTCGTATGCATCGCCATTTCGGTCGAAGTTCCCGTGAATTTAAAATTTTCCCTTAAAGCGACCCGCGGCCTTATGATATCGATCGCGGCCGCGGCGCTTGAAACCGCCGAAAACAAGATCGGCGCCGACGAATACATGGACACCGGAGCGGAGATCTTAAACATTGCCGCTGGGACATGCACGAAAAAGATCCTGACCGGAAACTTCTCCCTCAAACTCGGACTTCCTGAAAAAAACAAAGACTGGAGCGAAAGCGGTCTCAATATCCTGACTCAATGCCGTTTCGCCAGGGACGCTGACGATTATATTATTTTTACAATCTACGCGCCTTAATAAAACTTCATGGCAATTAATAAACACAAAAACCTCCGTCCAAGACCGGACGGAGGTTTTTATATTAAGCTCTATTTAACCTATCGATCAGGTTATAGTTTATTTATTTTATTCTACCCTTGACGCTTTCAACGGCTTCTCTGAGCTGAGCGGAGCTTCCGATTTTTTCGAGAACGTCCAGAATGAACTTGACGGGCATAACTTTGATCGACGCGCTGCCGGATATGGTTTTAGCGTCGCAATTGGCGTACATCGCGTAAGTGTTAATGAATTTATTCAGAACGCGGCCGCTGAACTCGGGCGAGTTGTTCGCCGAGAGGTCGGACAGGCTGAGTTTGAATTTGTCGAAATTCATGTAAACGCTTAAAAACGAACCGGCGGGCCATTCGGTTATTTTCTTGAATTCTTCGTTAGCGGAGAGGCTTGACTGCTTATCGGAAGAAGATTTCACTATTTTCTCGAACGCCTCTTTGCTCGAAGCGATTACAAAATATTTGTCGGTGCATCCCAGAGTGACGAGAAAATTTTTGATATATTTATCGATTCCGGCTACAGCGCTGGTTTTTACCTTTACCCCCGAAAAATTATCGTCTTTGAAATCGAACGGAGCGCCAGCGATCTTAAGGACTTTTTCGAATTTTTCAAAAAATTTCCAGGTGCTGTCGGCGCTTTTGGTGCCCAGTCCTATATAAAAATGGGGCGTTTCGGCTATGTTGGCGCCGAATATCTCGCCGCTGAACCAGGACAAAAGGTCTTCTTCGATCGACAGGCCGAACATCATGGCTACGGTCGGTTTCGCCGAATCGATCATAGGTTTGGCCAGTTTCAGCGTTTTATCGCTTATATTGAGTTTTATATCGAAAAAAGCCGCCGTGTCGGCCGGAAGAACCTGGGAAATGTGGCCGCCGTCCTTTTCGCCGGAAATAAGCGCTTTTATGAAATTGCTTTTTTCGGCTTCGGCCTTGTCTTTAACGTCATTTAAATTGACTATCCATTTATTGCTTACGCCCGAAAGGTCGCCGTTTATGGCCGAAGCGAGCGCGATGCTGGATACGTATTCGGATTCAGCCTTGTGGCCGTTTTCGATAGCGCCCTGCTTGTAGACCGAGCCGTCGAAATAAAAGAATAAATTGGCGCCGGAGGCGATCCTGTCGAAATCGGCCTTCAGCTGCTTATGCGAGAAAACGGCCGTACCGGCGTTGAACGCCTCGGCTACCGATTTGAATATCTTTTCGGTCCTGACTGTGTCGTACTTCTGATATATGAACAGGCCGCCGTAATTCTTATACTGGATCACGCGGGGCTCGAAACTTTTGAAAACGCCGTCTTTGTCGGCGCCCTTGAACGACGGCACGGACACGGCGAGACCTCCCTCAGTTTTGTCGGCGAAGGCCATTTCTTTGGAATTGGCCTTGGAAGCCGAGATCATGATCTCTTTGAAAAGCGCGTTGAACTCCTTCGCGGCGCCTTCATCGGCGAAACCGGCGCTCAATAAAACATCGGGCGGGCGCTTGAAATCGGCTATATTCAAAAAAGCCGCCAGAGTGAACGAGTTGAGTTTTTTGACGACTTCGAGCATTTTTTCGGGAAAATCGGTGCCTGTTCTTTTTTTGAAATCGGCCAGGTACGATTCGAAATCTTTATCTTTTTTAAGTTCGTCGATAATCCTTGCGAGAGCAGCCTGATGGTCGGCGTTCATCGCTAGATGAACTAAAAACGGCGTGTCCGAAGGCACTCCGGGCATCGACGAGATCTGGGCGAACGCGAACGAAGCGAGAGTTAAAACCGCGGTGAGAGCGAAACAAAAAGCTTTGGCAATGATTTTTTTTGTCATTTTTAAGATGCTCCTTTCATTGTATAGTCAAATGATAGCAAACAATACGGCAAAGGTCAAGCCGCGCCCGATAAATTATCGGCGAAGCCGATCAACCCGGGGGCCACATTAAAAGGCGGCCGGCCAGCACATGAAAATGGATGTGGAATACGGTCTGACCCGCGGCGCGGTTAGTGTTGAGCACGACCCTGAACCCGTCCTCGGAATAGCCTTTTTCTTTCATCACTTTAGCTATGGTTTCGACTACCTTGTATAAATAGACCGAGTGTTCCGGCTTCAGCTCGAGTATGGTCGGAATATGAACCTTAGGCAGGGCGAGCGCGTGAAACGGCGCCTGCGGATTGATATCTTCGAACAAAATCACGTGGTCGTCCTCGTAGATTATCTTCGAAGGTATTTCCTTGTTGATTATCTTACAGAAAATGCAATCCAATAAAAGTCAGCTCCTTATTTATATAATATTATTTTATGTTTTTTAAGATAACAAATTTTATTAATATTGTCAAACCATATTTCGCTTTACATTATTTTTCCGATATTTAAACGGGAAATAAAATAGATAGATCGGGTGATTGAAATTGAATACCAACGCCGAAGAAAAAGAAAATAAAGTTTATCCCGGGAGAAAAGAAGAACCGGTTTCAGGCCTGGAAACCGAAAAAAATAAGGGGAACGACGCCGGCCGGGCAGTTATCGACATTTATTTAAAGGGCGGCTCAAAATTCAAAAGCGGCCTTTTCAAATCCAACCGTGCGATCCTTTTCTCGCTCGCGCTGCTTGCGTTTGCGTTGTCGCTTGCCGCGGGCTGCACTAAGTCCGCCATCGATAACGAAACCGAATACGCCGATATCGGCAATCCTTATGTGGCGCTCGTTATCGAACCCAAAGACGCGAAAATGATAACCGGCACCTATAAGCAGTTCGCGGTCAACGCCGTCGATCTCGATGGAAAATACACCAAAGTCGCCGCCGTCGTCTGGTCGACCACCTACGGCCATATCACGGCCAAAGGCGAGTTCGTCGCGCCCGAAGAACCCGGCTACGCAGTCGTGACCGCAAAATTCGCCAATTTAGCCGTAAGCACTCAGGTATATATCGAAAGCAGCAACCAGATCAAAGAATACTTCGTAGTGCCCGAATCGGGCGAGGTAGAAGTCGGCCGTTCAGCGCAGCTTGTCTTCAGGGCCCGAAACGCGGCCGGAGAATTTCTTCCCGTGCTCGCCTCGTGGAGCGCGGACATCGGCAATATTACCAATACCGGCTACTACAGCGCGCCCGGCTCCCCGACGATGGCTAAGATAACGGCGCGCGTCGGCCGCCTCGAAGCGTATTCATACCTATCCATAATAAGCGTAAGGCCCGATTCCATAGCGGTTTCGCCGCTCACGGCGACGGTCGCGGCCGGCGCGTCCCAGCAGTTCACCGCCATAGCCTATGACGAACGCGGCAACGCCGTATCGCCGAAAGGCATAATATGGACCACCACCTACGGCCAGATCACCTCCGACGGCCTTTACACGAGCCCTGCATCGCCGGCCGCCGCCCTTGTGATGGCGCATATCGGAAACGTCTACGCAGTAGGGTATATAAACAGCGCCGCCGGCGCCACCGCGACCAGCCTGGATATCAGCCCCGTCAACGCGGTGATGCGCGTCGGCGAGTCACGGCAGTTCACCGTTATCGCCTACGATTCGAACGGCATCCAGGTGGCGCTTCCGACGGTCGCGACATGGAGCGCGGTCAACGGCTCGGTCAATTCG
>MGFH01000076.1 GCA_001791795.1 Candidatus Wallbacteria bacterium GWC2_49_35
TATAATAATTTAAAATTCGATAAGTAAAATATGCAAATCGAATTAATCGACGAAATAATTGAAAATATATCGGCCGGAGATTTCAGGCCGCGTTTAAAAGCGCTGTACGATCTTTCTTATTTCAATTCGGAAAAGGCGTTCGCCGCCGCGATGAAATCGCTGTCTGACGGCGAGCCCAAGATCAGAACGCTCGCGGTCAAATCACTTAAAAAATATTACCACCAGTACCAGAGGACCATAACGGAAGAACTCATAAAACTGCTTTCCGATCCCGATAAAGAAACGGCGTTTGCCGCAGCGGAAGCCCTGGGCGAGGCGGCCGATCCTAAAACGGCGGAAACTCTTTTAAAATATCTGCGCGGAAGCGATGAAAACCTTAAATTATACGCCATCATAGCCTGTAAAAAGGTCAAAAGCGAACACATAAAAGAAACGCTGGTCAGCATAATAAAAGACGGCGCGGAGGCCGGCGATAAAAAGACGCTTTCCGCCGCTATAACCGCCATAACCGGTAACCTGTCTCCCGACCTTCTGCCGATGCTGATAAGGCTCGGCCTCGAAGACGCCGACGCACGCGTAAAAGCCTCGGCCATAGAAACAATATCATGTTTGAATATAGATAAAAAAGCGCTGATAGAAATTTTCAGGCCGTTGCTGACGGAAAATAACGCGCGTGTGGTGGCCAACGCCTGCGTCGCGCTGCATAATGCTGGCGACGACACCGTTTTCGACGACATAAACCGCCTGTTAAAAAACGACAACAAATGGGTGCGCGCTTCCGGCTGTTACGTTCTCGGAAAAATAGCGAACGAAACGGCGTTCAGGCTGCTTCAAAAATACAAAGCCGACGGCGATCCCGAAGTAAGGATCAACGCGGCGCGCTCCATATTCGCCGTAAAGACAGAAAAAGCCGCCAGGGCGCTTATCGAAATGGCGTCCGACGCCGATAACACCGTCAAAGGCGCCGTTTATCAACTGATATTAAAATTCAGCGAGGCGCACGCCTTCTGGCCCGTGATCGATCTTCTGAAATCCGGCAATAAAACCCTGGCCGTAATGGCGGCTAGCGTTTTATGCGCCATAGGCGACGACGCGGCGCTTCCCGTTTTAAAAGAGGCTTTCGAAAGCGCTCCTGACGGACAGTTCAAAAAAGAACTCAATAAATATCTGCGCATACTCGACGATATACACAACCAGAAGAAGGTCAGCGCGCGCGCCATGGCCACTTACAGAGAGACCACAGAAGACAGGGCAGACGACGCGGCCGGAGAAATAAGGGAAGAAGGGGTGGCCATCCCCATCGAGCTTTTATTGAAACCCGGCGAAGAGAAGAATTTCGCGCACATAATAATAGAAAAACTGTTCCATAAATCGCAATTTTTAAGAGAAGAAGCCGCCGCCGAACTTTCATACATCGATTCTAAAAAAGCCGTTTTCGCTCTTTGCAGGGGCCTTGCGGACCCGGTGGCGAAAGTGCGCGCGGTATGCGCGCGCAGCATCTCGCGGCACTGCATGAAATATCCGGAACTACTGCCTGAAATAAAAGAAAAACTGCTGGAGCTCTTATACGACGATTATCCTGAAGCCGCCCAGCACGCGGCTATGGCGCTCGGGTTCATCCGCGATAAGAATACCATACCCGCGCTTCTTGAAATATTGAACCACGAAAGCGCGAACACGCGCCTTTACGCGACGATGGCGCTGGGCAGGATGGCCGATAAAAGCGTAGGAACGCCGCTTATCGAATTATTGAATCACGAAGAAAATAAAAAGGTGCGCGCCGCGATCATAACCGCGCTAGGCTATATCGGCGAAGCCGACTATTACGACACCATAGTGAAAAACGGTTTCGACGATAAAGACCCTCACGTTCGAGCTTCGGCGGTCGAAGCTCTTTCCAAATTGAAGATAGCGCCGGAAACGATCACGGACGTAATAAAAAAAGCTCTCGGCGACATAAATAACCGCGTAATAGCCAACGCCTGCCTGGCTTTATGGAAAATGGGCGACCTTTCGGCCATGACTTACGTGACGAAGCTCGTTAAGAGCAACGACAAATGGTACAGGGCATCGGCGAGTTATGTCCTCGGCCAGATCGCGAGCGTGGAGGCCACCAATATCCTGCTGTCGCTTAAAAACGACCAGGAAGCCGACGTAAGACTCAATGTGGCCAAGGCGTTCGGAAATATCAAAACGCCAAAAGCTATCACGGCACTTGTGGAAATGCTCGACGACACCGACGATGTCGTTAAAAACACCGCTTACGACGCCATAATCAAGTGCGAAGACAAGTTTGCTTTCTGGCCCATGGCCAATTATCTTAAATCGGAATTCGAGATACTCAGATTCATGGCGGCCGTAGTTCTGTGCAATATAGGCGATCCGGCCTGCGTTCCGCTTATTCTGGAGGCGGCGGCCAAGGAAAGGAACGAAGAGGTCAAATCTGAAATATTAAAATACCTGAAGCTGTTCGTACACAACCATCCTATAGACTCGTTCAAAGATATTTTTAGCGAAAAATACAACAATCAGGCCGCGGCTGAAGAAGGGTTAAAACTCGTCGAGCAGATCGAAGTGAGTAACGAAGTTAAGGTCAGCATTTACACGGCGGCGGCGGGATCGCAGTTCAAAAAGGTCGCATCAGCCGCGGCGGCTAAACTCGAAGCTTTAAAAGGCTGACCCCTTCCGCTCTATCATCCAATTATTTACATGTTTTTAATTTCAGTATATAACTCAGCCAGTTGTTTCCGCGGCCGAGTTTATCTTCATTTCTGTCGAAATAAATCGTTTCGAACCTTTGACGCAATATGTCGTCGAGCTCTTCTTTCGTGTAATACGCAAAAAAACGCCCGGCGGGGTCGAGCGACTCGCCAGTGCCTTCTTTGACCGAAAAAAAGAAAACTCCGGCGAATTCAATCTCATCGAAAAATTTAATAAAAACATTTTTTTTCAGGTGCAGCAATGAAGCGCTTGCGAATAGATGTTTAATTTTTTTATCGGATATCATCTTATTAACCGCGGAAATATCTTCCAGGTCGAGGTTGAATATATCGGCGCCGGAATATTTCTTCGCGAGCGCTATAAGTTCGTCTGAATAATCGGCGCCCACCGGTGTATATTCTTTTTCAATAATATACTTGAGACTGTTTCCCGATCCGCAGCCGAGATCTATTATAAGTTCGCCCTTATTATCGACGAAACTCAAAAATCTGTCTATCTGCTCGGATATAACTATGCTTTTAGTCGTCTCGAAGTAGTTTTTGGAATTTTCGCTGTAATATTTTAAAGTGTCGCTGGTCATAATTGTTCGACATATCCTTTAATTATATGATTTCAGACGCATTATAACAAAACGGAAGCCTTAATGTCAATTATAAGCAGTCTTCTTTATATTTCAAACATTTTTTATTTGTAAAGGCTCGCCGGGCGAGCCTGTTCCTTAACTCTCCGCTCTCCACTCTCCGTTTTCCTCTCTCCGTTCTTAACTATCTTAAATTCGGACTTTTCTCCGAAAACGCGATTTAAAATCCGGATAAAAATCCGATTTTTGGTTATTATAATTTTAAAACACGCGCTTTAAGGTGTTTTAATACTTGGCACGCTAATTGCGATTAGTGATGGCACAAAACAAAATTTTAAATGAGGTGGTAATTATGATGAGATCTAAATTAATGTTAACGGTAGTGGTTTTCTCTATTTTATTTGGTTTCACGGCGGCATTCGCTCAGACAACGGCAACGGTAACGGCCGATCAGGTAAAGGCCGCCCTCGACAAATTCACCGCGGCAAGGACCGAATACCAGACGCTCGTCAGAAGCGGCGCCGAAAAAGCAATAATAGAGGCGGCATACACAAAATTTACAACCGCCCAGGCCGAATATCAGCAGCTGAATAAGGCCGCCGGAAACTGCCTGACCCCGGGTTCGGGAAAACAGACCAACAAAAACGGTAACGGTCAGGGCAACGGCCTTAAAAAACGCGACGGCTCATGCGGTCAGAGCGGAACTCAGACGGGCGCCTCAGGTGCCGGAAAAATGCAGGGTAAAGGAAAAGGCCGCAGCGGAAGATAATAAATATCATATTGGCGGACACGTTTAATAAAAAGCGGAAAGAAACTTTAAAGGTTTCTTTCCGCTGAACTTTCATTTATAAGCGTTTGATGATATAATGTTGAATTATAAAAATAAATTGCAGTCAGGTATGGTCAATATGAGTTTACACAAGCACAAAATACTTATATTTCTTATAACCGCCATGGTGATACTGGTAGCGGCGTTCATGGCAAGCGAGCCTCAGAACAGGTCAAAGGGAGGCCAGCGCCACATAATCGACAGCCTGCTCGCCGCGGCGCTTAAAGAAATAAAACCGGATATGAAACCCGGAAAATACAGCGCTAACGGCTATGATTACGAAATATTGGACAGTATGCCGGCCGAACGCCTGCTTAACGAATGCATCGAGCGCTTTGGTTCTTATTACGACGACGGCGAAGATTCTTATGTATATCTCAAAAAAATAGGCAAAGGCGAAAGCGGTGAAACTTACGCCAAAATTATAATTAAAAGGGATTTTATGGTCTCTTTTTATTCATTCATAAAATCCAAAAAATCAATAGTTTTTTTGACCATATTGCTGCTGGCGGCCATATCGCTTTATTTCATATTTTCATCTTACAATAATTCCATGAAGGCCGAAGTGGAGTCGCAGAAGTACCACTCGATGCAGAAACTCGCCCGCGGCCTGGCCCACGAGATCAGAAACCCGCTCAACGCGATCCATCTGTCGCTGCAGTTGATCGGCGACGGTCCTGAAATAAATAACGACAATGAATTAAAGGAATGCCTGAAGATAATAAAAGACGAAATAAAGCGGCTGGACGAAACCGTAGCGAGGTTTATGCATTATTCAAAAGACATAAACCTGAATAAAGAAAAGATCGATATCAACGATATCATTAAAAAGATCATCAAAATGACGGCGCCGTTATTCGAGCAGAAAAAATCTTCGGTCGCCTTCTCCGGCGGCTCCGAAGTAACCGCGGTCGCGGACGGCGGCCTGATCTACCAGGTTATATTAAATATTTTGAAAAACGCTGTCGAAGCCGTTAACGGCGGCGGACGCGTTACGGTCGAAACGGCGGCGGCGACGGCGGACGGCATGGTAATAATTAAAATATCCAACGACGGGCCGCGCATCAAAGAAAAAGATCTGCCGGAAATATTCGATTTTTATTTTACGACCAAGGTCGAAGGGTCCGGCATAGGCCTCGCTTTGAGTAAAAAGATAATAGAGGCTCACGGCGGCGCGATCTCGGTTAAAAGCGACGAAAAAGAAACTGAATTTAAAATAGAAATACCGGCCGGGTGAATATAAATGAAATATAATATTCTGATAATAGAAGACGAAAAAAACCAGGCTGAACTTATATCGAAAATACTTACCAGAAAGGGATTCGACACTTTCGTCGCCGCGAGTGAAAAAGCCGCGCTCGAATCGCTTTCGGTTAACCGTATCGATCTGATACTCACCGACTACAAACTGCCGGACGCCACGGGGCTCGAGATCATAAACAAGGTTCGGCTCATAAATCCGGAGATCACCATTATAGTCATGACAGCTTTCGGCGACGTCGATATCGCGGTTTCATGCCTTAAAGGCGGAGCGGCCGATTTTCTCACCAAGCCGCTCGATCTGGACGAACTTGACCGGGTAATATTCAAGCTGCTGAAAAACAAAATGCTTGTGGAAGAGGTAAAGCAGCTGCGGCGCGACATCGAAAAAAGTTACAGCGCCGAAAATATCTGCGGCATAAGCGGCAAACTGATGAGCGAGATCCAAAAATCCGTCAAAGCCGCCGAAACCGGCGCCAGCGTTTTAATACGTGGCGAAAGCGGCACCGGAAAAGAGATTTTCGCCAACCTTATCCATTACAACAGCGACAGAAGGGATAAGGCGTATATAAAAGTGAACTGCTCAGCGATACCGCAGGACCTTATAGAAAGTGAACTGTTCGGTCATCTGAAAGGCTCTTTCACGGGTGCTTACGCGGAAAAGACAGGGAAATTCGAAGCGGCCGACGGCGGAACGCTTTTTCTCGACGAGATCGGCGAAATGCCCGTAAGCATGCAGGCCAAACTTCTGCGCGCCCTGCAGGAAAGAGAGATCGAACCTGTCGGCGCGATAAAGCCCAAAAAAATTAACGTGAGGCTGATATTCGCCACCAACGTCAATCTTGAAGACGCCGTCAAAAACCAGAAGTTCAGAGAAGACCTGTATTACAGGATAAACGCGGTTGCAATAAATCTTCCGCCGCTTCGGGAGCGCAAGGAAGATATCGCTCTGCTGGCGAAGTATTTCATCAATAAATTCAACGGCTCGCTTAAACGCTCGATCAAAGATATCTCTAGCGACGCTCTCGACCGGCTCATAAAATATCCGTGGCCGGGCAATATCAGAGAACTCCAGAATATAATAGAAAACACTATGGTTCTAATGAACTCGGCCGATGAAATTATCTATGAGCGCAACCTTCCGGAAAAAATCACGTCATACAAATTGTCAGGATCGGCTTCAGCAGATGGTCGTGACGATATCCGCACGGCCGTCGTCAAAATGCTCGACGATATCTACGATTCCGGAAAAACCTTAAATATAGGTAATTTCACGGATGATATCGAAAAAATCATGATCGGCTGGGCCGTCGAAAAAATGAAAGGGCCCGGCGTGAAGACTAAAACCGCCGATTTTTTCGGGATAAACGAAAAAAGCGTCAGAAATAAGATCGACAAATACGGCATAATCGTTTAAATATGCGCGCGGCAGGCCGGATCACTTAAATTCCGGACGCGGCATATTTTTGTATTTTTCAGGACCGCGGCCTTTCAGCCTGAATTTAAGCGCGCGCGCCGCGCAGGTGAGGCGGCCCTTCCACGCAAGATTATACAGCGCGCAGTTATCGTGCAGAAAGCAGAAATCGGCGCATTTGATTTTCATTATCTTTTCGGAAAATTCCTCAGGCGTATATAATTCGTTATCGAGAAAGTAATTTTCGATCGAGTACCCGAGCGCCGAGTAGGTGTCGGACGATTTCCCGGAGTGTATCCTGTAAAAATCCATGAAGGTTTTACGGTCGGTCACCGCGCCGTACAGCGCGGGATTTTCGAATATGGGCGAACCCGGCTCGATCTGCACGCCCCAGCTCATCATGCGGCCTATATTTTTAAATTTCGAATCGATCGCGATTATCATTTTTTTAGTGTCATAAAGGGTTTTAATGTTTTCAAACGGTATACCCATCGTAAAAAATATGTCCGTTCTTATATTGTGTTTTTCTAATGATTCGATCGAATTGAACAGATCGGCATTTGAAAAATAAAAACCTTTATTCCGGCGCCTTACTTCCTCATTGCCGCATTCGGGCGAGATCGCGACGACCGATTCGGCTAGATCAAATGTTTCGGAGAACTTTTCGATGAAACCCGGCGCGGGAAGGCTATAGCATTCGAAATATAAACCGCATTTCAGTTTTCTTCTTTTGATCACTTCGAACAGGTCGAGATAATAACTCTGTTTTTCAGGATCGACATCGTAACATACGGCGAATGTTTTGTATCCGAAAGCGAGCGACTCTTCGATCGTGTCGGCGACCTTTTCCGGGTCGCGCCACATGACGCCGGTCGTGAAATTCATTTTTTTCTGGTTGGGCGCGCAGCCGGCGCACCAGGTGCATGAAGTGACGCACCCGCGGCCCACTTCGACGGGAAACATTTTAAGGCCCATATTGTTGTATTTGATATTATCGGCCATGGAAAGGTTTTTCGAGTATGCGAGCGGGAACGAGAAAAGTTTAACGTAATAGCCGAAATTCTTCAGCAGCGGAAGTGCAGAGAATCTGAGCGAATTGAACATTTTTTCGCCGGTGACATAATCTTCATAGGCGGCCGGCATCGCGCGATAGCGGCCGCTGCTGCAGTCGCCGCCGGGCACCGCCATGGATCTGAGTTTAGTGCCGTTCGAAAGCACCAGGTTTTGAACGACAGGAAGGCCCGATGAAACGCTTCCGCCGGATTTGCCCGCGGATCCGACCGCGCCGGCGCCTCCGGTTATCACGCGCGTGAGGTCTATTATCGGTTTTTCCGCATAACCTTTGATAACGCCGTCGATGAAACTGAATTCGGCGACTATTTCCTCTGCGAAATATGAGGAGGTGAACCCGCCAAGTATTATGAAAATATCCGGAAAGGCCGCTTTTATTTTCGACGCGACGTTAATCACGTCGTAAGACTGATAATGCCAGAACAGCGGCATATATACGACTTTGATATTGCTTTTAGACCTGATGAATTCGACTATCGAAAAATCATGGTCGAGTATCCACTCGATGCCGAGATGAACGATCTGCACGCTTTTTTTCTCGCGCGTGAGAAGATCCGCCATGGCGAAAACTCCCATCGGCATATAGGTTATATTCATAAACTCGTCGAGCGGCTTGTAAAAACTCGAGAATTTAGGCACGTGCAAAAACAGGATTTCAGGATTCGAATTCATATAAAAGGCCTTTCTGTATTATTTATGGTTCCTTTTCAAGTTGTATGGATAAACACTTAGCGGGTGCCGGCTTCAGGCGCTCATTATCTTCATGCCGTATTCGACGGCCTCTGACTGCATTTTCGCGTCCGGGTTCCACTGGTTTCTGAAGCCTTCGCCGACGATCTGAAAACCGGCTCCAGCCATAGCCTCGTTCAAAACTTTGACGGATTCGCCGCTCCAGCCGTAGCAGCCGAAAGATGCGGCTTTCTTATTCTTGAACTTGAGTTCCTTGAGCATATGAATGAACCCGGCGACAGGCGGCAGAATGCTGTTACCGATCGTGGGAGATCCCATGACGACCATTTTCGACCTGAAAACTTCCGTGACAAGGTCGTTCATATCGCTTTTGGTTATATTCATCAATTTGATCTTAACGCCGGGATCGGCCTTCCTTATTCCTTCGGCGATCTTTTCGGCGAGCGTTTTAGTTCCACTCCACATTGTGGCGTACAGGACGCTTATCTGGTTTTCCTGGTAGTTGTCGGCCCACTTCGCGTATCTTTCGACTATCTGCATGGGATTATCGCGCCATATTACGCCATGGCTGGTCGCGATTATATCGATCGGCAGGTTCAGCGCGGTTATTTCATTTAAT
>MGFH01000077.1 GCA_001791795.1 Candidatus Wallbacteria bacterium GWC2_49_35
ATAAGCGTAACCGCGCGCGATTCATTCGGCAACGCAGTAACCAATTACAGCGGTTCCGGCACGTTAGCGATAACCGGCGCCTCCGGCACGGCAGTTTGGTTCGGAACCGGCGTCACCGGCGCGTCGAATGGGTCGGCTTCGTATGGCGCCGGCTCGTTCGTGTCCGGCACGGCGGTTTTTTACCTTACCAACACCGCCGGCGACGTCAATAAAACCGTAACCATAACCGATTCGGCGACGGGTAAATCTAAAAGCGTGATAGTATCATGGGTAAATAACGCCGTCGACCATTTCGAGATTATAGTCCCCTTATCCGCGCAAACCGCGGGGGTGCCTTTTAAAGTGACGATCTTTGCGAAAGACGTTTCAGGCGGCACTTTGACGGACTTTACTTCCGAGGTAAGCCTGTCGAACTCTACTCTGCGCATCTCTCCGCTTGTTACCGGCAATTTTACGGCCGGCGCGTGGCAGGGAAATATTACCGTATATAAATCAGCGTCTGCCGACCATATCAGCGCGTCTTACGGGAGCGTGACAGGAAAATCTTCTAATTTTGAGGTAATTTCGGCGGAAGCGTCGGGCATCGCCCTTATAAATCCGCCTTCGGGAACTCAGGCCGCGGGCGCGGCGTTCGGCCCCATACAGCTAGGTGTTTACGACATCTTTGAAAATTTGGTCAAAAGCGATAACAGGACGCAGGTAGTTGCCGAGCGCGGTTCCTACGGCAGCTCCCAGCTTAAAGGCACGCTGGTTAAAACGGCCGTGAACGGTATTTTTACGTTCAGCGACCTCAAATATGAAAAAGCTGAAAATATAACCATTAAGTTCAGTTCGGCGACTAATTCAATTATCATGACCGAAACGGAACAGCTGGTTATAACGCCGGCTGGCGCCGCGAAACTAGTTATCAGCCGGACTCCGCCGTCGACGGTGACGAGCGGGAATATTTTCGAAACGCAGCCTGCCATCAATGTTTACGACGCCTATTCTAATATCGTGACCGGCGGTCCTTTATATGTGACGGCCCAGACGGGCAGCATCGGAACGGCAGCTCTTTCAGGAAACACGATAATCAGCGCCGTTAACGGTGTCGCAGAATTCACGAATTTAAGTTACGCGAAGTCCGAAAACTTTACCATAAAATTTACCGCGGGCGAACTGTCGCCGGTCGAAACACCTTTAATAAAATCGCAGGCGGCGGAATTTGACAATTTCGAAATTATCCCTACGCACGGAAGTGCCGCGGCGAGCAACGAAATCATTCTTCAGGTGAGAGCGCGGGACGCTAATAACAATTATTTCAGCAGTTATTCAAAATCCGGTTCGCTGAATATCTCCGGCGCGACCGGAAATGTCACATGGTCGGGCACGGGCGTAACGAATTCGGGAAACGGGTATGGCTTTTACAGCGCGGACGCGTTTTCGAACGGTACCGCATTTATAAAAATACTTAATACGGCGGCCGACGCCAATAAGGTTGTTACGATAACCGACACGGCTACCGGCAAGGGCGGAACGACTTTCGTATCCTGGACCGTCGGCAAGATCGATCATTTCTATATCGAGGTGCTCCGGAATCAGGTCGCAGGCAAACCGTTTGCCGTCACGATAACCGCTAAAGACATATTCAATAACACGATAACCGATTTCAGCGCGGCGCTGAGCTTAACCGACGATACCGCAACGATCACGCCCAAAACACTTTCACAGTTCGTGAACGGAGTATGCAGCGCCGACATCACGATCACAAAGGCATCGCCAGCTACGGTCGTACTGGCGACTTCGGGATTGATACAGGGCGCATCGCAGACTTTGATCATAGCCGCCGACGCGGCGGTTAAAATTGGTATTTCGGGTCAGCCTTTTACGGGCCTGGTCAACGCGACGCTGACGCCCGCGCTGCAGGTAAAGCTCTATGACGCTTACAATAATCAGGTGACCAATGACAATACGACGCAGATCAGAGCGTCGGTCGGACAGTCGCTTACGGCTCTGAAAGGCACGACATTAAAAACCGCGGTGAACGGAAGTGTTGCATTTGACGATCTGTCATATCAGACGGCGGAAAATATCATAATTCAAATTTCCGCTTCAGGGCTGCAGGCGTCAGACGCGGCTCCGATCTCGATAACGGCCGCGGCGGCGTCTAAACTTATGATAATCCAGCAGCCCGACGATACTTTGAAGGCCGGCGCGGCTTTTTCTAAAAACTTCAAAATTGCCGTGTGCGACAGTTATTCCAATATAATAACCGGCGATAACACTACAAAGATAAGCATCGAACCGGTCTCGGCCAGCGATTCAGTCATAGAGGGCGTAACGTCGAGGACCGTTACTAACGGTATCGCCGAGTTTTCGAATTTATTGTATAAAAAAGCGGAAAACGTAAGTTTTGTATTCAAGACGACGAGCGGTCCCGGTTCTACAGAATCGGACACCTATAAGGTATTGCCTGGTACGGCCTATGCATTGTACATGCTGGAGGCGCCTTCGGCGCAAGCCGGTGTCGGGACCGCATTCAGCCCCGCGCCGCGGATAGCCGTTCACGACGCGTACGCAAATTTAGTCACGACCGATAATTCCACGTCGATATTCGTCGTCACGCCTGACGGCGACGGCTCGCAGCTCCGCCCAGTGTCGTATTCGGTGAAGGCTGAAAACGGCGTAGCCGCGTTTACCGGGCTCAGTTATAATAAAGCTGGAAAACTGACGCTTAAATTCATGGCGGTTCCGGGGTTAAAAAGCGTGGAGTCGACTTTGATAACCGTAGTCAGCGGCTCTTTCGACCGCTTTTCTATCACGTCTAATACGCCCGTTCCTCAAACCGCCGGCGGTAAAGTGATTTTAAAGGTGAGCGCGCTCGATAAAAACGATAATCTCATCGAAGATTTTAATTCGGGCGGCAGCCTTTCGATCACAGGCACTACAGGGACTATTACATGGTCCGGCACGGGCGTTACGCCGGGCGCCGGTCCTGCCGCGGTTTATTCAGGCGCAGCCTTTTCAAAAGGTGTGGCATTGATCGAATTAACGAATACGTCCTCTGACGCGAACGCCACGTTCACGATAACCGATTCGGCGACGAATATTTCAAAAACCGCGGCGGTCGCTTGGACGCCGGCTGCGCTCGATCATTTTAATATAATACCTGACGGCCAGCAGGTCGCCGGAAACGCCGTCAATTTAAGAATAACGGCGTGTGACGCGTATTCGAACACCATCACCGGTTACAGCGGCACCGGAACTTTTTCTTTAACTGGCGCTGCCGGCACCGTTGCCTGGTCGGGCACGGGCGTTACGGGCTCCGCGTACGGCGCCGCGGCGTTCAGCCAGGGCGTCGCTGATATAAGCGTCAAAAACACTTCGGCGGACGCTAATTTAACCATGAAGATAACCGATTCGACTTCGTATAAAAACGGCACGGCGCTTTTAACGTGGACCTACGGCGCGCTCGACCGTTTTGAGATCTCATCCATACCTCTTAGCCTAACGGCAGGCGCCGACATCAGTTTAACTATTACCGCGAAAGATATAAACGGCAATATCGTCAAAAATTACGCCGGAACGCTGTCGCTGACCGATACGACCGCGACGATAGCTCCTGCGACGGCGAATAGTTTCAATAACGGCGTGTCGGTGACGACCGTTAAAATAACCAAAGCGCAAGCCGCCGATAAAATAACCGTGACCGATGCGGCAATTTCTAAAACTAAAACAAGCAATGATTTTAATGTTGTCGCGGGAGCGTTCAAAAAAATAACCGTCGACAGCAATTTACTGCCGGCGCAGGTGACTGCCGGCGCTAATTTCAGCGTAACCATAAATGCGCTTGACGAATTCAACAACTCCGTGACGGCCAACACGCAGGTTATAGCGTCGATCGGATCGGCTGGCGATTCGAATTACTTAAAAGGTGAGACGACAAAAACTATGAACGGCACAAGCGTAACGTTCAGCGCGGTTAATTACCAGAAAGCGGAAGATTTTAAAATTAAATTTTCAGCTTCCGGAGTTGCCGATGTAGAAACCAGATTCATAACATGCAAACCCGCGGCGGCGAGCTTCATAAAAGTTTCTGCGCAGCCTTCAACTGCCGCTACGGCCGGGACGGCTTTTGCGATGCAGCCGACGGCCGCTTTGTGCGACGCTTACGGCAATGTATTAGCCGGCGAGAACACGATATCGATAAAGGTGGAAGCCGATACGGGTTCGACGGTCAAATCTTTAGGCGGCACATCGACTAAAGTATTAGTGAATGGAATCGCGGCGTTTACGGACCTATTATACACGACGGCTGAACAGATAAAAATAAAATTTACGGTGGCCGGCGGATCGCCCGCGCTGCCCGCGGCATATTCAAATTACGTGACGGTCTCGGCCGGCAGCGCCGCCAAATTGTCGTGGGTAGCTAACGATCAACCGGACAGCCCGCAGTATAAAGATATTGCATTCAGTCAGATAAGGGTCGCGGTTTGCGATAATTACGGAAATATAATATTAACCGACAGCAACTCAAAAATAACCGCGTCAAAATCTTCAGGCACCGGCACTTTATCCGGAGAACTCGAAGTTACCGTGGAAGACGGCATAGGTTCGTTTATCGACTTAAAATATGATAAAATCGAAGATATAAAGTTAAAATTTACCTCTGGTTCGTTTCCCTCACTTGAGACGAATACGATAGCGGTAAATTAAAAGTCTTGAATCAGTTTAAACAGTCGAACGAGGAGAATGTTTTATTTGCCGCCGCATCGATTATTTTTAAACTGGCATCCGCGCCATCCGCGATAGAGCCGGTTATTATATAATTGGCGTCGAATTTTTTCGCCAGCGTCCTGACCGTCGATTTATTCAGATTATCGAGATTAAAGCACACGCCGGCTATATCAGCGCCGCTAACCACGCTGAATCCTTTGTCGGCGAGGGTTTTCTTTGCTTCGATAAATGCGCTTTCCTCTTCAGAGCCGGACACGTTTGCCTTTTTCTTGAAAGGCAGCAGCACAACGCGTTTCACGTTGTATTTAGCGTCGATCCGGCAAATTTTATCAGTTACGCGGCCCGCTTTTTTTTGGCAGGCCGATAGTTTGATAATCCTGTACGACTTTTTCGAGCATCTGTTCGGGCACGCGCACGCGCCTGAGCCCTCACGAACCATATGGCCGTTAATCTTTCTTATCGAGTCTATAGTGTTTCTGAGTTTAATGACGCATTCACTGTATTTTTTGTCGAATTCTTCATAATCGGCGCCGATCTTCGCCGAATTAACTTTCGCGATAGCCTCGTCATTGCTGATCTTTTCATAGGCGCTCTTTTTTTTAAAAGCCGATTTGACTATTTTTCTGGCCTCACCGCGCGAAATTTCCCTGTCGTATTTGATCTTAAAATACGAAATGATATATCCTTCGAAGCTCATGAAATTAGTTTCTGCAGTAAACTGTTTCAGGCCGCTCAGGTCGGGGATTGTAATATTTTCCTGCGAGTAAAGCGGCGAAGCGAAGAAGAAGATCGAGCCGCACAGGAAAGAGGAAACCGTGGCCGCGGATATAAATCCTAAAATACTGAACTGCTTTCCGGCTGTTTTGAGGCCGCCGCTGAACTTCTTATCGAAGCGGACGTCGCCGATATATAAATATTTCATGATATCGTTAAGATAAGAAAACGAGATCGAGATGTTCTTTCGGGCCATTTCCCTGTCTTTGAATATGACGTAATCCAGCATAATTATCTGTGCCGATAAGAATACGATGAAACTAGTATCGACCATAAAGCCGGAAATAAATTTAGCCAGAATGCTGAATGCGAGAACCGCCTTCAGCATGAATGAAAGATAAAAAAGCATAACCATACCTCCCTGTAAAAACTCCATAGCGTTATTACTGCGAATTCTGGTATGGAAATGCTGCGAACAAAAGAATGACGATACTGCGAAAAATTGTAGTTCAATTTAAGTATAGTAAAATGCAGGATTTACCCGCAAGAGGAATTATAAAAATAAGCATTTAATTAAGTTGACTTACAAACTCTAAAAATATATAATACTACAAATTATAAAAATGTAAAAAAATATAAACTTGGTTCTTTAAAATTTTTAATGGAGAGGTTGTATGAAAACTTTAAGACTGACGCTGCTCTTCTTATT
>MGFH01000078.1 GCA_001791795.1 Candidatus Wallbacteria bacterium GWC2_49_35
CCTCCACCATGAAATTCACGCTCACGCGCGAAGAAATTTCAAAAATATTGATAGACGGCTTTTTGAACGAGGTCGATTTCAACTCGATCGATAAAAAAATAAGCTCCGCCGCCGGGCTTCGCGAAAGCGGCCTGCCCTACGCCGAAGACCCCTCCATTTCAAACCAGCTCGCAAAATTCCTTAAACGGCACGTCAGGGATATCGCCCGCGACAGCGGCCGCGCATTCGTGCGCCCCGACAAGATCCTTTACAACGGAGGCGTCTTCAAATCAGACGCGATCAGAAGCCGAGCCACGGAACTAATATCGGGCTGGCTCGACGCCGGCGCCGATAAGCAGACGGGCGGTTTTACCGTTCTCGACAACCCCGATTACGACCTGAGCGTCTCTCTGGGCGCGGCTTATTACGCTTACACGCGCAGCGGAAGCGGCGTGCGCATCAGAAGCGGAAGCGCGCGCTCCTACTACATAGGCGTTTCGAGCGGAGACGAAGGCCACGCATGCGAGCCCGGCCGCACCGAAAGGGCGGTATGCGTCGTGACGCGCGGGATGGAAGAAGGAAAAAAATCCTCGATAGAGGCGGGACTGTCGGTCATAACCAACCAGCCGGCCCAGTTCGCGCTTTATTCGTCGACCGTTAACGAAGGCGCAATAGGCGGTATCATTGAGATCGACGAAGAAAATTACGTCAAACTGCCGCCGCTTTTCACATGCCTTAACTACGGCAAAAGATCGAGGACGCCTCACATAGATATCAGCCTTTCGGCCTATCTTTCCGAGGTCGGAACGATCGACCTGTACTGTCTTTCGAAAATAAGCGAACACCGCTGGAAACTGCAGTTCAACTTCAGAAAACACGAGACTGCAGCGGCGGCGGAAACTGAAAATGGAACGCCGGACGGCGGCGGCACTCCCGCCGCCGGCGAAACGGCCCCAAAATTACCGGGTGCCGCGATCGACGCCGACGCGTTGAAAAAAGCCGAAGACATTATCGGGGCAGCTTTCGCCGCGAAAGGCTCTGAAGCGGCCGACGGCCTCAACCGCCTGGTAAGAAGGCTGGAAGAGCATTTCGGCGTCAAGAAAGAGGAATGGCCGCCCGAACTGCTTCGCGCACTTTTCGCCGCCATGATCAAATCGGCCGAATTGAAAAAAACGAGCGCGGCGCATGAAGAGCGCTGGTACAATCTGGCGGGCTTTCTGCTGCGCCCCGGTTTCGGCGCGCCCATGGACGACTGGCGCGTCAAGGAGGCGCTGCGCGTATCTTTCGGCGGAGTCAATTTCCGCGGAAACAAAAACTCCGTCATAAATTATTATATATTTTTAAGGCGCATAGCCGGCGGCATGACCGCCGGGCAGCAGCTCGAGGTCTACAATAAGCTCAAAGAGCAGATCTACGGCTCTAAAAAAACGGGCGACAAGCCTTTCAAGGTGTCTGCGAACAATCAGGAGCTCGTCGAACTTCTTCGCATGGCGGCGAGTTTCGAACTCCTGCCCGAGCAGGACAAGATCCAGCTCGGAAACCTTCTGAAAAAAACCATACGCCGCGACGGCCCGAACACTATTTCGGTCTGGGCGCTGGCGCGCGTCGGAGCGCGAAGGCTCGTATACGGCGGCCCCGATTATGTTGTAAAACCCGAAATGGCAGAGGGCTGGGTCGGCGCGCTTCTGGAATTCGACTGGTCGAAAGAGGCCTATATTCCATATTCAGCGATACTTATGGCGCGCGTAACGGGCGACCGCAAACTCGATCTTTGCGCCGAAACGATGGCGAAGGTGCAAAAGCAGATAGAAACATGCCCGGCCTCCGAGCATCTTTACGATCTTCTGATGAACCTCGCGGCGCTCGACGAGAACGACCAGAAACTTTTCTTCGGCGATTCCCTGCCGCACGGCATCGTTATAAGCGGATAAGCCTGCGGCGAACCGCGCAAAATCCGCCATGGCCCAATACATGTAAATTAACCCGAAAATAAGTTTGAAAGAAATCAGAAAAAGAGGCAAAAATAATGAAAGATATAATCAATGGAAAGCGTATGATGCTCTGGCTTATGTCGAAAAGCGGAATGATAGTTTTCAATCTGGTCATCTTCGTTGTCTCAATATTTTCAGCGTCGAGCCTCGTTTCGCTTCTAATGAACCCGGCCAACAACGTCAAGGAGGTCGACGATATATTGAACGCCATCGCGACGATATTCGTGGCCTACGGCGTCGCGCTCGAAGAACGCGAAACTATATACAGAATTTTCGGTTCGATCCAGACTGCCGCGAGCGCGCTCGAAGAAAAACTCAATCACCTCGCCCACGACTACGGCCTCATGTTCCTTGTGGTGGCTCTTTTCGTCGAAGTGACAAGCGAAATCGTAAAGATCCCCGGACTGGCCCTTAAAACGCCTTATCTCGAAGAAAGCATGGTAGTATCGGGCATAGCCCTCACGATTTACATGCTGGCCATACTTTTTTCGTTCACGATCAAAGTGGCGCACACGGGAGACCCGGCGGTTAAACAGTCTTGAAATTAAGGCGTTACCCGTTCATGATGCGGTCGTATTCTTTTTCGTGGATGATGTGTTTTCGGAAGTGGTCCTGGCCGAATGCCATCAGGTCTTTGTAAAAAGTGCTCCATATCAGCAGAAAATAATACCACTGAATGCGCTGCAGAAATTTATTTTTCGAAAAGAGGCTGCGGTAGGTTTTCCAGTTGATATTGTAATGCAAAAAAAGGTTTTTGCGGTAGGTGGCGACCGTTTCCATATAGGTCATCGTCCCCGCCGGCATTATAACATGCAGCTGATCGTACATCGACAGGTCGTCGACGGTTATGACGTTTTTATCTTTCAGGCTTTCGTAAAGGCCGGTCCCCGGATAGGGCGTCAGCATTCCGGGGCTTATGAAATCGGCGTAGCGGCCGAAAAATTCGAGCTCCTGCACCAGAGATTCTTCGGTGTCGTGCTCGGTCCCCCAGATCATCATTATCAGAAGAAGAATGTCGTTGCGCTTGACCAGGTCCATCGCGCGCGTTATGATATTGCGGTTCTGCATGCCTTTATTGAGCAGTTTTAAAACGTCGGTGAACGGGGATTCGGCGCCCAGCATTATCTTAAAAAGCCCGAGGCGCCTGAGCTCCGGCAGAAGGTCCGCGCATTTGATAACCGAAGTGCAGCAGGCCTGGACGAAAAAATTGATCTTCATCCCGCTCGCCTTCAAATTATCTATGAATCCCTGCACCCATTCGCGTTTCGACAAAAAATCGGTATCGCCGAAAACAAATGTCTTTTTGCCGTAAACTTCATATAATAATTTCAGATATTTGATCGCGTATTCGGGCGAATGCCTTCTTACCGTGTGGTTCCACGCGGCCGACTCGGTGCAGAAACTGCAGCGGTTCGCGCAGCCGCGCGAGAACATGGCGCCGAAGGTCTCTTTGCCGCCGTATATCGGAAGATTATAGCGTTCCATGTGAAAGAGTTCGAACGCCGGAAACGGTATCGAGTCGAGGTTTTCAATAAACTTACGCGGCGGGCTCTTAAAAATCGCTTCGGAAGAGACCGTGCCGGCAAGCGCCGCGTCTTCTTCGCCGGCGGCCATGGCGAGGCCTTCGATGAGTTTGAGCGAGCGTCGCAGCCTGAAGTCGGTACGACTTATGGCCGTGCTTTCTTTTTTGCGCTCAGCGAGCGTTTCGGCGATCTTTTTGAATGTGATCTCGCCCTCGCCGATAACGGCTATATCGATAAGCCCGCCTTTGATGTATTTTTCGTGCAGCGTGGAAAAAAGAAAACCGCCGCCCGCGACGATCGAGGACGGGCTTATCTTTTTTATCATGCGCAAGCATGAATTAACTTCGGTATGGTGGCATGTATGAACGAATGAAATGCCTATAAGGTCGGGCTTGAATTCCGTAAGCGTATTTTTCAGCGCGAGCCAGGGACGCTCTTCGACGTGCAGGTCGAGTATTTTAAGCGTGAAATCGTTTTTAGTGTATGCCGCGATATAGGCTAGCGCGGGCGAAGCGACATTGCCGTTGAACCAGCCCATGTCGGTTTCGGGCGCGTCGAGAAGTAAAATTTTAAATTCTTCGTATCTTTTCATAATTTAATTTTCAGCGGTCCTGCCCCGCCAGGGAAACCGGTCAGTTAGACGACTTTAAAAAATGCAGGTAATTTTTGACGAATTCATCTATATAACCGTCCATAACGGGACCCACGTTGCCGGTTTCATAAGCAGTCCGGTGGTCTTTGATAAGGTTATACGGATGGAATGTGTATGAGCGTATCTGCGATCCCCACGCAATTTCACGCTTAAGGCCGTTGACCTTGTCTATTTCGTCCTGGCGCTTGCGCGCGGAGAGTTCGGCTAGCTTCGACTGCAGTATCTTCATAGCGGTGGCTTTGTTGGAGAATTGCGAGCGCTCGTTCTGGCACTGCACGATAGTTCCGGTCGGAAGATGCGTGATGCGCACCGCCGAGTCGGTAACGTTGACGTGCTGGCCGCCGGCGCCGGACGAACGGTAAGTGTCTATTTTAAGGTCTTTTTCTTCTATGACGATCTCTTCGCTTTCTTCTATCTGCGGCAGGACGTCGACCGACGCGAAACTCGTGTGGCGGCGGTGATTGGCGTCGAACGGCGATATGCGCACGAGGCGGTGCACGCCTTTTTCGCTCTTTAAATAGCCGTAAGCGTAAAGCCCGTTCACAAGGATCGTCACGCTTTTAATTCCGGCCTCTTCGCCCGGCAGCTGGTCGATTATGGAATATTTGAACTTGTGCTCTTCCATCCAGCGAGTGTACATTCTCATAAGCATCTGCGCCCAGTCCTGCGATTCAGTGCCGCCCGCGCCCGGATGGATAGAAATGATGGCCGAGTTCGCATCGAATTTTTCGTCCAGCAGTAAGGAAATTTCAAATTCGGACATTTTCTGGGCCGACTTTTTCATAGTATCTAAGAGGTCCGCCAGAAGTGAATTATCATTTTCCGCCTGCATAAGATCGAAAGTGAGGTGAACGTTTTCGTGAAGTGCCGTGATCTCGGCGAAAAGCGAAAGGCGCGGCCTCAGCTGATTTAGGCTTTTGAGCGTCTGCGTCGAATTCTCGCGGTTCGACCAGAAATCGGGCTGAGCGGCGAGTTCCTCCAGGCGGGCGATCTCGGTCGCGGCCTCCTTCGATCTGAACACGGAACATATGTCTGAAAACGCCACGTCGATATTGGCCATATCGGTTTTGATATCGGCTATGTTTTCTAATTTTGTCGTAATTATGGAAGTCTTCATAAATTCACCGCGCAGATTATAACATTAAGATGCTTAAATGTCAATAACTTCGGCGGCGATACGTCCGGACGGCAAAATTAATTACTGAATATAAAATGAGCCGGGCGGCACAAAAAAATGTTGTAAAATGGATTCAAATATGATAAAATTGTTTCTTGTCTGGCGTCAATCTTCCGGCGCGCATTTTTTGGGGCTTCGATGTTCCCGTGAAACGCGGCGGCGCGCGGTCAGGCCCTTATTATTGATACTGATTAGGAGAAACGAAATGGCATATTTTTCGCCCGGCGAAATATTAGAAACTATAGCGATGGTGCAGATGGAGCACTTCGATATACGCACCGTGACTATGGGAATATCGTTGAAAGACTGCGCGCATCCCGACATCAAGATCTGCGCCGACAAGATCTATAAAAAAATAATGAATTACGCCCGCAACCTCGTTTCGACCGTAAACGAGATCGAATTGAAATTCGGCATCCCTATAATCAATAAAAGAATTTCGATAACCCCGATCTCCATAGTGGCCGAATCCTGCGAATCAAGCAATTACACTCCGATCGCCAAGGCGCTCGACCGCGCCGCCGCCGAACTCGGCATAAATTTCATCGGCGGATTTTCGGCCCAGGTTGAAAAAGGCTTCAGCAAGGGCGATACGAACCTGCTCAACTCTCTTCCCGAAGCGCTTTCGACCACCGAACGCGTCTGCGGCTCGCTCAACGTGGCTTCGACGAAGGCCGGCATAAATATGGACGCCGTTCTGAAAACCAGCGAAATGATCCTCGAATGCGCCCGCCGGACCGCCGACCGCGACTCAATCGCGTGCGCCAAATTCGTAGTATTCTGCAACGTCCCCCAGGACAACCCCTTTATGGCGGGCGCCTTCCACGGCGTGTCCGAGGGCGAATGCGTTATAAACGTGGGCATATCAGGCCCCGGCGTCGTGCGCAACGCCGTTTCCATGATAAAGAACGCCTCCTTCGACGACCTCGCCGAGACCATCAAAAAAACGGCGTTCAAGATCACGCGCGTGGGCGAAATGATAGGCCGCGAAGCGTCTAAAGCGCTCGGCGTGCCGTTCGGTATAGTCGATATCTCCCTGGCTCCCACTCCCGCCGAAGGCGACTCTGTGGCCAATATACTCGAGGAAATGGGACTCGAGATATGCGGCACGCACGGAACCATATGCGCCCTGGCAATGCTCAACGACGCAGTGAAAAAAGGCGGCGTAATGGCCACCTCACACGTAGGCGGACTCTCAGGCGCATTCATTCCCGTTTCGGAAGACATGGGAATGATAAGGGCCGTCAACAAAAACGCCCTTACGCTCGAAAGGCTTCTCGGAATGACAGCCGTATGCTCCGTCGGTCTCGACATGGTCGCCATTCCTGGCGACGTCAAAGTGGAAACTCTCGCCGCGATAATAGCCGATGAAATGGCTATCGGTATGATAAATTCTAAAACGACCGCCTGCCGCCTTATTCCGGCGTTCGGCAAGACCGTCGGCGACACTGTAAACTATGGCGGGCTCCTCGGCGAAGCGCCGATAATGGCCATCGGCGGCTTCGGTTCGGAAAGATTCATCAGGCGCGGCGGAAGGATTCCCGCGCCTTTGGCGAGCCTTACCAATTAAACCCGGGCATAAAATAAACGCAAGATTTAAAATGGCGGTGAATAACCTTGGCAAACATGTGGGATAAATTATCGAATATATTCGAACACCTGTCGAATAAAAAGAAGAGCGCGCACGTCGAATACTATAATTATAACGAGTTTATTCCGAACGACGTGCAGCAGAGAAGAACTCATCTGCGGCTCGAACTTTTTCTGCCGCTGAATTTCTGGCGCGTCATCAGAAAGACCCCCGGCGTCGAGCTGTGCGACGAAACGCTCAAGCACGGAGACTTTCAGCGGGTGCCGACCGAAGGCGGAATGGGGCTCAACCTTTCGGGCACGGGAGTTCTGATAATCTCCCACGAAGATTTCACCAAAGACGATTTCATAGAGATCGACGACAGGATTTTCGGAAAACAGATGAATATTTTCGGAAAGGTCATCAGGGGAAACACGACCGAGGTCGACAATAAAAAAATATGCGAATTCGCCGTCCATTTCATTCACATAAAAGAAAGCGATTACGAATTCCTTGTAAGGTCGATCTTTGAAAAGATAAAAGGTCTTAAAAACATTACCAGAAAAGATTATTTAAGATGAACCACGGCGAACGCCGAACGGCTTCGCGGCGCCGCGGAATGACAATATAACAAAATATCGAATCTTCGATGGAGACATTTTTTTGCTGGATTATATTTTTAATCTTATCGGTTACAGGCCCGCCGGCGGTTTCGACCACAACCAGATACTGGCTATCGTGATCGGAATATGCCTTGGCGCCTATATTTTAATTTTGATCGTCAATCACTTCGTCCACCGGGCCAAGGTCAGAAATCTCGAGATCGCCATGGCCCGCTTTCCTAATTACGCCGACGTGCGTTATAAGATCGCCGAAATTTACTATAACTACGGCGATTTCGATAACGCCGCGAAATATTACAAAGAGGCGCTCGCCATCTATCCATACAACTCTTCCATAAGGATAAAACTCGCCATGCTGACGCTCGAACATTTTAAAGACGAGGAACTCGCCTTTAAAATGTTCGCAGAGGTGCGCTTCGCCGTCGATGCGGAACCCCGCGCCAAATACATTATCGACACATACCTGAAAGAAAAGAAAATGTATGAAAAATTTCATGCCGGCCACGCTGGAAAGAGCCCGCAAACGGCTTAATATCAACAGAAGCCTCAAGCTCAGGTTTATTTTTTTCGTAACGCTGCTGACCTTCATCACCATGTCGCTCGTCGTCGTTTTTTCGATAAACCGCGAGCGCGGCATTATCATTGAAAACGCCGTGCAGAAAAGCGCCATGGCCGCCCGCACGATAGCCCGCGTCGCGGCGGACCTCTCCAGCAGCCAGGCCGAAAGACTGGGCGATCTTTGCAGAATAATACTCAGAGACTCGGACATTAATTCCATAATAATAAGCAAGGTCAGCGGATTTTTTGAGGAACGCCAGGCCGAGATACTGGCGGCGTTTCCCGAAAGCGCCCGTTCGGGCAAAACGGCCGGCGGCGAAGACAGCGCAGTCACCATGCGGCAGGACATTTCACAGATCAAATATTATTTCAACCTCGGCGACAGCTTTAATCTTTTCGTGCCGTTCAAGTTTGCCGACGGCGCCGGCGGGCAGGTCTGGTTCGAAGTTTCGCTGAAGACCACCCAGAAAGCCCTCAACTGGATGCTCTGGCAGAATTTCGTCATAACTGGACTTCTTACCTGCTTCGGCGGCCTGATATCGGTTTTCCTGGCGCAGTTCGTTTTAAAACCTTTAAACTATCTCATCGCTTCCGCGCAGAAACTTTCAGAAGGCAGCTACGACGCCAGAATGCCCGTCACGGGTTCCGATGAAGTGTCATACCTTTCGACCGTCTTCAACGAAATGGTCGAAAGCCTCGAGCAGAAAGACGAATTCGAAAGGCGGATGCGTAACCTCGATAAACTCGCCACCATAGGCCAGCTTTCGGCGGGCATCGCGCACGAGATAAAAAATCCGCTGACCTCGGTGCGCAGCCTCATAGAATTGCTTAAAGAGGAACCCGGCCTCAGCGCGGAAGGCCAGAGATCGATAACGGTCGTCATCGGCGAGGTCGACAGGCTCGACAAGGTTACCAACGAGTTCGTTTCGCTCGCGAAACCCCAGAAAAAAAGAAATCCGGTATTTTTCGACGTGAACGACACGCTGAAAAAAACGCTGATGCTGCTAAAGCCGCAGCTGAAAAAAAATGGTATAACGATCCATGCGAATTTAAATTCGAAGATAGCCATTTTCGGGGAACCGGACGAACTGGCGCAGGTTTTTTTAAACGTTATAATTAATTCCATGCAGGCCTTCGCCCCGGCCATAGAGCACAAGACCCTCATAATCAATTCTTCGGATACCGGTTCCGGATGCAACGTGGAAATAATAGACAACGGCTGCGGCATCGATCCGGAAGGGATCTCGAGGATCTTCATGCCGTTTTTCACCAACAAGCCTTCAGGAACGGGGCTCGGTCTTTCGATCGTTAAACGCATTTTAGACGACATGAAGGCGGGCGTGACGGTCGAAAGCCACCCCGGAAGCGGAACGGCCTTTAAAATATCGTTTCCGATCAAAAGCGACTATTCGAAGTCGGACGATAACGCTTAAGCCCAACTGGCCGCAGGAACGGCAACCTTAATTTAAGGGGAATTTATCGATGAACGAAAAAAATTACGGAAAAATATTACTCATAGACGACGAGCCGAGCATCCTTTTTTCCCTAAGCTCGCTTCTGACAAAGCAGAAATATATCTGCGACACCGCCGAATCGGGCGCGGCCGGGATTAAGGCGTTCCAGCAGAAACCCGAAGAATACGACATAGTGATAACCGATTTCATGATGCCGGGAATCGACGGAATGCAGGTGCTTAAAACTATCAGGCAAACGCGGCCAGAGGCCTGCGTTATAATGCTCACCGCGCACGGCAACACCGAAAACGCCGTAAACGCCATGAAAGAGGGTGCTTACGACTATCTTTCAAAACCGTATGAAAACGAGAAACTTAAGATCGTAGTCAGGCAGGCCTTCGAACGCATAAATTTAGAGCGCGAGAACGTCATACTTAAAAGCCAGCTCAACTGCGAATATAAATTCGAAAATATCATCGGCAACTCCGATAAAATGAACGTCGTTTTCGATAAAATAAGCAAAGTCGCCGTCACAGACGCCACCGTGCTTATAACGGGCGAATCGGGAACGGGCAAGGAACTCGTGGCGAAGGCGATCCATTTCAACAGCGGAAGAAAGCATAAAAATTTCGTGACCATAAACTGCGCCGCGATCCCGGCCGACCTTCTCGAAAACGAACTTTTCGGCCATGAAAAAGGCGCCTATACGGGCGCGCACAGCGAACAGAAAGGCAAATTCGAGCTCGCCGACGGCGGAACGCTTTTTTTAGACGAGATCGGCGACATGCCGATGCAGATACAGGCCAAGGTCCTCAGGGCTATACAGGAACAGACGATAGAAAGGCTGGGCGGCGGACATTCCATAAGGGTGAACGTGCGGCTGATAGCCGCCACCAATAAAGACCTCGAAAAAGAGATCGCCGCGAAACTCTTCCGCGAGGACCTCTATTACCGGCTCAACGTCATAAATATCGTCATGCCGCCGCTGCGCGAAAGGAACGGCGACATAACGATGTTGATAAAACATTTCCTGACTTTTTACGCAAAAAAAATAAACCGCAAAGAACCCGTTCTCACCAAAAATTCGCTGCTTCTTATGCAGAATTACAACTGGCCGGGCAACGTCAGGCAGCTGCAGAACACCATCGAGCGCCTGCTGGTCCTCTGCGATGGCGAACTCATCGACACGTGCGAGCTCGTGCAGATAAGCGGGCTCAAAGGCACGGCGCCCGCGTTCGAGCGTTCCGGTCAGCAGCCATGCGGCCCGGCAGCGGACACGCAGTTCCCGCCGCCCGCGGCCGGCTCTGAAAGTCCACGCGACGGAGTCTATATGATCGCCGACCTGGAGGCGCGTTCATACCACGAAGCGCAGAAGATGCTCATAGAGCAGTTCGAGCTCGATTATATAACCAGGGCGCTGAAGCGGAACAACGGCAACATAATGAGGACATCTCAGCAGATAGGCCTCAACAGGACGCATTTTCACGAAAAATTAAAACAGCTGAAGATAGACGTCGAAAAATTCAAGGACCGCGTTAATTAAATCGCCGTCCCAAAACAAATTGCTATTGAATTATGAAATTTATTTTGATATAATGTTTGGGATTTTATGTTAAATATGCGCATTATTCACAAAGACCGATCAGATATAAAAGCCGCCGAATTTTTACATCGCTTAACCGCCGTCTCTCTGGCCGCGGTCATTCTGCTTTTCGCGTCCGGCGCGGAAGCCGGCGGCGCCGGAAAGTACACGCCGGGAAACGACTCAAATCGTTTCGCGGCAGACGATATCAGCGGCGCGGAATTTGAAGAGATAACCGCTGACGACGGCGATGATACGGCCGAAACCTTTACCTCCGCCGACGGAACGGCTTCAGAAAAAAACTGCGCGATAACCAGAACAGAGCGTCTCAAAGACGATTCTTTCAAGATACATTTCAATCTCTGCGGGCCCGTCATAATGTCGGCGTTCATATCAACGGCCGGCAGCGATCATAAAGTGTATGAATTGTTCGCCACCACGCTCATAACCGAACAGGATTCGGGCGCGGTGACGGTGAATCTCAAAGACGCCTTCTTAAGATACGGCATAACGTCCAAAGACGAAAACGGAAAACCGGCGGCCGGTTACAATGCCGATAAGGCGCTGAAGTACGATCTGTTTTTCGAATTCTCGCCCCTCGAATATTCTTTAAATCTCGAATTCGGCTCGCCCGGGCGTCTGAGCGGCCTGTTGTCGGGCCCCGCGGGCCTCGCAGCAGATGCGGACGGCAATATTTTCGTCTGCGACTGCGGCAACGACAGGATACAAAAATTCGATCCGGCCGGCCATTTCATCTACGAATTCGGCAGTTTTGCGTGGGATGAAAAAAACACCTCGCCGAACAATATCGGCGTTTCGAACGCGGCTTCGTTCAACGAGCCGGTTTCAGTGGCGGTGACGCCTAAAAACATATTCGTTTCAGAGCGCGGAAACAACAGGATACAAAAATTCGACCGCGACGCGAACTTCGTTCTGGCTTTCGGCGGCGAGGGAAAAACCCTCGGACGGCTGAACGCGCCGCTCGGCATAGCTTGCGACCGTTCCAATTACGTGTGGGCGTGCGACTCGAAAAACGACCGCGTCCAGAAATTCGACGCGAACGGCAATTATATGCTCGAGATCGGCGGGTTCGGCTATGGAAGCGGGAAATTCAACGAGCCTGTCGACATCGGAATAGATTCAAAAAGCAATATATACGTCCTTGACGCCGGAAACCGGCGTATCACGGGTTTCGACGAATATGGAAACATTCTCGGCGAAATACCGCTGAAAAAGATCGGCGGACTGAAAAGCGCCGGAGCTGTGGCTGTTCTGCTTGATAAAATCATACTCGCCGGCGTTGCGCTTGAAAAAGAGTCGCGGCTGGCGGCATTCGACACGGCCGGGACTTTCTACGGCTATTTCGGCGGCACTTTTTCGAAAATAACCGGGATCGCCGTCGACGCGTACGCCAATATTTACGTCAGCGACGGCGGCGCGAATAAGATTATAAAACTCTCCGCGCGCCGCGATAAGATCCCCGTTCAGCTCAATCTGAAAAAAATAATCGAAAATAAATGAGGACATCAATGCGAAAAAATGGAAATCTTATAAAACTGGCAATAATATCTTCGCTTCTGTTCGCTTCCGCGACGCTTTCCGCCTGTGAAGACGTCATGAACGCGTTTTTAATGAAAAAACACCTGTCGAGAAACGAAAAACGTATCGAACAGAAAAAGAGAAAAGATTCCGCGCTTGAACTGGACCTGCTGAAACCGTTGTTCATGTTTTCCGACGACGAAAAATACTTTAAAAACCACATGATGCTTAAGGAAGAATTTTTTCTCCTCGACCGTTATAAGTACATAAGCGCTTCGTCGGCATCTAATTTTCTCGCTGACTCCGAGTCGAATTTTATAGTGTACGACAAAGCCTCCGCCACTCTTCTTTTCTTCAACAAATTCGGAGTGCTCTCCGACCGGGTGAAACTCAATTTTGGCGGCGAATCCCGCATACTGGCCCCCTCGAACATGCTGCGCGACATCAACGGAAATATAATGATGACCTGCTCCATCCTCGGCAGGTTCTACCGTTTCACTCCGGGCGGCGTCCTGCTGAATTCCACCGAAATAACCGAAAATAAAGGCACGTTCCTGAAACAGATGTTCGCGATAAAAGTTTTCTCAAGCGCGAAATACAGTGTCATGGCCGAAATGAACTCGAAAAAGATCTTCGTCTTCGAAAATGGGAAAAAACTTTTCGACCTTAAATACGAAAATCTTTCAGACGACGCCTATATCTATTTTTCGCCGCAAAACGACATTTTTCTTGTGGACGGCGCATCTTCGACGATACTTAATATCGTTCCGGCCGCCGGTCCCGGCAACGGAAGCGTCCATAAATATTCCCTGAAAAGATACAGCGGCGATAAAATATTGAAAAATTCGGCTGGAAATCTTTTCATATTCAGAAAAAGCGAAAGAATAATCGAAAAGATAAACGAGTCCGGCAAAGTGATCTCGAGTTACGGAGCGGTGAAATCCGAGAACATAACATTTGAAAACAATCTTTTCCCCTGCGATTTCGCGCTCGGACCGGACGAGTCCCTTTACGTGCTCGACGACAAGCATCATAAAATAAACGTTTATTCAGGTTCGGGAGTTTTCAGTTTCTCTTTCGGCAGCTACGGAAAAAGCGCGGGGCGCTTTCTTTCACCCGAAAAGATCATCGTCGACAGACTGAAAAGGATCATCGTCTGCGACAAAGATAAAAACGCCGCGCTGGTATTCAATTCCAAAGGCGAGTTCATCGAAAGCTACGGCAATATCCTCGGCACTAACGTCATTGCCCACTACGGCCTTTACGCAGACCTTCACGAAAAGATACACATATTCGACTATCCTTCCAACCAGCATTACACGCTGAATTACAACTTCCAGTTTTTAAGGATATTGAACGAAACTCTCTCGAAAAAAACAAACTATCCGCACAGCTTCATAACCGTCAGTTCTTCCGCGGGAGTGAATTTCTTCGACCTTAACGCCCAGAAGTGCTATGAATTGACGCCCGACGCGAAATTAAAACGCGTCGACGTGCCTCTCGAAATAAGCAGCATCAAGATCGAAGCGCGGAAAATTTTCGTCAAAAACATTGCCGGCGACGGCTATGCGAACATCCTGGGGCTCTGCAGGAACGAGGCTTTCGTCTATAAGCTCGACATAACCGGAAGGACCATAAACAAGTTCAGAATACCGGAAAAAGGTGAAGAGTACTCGACGATAGCGGCCGATATGTTCAAGAACTTTTATCTGGTATCCGCAAAAGAAGATAAAATTTTAAAGTTTGACGAAAACGGCTCTCCGAAAGGCGTTTTCCAGATTCAGGCCGGACCGGGTGCCAAGCGCGGCGCGCTTTCAATGCTGAATTTCTGCAAAAACAACGCCGCTTTCGCGTGCGACGCGGAACGCAAAACCATATCAGTTTTTAACACTTTAAAAGGATTTTCAACCGATTCGACCCATTCTATAGCCGAAGAGGTAAAAAAAAATAATATCGTCATACTCGACTCTATAGCCGACGGCGAGAACATATTCATATTATGCTCAGCCGGCGGCGACCTGCTCGTGCTAAAATATAAACTCGCCGATTATTTCCGCGAAGGCTCCGAACTTTTCGCGCGCGGCCTTTACCAGGAGGCGCTCGTTTCTTTCGAGAAACATAGAAGGATAAGCCCGTCCGCGGGACCTAACGCCCTGTTTTACATGGCGCAGTGCTACAGAAAATTATCGAAAAATTACGAGGCCGCACTCATAGAGGCCGAGCTCGCGAAAAAGTATCCCGATTCTCACGCGGCCGGAAGGGTCCGCTGACGGACGCAATTAATAATTTGCATTTTAATTTAAAATATTATATAATTAGCCCAGCTCACTATTAAGGAGAGTATCATGAAAAAAGGCGAACGTTACTTCATAAAAAAAATAATATATTCAATTTTACTGATATTCATGGCGGCTTCCGCGGCCGGCTGCGGAAGCAAGGCCAAAAATGACGGCCCCGACGCCGACATGGATCTTCTGCCGAAATTCAGGACGGCGTCCGAATACTATAACCTGGCCAACGTCGCCGGCCAGAACGGAAAGATCGATCTTGCCATCAGAAACTACAAGCGCGCGATAGAGGTCGACCCGACCCACGCCAAGTCTTACGCCAGCATAGGCCTCGCCTACGCGAAAAAAAGCGACTACAAAACGGCCATAGCTTTTCTGATGAAAGGCATAGAACTCGATCACAAGATGGCGTTCGCGCATTACAATATCGGCATAGTTTACGCCAAAATAGGCAAAAGCGAACTGGCCGAAAACGCTTTCAAGACGGCGATCGAACTCGATCCGAAAGACCCCGTGTCTTATAGCGCCTTAAGCACGCTGTACACTAAAATGGGCGACGACCAGAAAGCTTCGTTTTACATGAAAAAATACGTTGATCTCGTTCCTAGCGACCCTTATTCACATTACAATCTCGGCGTATATTATCTGGAAAAAGGCATAAAAGAATCGGCGCTCGAAGAGTTCCAATTCGTACTCAAATTCGATCCGAATTTCAAGGAAGCCTATTTCCAGCTCGGCGTTATATACCATAACGAAAGCCACATTGATAAAGCCATCGAAATGTATAAAAAAACTCTGGAACTCGATTCCACATTCATAAACGCATGCGTCAACCTCGGCGATCTTTATTATTTCGAAAAGAACGACTCGGCCAATTCCCTTTATTACTACAACAAAGCGCTTTCAATCGATTTCAACAATAAATACGCTCGCAAGATGATAACTAAAATCCAGGACGAAGGCAAAAGATAATGCTGGACCGCTCTGCCGAAAATAACATATCCGTCGAAGAAGGAAATGGCTGTTGCGTTCTGCGCGTGGGTGAAAGGATCCTTAAAAGGAGCCTCGGAACCGCGATATGCGCCCGCATTTCCGGCCACAAAGGGAAATCCCGTTTTACGGACGTTTCCATAGACCTGCTCGACAGAAACCTCGGCGCGGACGAGGTCGAAAAGCTGAAAAAATACGTGCAGGACCACTGCAAAGTGACGGTAAGACACATCTATTCAAATACTGCGGACATCAGCCGTAAAAGCTCCGTTGAAACTCAGAATATCGCGGCGGAGGGCTGGTCCGAATCCAACAACACTCTTTATATGCGCTCTACCGTCCGCTGCGGACAGATCCTGTCACACGCCGGCTCGATCGTTCTAGCCGGCGGGCTCAACGCCGGCGGGCTCATCGAGGCCGCGCAGTCGATAGTCGTGCTTGGCGAATTATGCGGCGAGGCCCGGGCAGGTCTTTCCGGAGGGATCAACTCTTTCATTTTCGCCGGCGCATTCAGTCCCGTAAAAGTATCGATAGGCGGCGTATCGCTCACTTATTCACGGATCCCCGAGAGGATGCTCGGCTCCAACGTTATCTGCAGCCGCCATCAAAACGAATTGATTCTGAAAGAGCGTTTCGTTGAAACGCCTGCCAAAGGATGTGTTTCGGTTGGTTACTAACGACGTTTTTGAAACCGTTAATAACGGCTCGTCTTCAAAGGACGCCGCCTCTAAAATATCGCAGCAGCTCGACAAAGGCGCGCCGAAAGACCGCTACGCGAAAGTATACGCGATAGCCTCCGGTAAGGGCGGCGTCGGTAAGACCACCATATGCGCCAATCTTGGAATGGCGCTTTCCCTTCTGGGCCGCAAGGTCCTTCTTATCGACGGCGACATAGGACTTAAAAATCTTGACGTTATAATGGGCCTCGAAGAATACTCGACTCACGATATCGTCGACTGTGCTTCGGGAAAAGTAAAATTTTCGGCGGCCGCGATCCAGGACCCCAGGGTCTCTTCACTGTTCGTCATCGCCGCGTCGCAGTCGCTCGACAAGAGCCACCTGACGCCTAAACAGATGGGCCTTTTCTGCCACGAACTGATGAAGGATTTCGACTACATTTTGATCGACGCCCCCGCGGGCATTGAAAACGGTTTCGCCTGCGCCATCGCTCCGGCGACGCATGCGCTGATAGTGACGACGCCCGAGCACGCATCTTTGAGGAACGCCGACAGGATAGCCGGCCTCATGGAAGCCAACGGCATCCTTCCCAAAAACATAAGCGTTATAATCAATAAAATTGAGGCGCATCTCATAGCCGACTCGATCGCGCTCGACCCCGACGACATGCAGAAAACGCTTGCGCTCCCGGTTACCGCACAGATACCTTTCGATTACGACGTGACGGCCTCGAATTTCAAGAAGCGCCCGGTCGTCCTCAACGGCCGCTCGCTCGCCGCGAAAATTTTCGTCAATATCGCGCGTACCATCGACGGTGAAAAAGTGGAGCCGATAGTCGTAAAAAAAATGTCTTTCATAGACAGGCTTTTAAATATTTTTTCAAGATGAGCCATGAATATAACCGCAGCCCGCATGGGCAACTTACACGTCATACTGACCGCGCTTTTCGGCAAAATCGGCATCAATTACATCGCGCCGCCGCCCGTTACCGCACGCACCTACGAGATAGGTTTCAAACTGTCGCCTGAGCAGGTCTGTCTTCCATTCAAAATATGCATCGGGAGTTTCGTCGAGGCCATCGAAAAAGGCGCCGACACGATCGTCATGGCCGGAGGAAACGGCCCCTGCCGTTTCGGCCTTTACGGCATGCTTCAGGAAAAAATATTGAACGACGCCGGCTACCGATTCAAGATGATGGTGCTCGACCAGGACACGGTACTCAAGTCGCTCCGGGAACTGGCCGCCGTGGCCGGTCTCGGCCTTCTGCAGATATTGCCGGCGTTCCGCTTCGCCTGGAAGATATTGAAGCTCTCCGAAGCAAATGAAAAACTCGCCCACTACTACCGCGCCCACTGTTCCGACAAGGCCGCCGTCGACAGGATCGAAAGCGGTATCGAATCGCTGCTGCTTAAAACCTCGACCCACAGGCAGGCCGATAAACTCTCGAGAGACCTGAAGAATTATTACCGCACGGAGCTCAAAACCGACGTCGACGCGCGCGAAATAATAAAAATAGGCATACTGGGCGAGATATACATGATGCTCGATCCGGAGGCGAATATGAATATAAACCGGCGCCTCGGATATTTAAACGTGTGGGTGGACAAGACCGTGTACCTTTCGGCTTGGCTTCTTAAATTGACCTCGCTTGATTATTTTTCGAAGAATTCCTACGTCAATCAAAAGAAAACGGCCGGCAACTATATAACCAGCGACATAGGCGGAAAAGGCGTCCAGACGATAGCCTCGGCGATAAATTACGCGAAGGAGCGTTTCGACGGGCTGATCCATCTCACGCCGTTCTCGTGCATGCCGGAACTCGTCGCCACGACCATACTTCCAAAGGTATGCGCCGACAAAGGCATAGAGTGCCTTTACCTGACCTACGACGGCCACACGTCCGAAGCGGCCCTGGTAACCAGGCTCGAAGCTTTCGTGGATATGCTCAGAATGAGAAGATAAGACCATAAAGGTTGATAGTTAAAAACTAAATCAAAAGGTAAAAAACATGGATAAAAAAGAAGTATATATAGGCATCGACGTAGGTTCGGTCTCGGTCAATCTGGCCATTATCGACGGCCGCGGTAACCTTTTGAAGAAACGCTACATAAGGACCAACGGCGCGCCGATAAACGCCGTCAGAAAGGCTCTTTCTGAAAACCGGGCGGAACTCGCCGGTGAATACGATGTCGCGGGGGCCGCCACTACCGGATCGGGCCGCCACCTTATAGGCTACCTGATCGGCGCAGACGAGATAAAGAACGAGATCACCGCACACGCGGTTGGCGCAATGCATTATTTCGACGACGTTTCGACCGTCATCGAAATAGGCGGGCAGGACTCGAAGATAATAATAATCGAAAATAAAATAGTCGTGGATTTCGCCATGAACACGATATGCGCCGCCGGAACGGGCTCTTTTTTAGATCAGCAGGCGCAGCGGCTCGGAATAGACATCTCCGAATTCGGAAGCTACGCGCTCGAATCGGTCATGCCGACCAAGATAGCCGGCAGATGCGGAGTATTCGCCGAATCGGACATGATACACAAACAGCAGATCGGATATCCAAAGCACGATATAATCGCAGGCCTCTGCTTCGCGCTGGTGAATAATTATTTGAACAACGTGGGGCGCGGCAAGAAGATCGACGATAAAATAGTTTTCCAGGGCGGCGTCGCCGCCAACCGCGGCATCGTAAAGGCATTCGGCGAAACGCTTAGCAGGCAGATATTCGTGGCCGAACATTACGACGTCATGGGAGCCATAGGCGCGGCACTGATATCTTTAAAAAGCCGCGAAAAAGGCCGATATTCCAAAAGCAAATTCAAGGGGCCGGAATGCTTCGACGGCGATATAACATCCGACGCTTTCGAATGCGCCGGATGTTCGAACCGCTGCGAAATAATAAGCGTCAAAAAAGAAGGGACCCGCCTTTTCAACATAGGCGGGCGCTGCGGAAAATACGATTACAAAGGCTGAGCCCGGACGCGCCGCGCGCGGAAGGGTTTTAACAGGAGAAAAATATGCTCGGTAAACAATTGCTTGATATGTTATGCTGCCCGGCCTGCCGTGGAGACCTTCGTTACTCTCCCGTTGCGGGCGAGCTGCTCTGCCCCAAATGCCGGCTGGCCTACGCCGTAAAAGACGACATACCCGTAATGCTTATCGACGAGGCGCGCAAGATGGCCGCTGACGAAGGGGATGGCGAAAATGTTTAAGGACGGTCTCAAAATCCCTCTGTTCGCCAATATTAAAATAACAGACATAGGGAAACGTTTCAGGCTTTTCCGCGAACTCGGCGTATTCCCGGAAGTATATGTCGATTCCGATTCGCTGTCGACTCTATCGCCCATAGAAATAAATGAATTGAAAGGACTTTTCGCCCAGAATTCGATGCTTTCAACCGTGCACGCGCCCTTCTGGGATCTGTCACTCGGCTCGGTCGACCGCGAAGTGAGAGAACTTTCGGTAAAAAGAATAGCCGCCGCGGTCGACTTCGCTAAATCGCTTAATTCCAGGAATGTCGTGTTTCATAGCGGCTATACTGAAACATCCTATCTGTCATCACCGAAGGCCGACTGGAATAACCGGCTTTTCGCGAGCCTGGCCGAAATACTCGATTACGCAGGAAGTTTCGGCGTAAGGGTATCGCTGGAAAACGTTTACGAACCCGCGCCCGATATTTTTGTGCAGGCATGCGAAAATTTCAAAAAACAGGACCTGGGGCTCTGCTTCGATTGCGGCCATTTCAACGTCTTCGCGAAGACGCCGCTCGAAGACTGGCTTAAAGCCGTGGCGCCGTATCTGCGGGCGATACACGTCCATTCGAATCACGGAACGGCCGACGAGCACCTGGCCGTCGACGGCGGAAACATCGATTTCGAGAAGGTCTTCAGGATACTCGCCGAAAAAAAGGCTGCGCCTCTTATCACGATCGAAAATAAAATAGACAACTATCTCGTTGAAAGCGTCAAAATTCTACGGTCCGAAAAATATTTCAGGCTCCTTAACAGTTTAATGCCCGATATCGCGTGAGGAAAAAAACATGCCAGACAAAATCGACGATTTTTTATTGAACGAATTCGCTTCCGGCGAACTGAAAATAATATTCAATTATCTGAATAAGGTCGCCGAAGGGCTGAAAGGCGTCATCAAATTCAGCGCACCCGACGGTGAAATCATCGTCGCGGAGGCCCAGACGCGCGGCGTTTTTTATCCGGAAGCGATCGGATCCGGCTTCATATATTCGCTGAACGGCGAAGACCTGTCAGGCCTTAAAACGCCGGAAGAAAACCACCGCGTTTTAAAAAGCGCCTCGGACCGAGACATCTTTTATATAATCTATCACATTGAAAACGCTTTTTACTCGCTCGTTTTCACCGGCGGCGCCAGGCGCGCCCACAAACTCGCCGAAAGCGCGGGAGCCTGCCTCCGGCTGTGCCTCGATTTCGCCGGAACGCAAAGCGCGGCGGACGTCGAGCCTATGACGCAATTGTTCAGCCGCGGTTGCTTTCAGCAAAAACTGCACGAACTTATCGGCGCTTATGAATCCGAACTCGAACTGATCCGCAAAAACGACGCCCCTCTCGAACACGATTCGCAGGCCTCGAACATAGCGCTGGTCATGTTCGATATCGATAATTTCAAGAACTTCAACGACACTTACGGCCACCACGCGGGCGATATCGTCATAAAAAAGACGGCGGCAGCGGCGCGCGGCGCGGCGGCGAAGCACGGGACGAGCGCCTTTCTCGCCCGTTACGGCGGCGAGGAATTCACCGTTCTGACGAAAGGACTTTCTCGCGAAGGCGTCCTTGCGCTCGCCGAAAGCATACGCTGCGCGGTCGAATCGATAGACATGGCCGAAGCTTCGAGGTCCGCCGGCACCGCCGTGAAAATGTCGCGCATAACGGTGAGTCTCGGCGCGGCGTTCCATGACGCGGCGGGCGGGTTCATCGCGGAGCGCGGCGACGGTTTTATCGGCGAATGCGCTGACGCGCTCATAAAAAAAGCCGATCTTGCCCTCTACGGCTCCAAGCAGCTCGGCAAAAACCGGACGACCGAATACGATACGCTTGCGTCGCTCTGCGTGGGCGTAATCGAGCGAAAGGGCGATTTCATCATGATAGACGCCGGCAAGGGCCATCAGATAAACCACGGCGACGAATTCGAAGTTTACGACTCGGTTTACAACGGCTCGTCCGAGGTCGTAAGCGCTAAAACCTCCAAGAAAATCGGAACGCACCCACGCCTTCTTAAGGGCACAATAAGAGTATCGAAAAAATTCGACCGGTTCGACTCGACTCTAATGGAAAAGACGGCCGTGTGCGATATAATAAATGAAACTCTTCCCATCGGCGCGGGAGACATCTGTAAACTCTCCGGCGGCGTCGAAAAAGAAATTTACTCAGGCGATCTTTTCCTGCCTCGCGGCCTGTATCGCGCCGATTACTATTCGCCTTCCGCGGCGGCTGATGATGACGCCATATCCCGCCGCCGCGGATTCATGCTTATGAATATCAAAAACGCTATAGAAAAGATCATGAACGCGAATCCCGCCAAATTAAGTTCAGCCATAGAAGATATCCGCGAACAGGCGTTTAAAAACGGTCAGGTACCCAAAGAAGTTCTTCACCTTTCTTCCGATAAGATCCTTTTCTGTTTCGAAAACGACCTTAAGCCCGAAACTATCGAAAATTTCAAGATCGCCGCCTGTTCAAAATTAAAATCCATGAACGGCGCCGGAGAAGGAATAAGGATAAGTTTTTTTAATTCGTCATCGCTCAAGGAAACGCCGCCTTCGGCTCGTCAGATAATAAGACTCCTGCGTATCGCGGATTTTATCGGCGCGCTTTATAACGATAACGGCGCTGCCGAATTCAACTGCCAGACATACCGCAAATACGGACTTTATAATTATTACTGCGCCAGATACGAAAAGGCGCTCGAGTTATTCTTACAGTGCGAAAGGCTTTTCAAACAGCCGCCCGATTTCAGGCTTTACCAGAACGCGGGAAGCCTCGCTTATAAGCTCGGCAAGACGGGGCTGGCCATAAAATATTTCGCTCTCGCCGAAACGCTCGACGGCTCGTCGGCCGTGCCGAAATCCAATCTCGGCCTGCTCTACTCCGGAGCGGGCGCCTTCGAAAAAGCCGCCTCATACTACCGGCAATGCCTCGAACTCGATCCGGACCTGGCCGAATTTCACAATAATCTGGCCTACAACCTTCTGCGGCTGAACAAAGATCCGAAAGAGGCCCTCGAACACGCTAAAAAAGCCGTCGAACTTTCATCTGCCTCCCAGCTTTCAAATTTCGCCGACACTCTCGCGGCCGCCTATATGCAGCTGAAAAATTATAAAAAGGCGGCCGAAACTTACAGTCTATCGCTCAGGGCATCCGGTTCCCGGACAGCTTCGGCCGAAACTTATCTCGGCCTCGCCGAAGCCCTGCTTAAATCCGGCGAAAACAGGGCTGCGCGCCTCGTCCAAAAAGCATTGAAATATCTGCCGACGCCTTCAAAGTCTCACGAACCGGTCTGAAAACGCTAAAAAATACAGAAATCCGCTAAAAAAAATAAAACAACTATTGAATTTTATCGTAAAGTGGCGTATAATAATGTTGTTTTAATACTTTTGAATTTGCCGATTTACCACGCGCAATAACGACCTGAAAATATACTGCCGAAAGGAAGATGGTAGAATAAAGTGTACTTAAAAAACCTCGCGATCCATGGCTTTAAATCATTCGCCAATCGTACCTCTCTTGAATTTCCCTCGAGCCTTATAGGAATAGTCGGGCCGAACGGCTCCGGCAAATCGAATATTTGCGATTCCATCCGCTGGGTCCTGGGCGAGCAGAGCTCGAAGGCCCTGCGCGGACAGAAGATGGACGACGTCATATTCGGCGGAACCTCCACCGTGCCGCAGGCCAAATTCGCCGAAGTGCGCCTCACATTCGATAATAAATCGCGCTTTTTCAAGATAGATTCCGACGATTTCGTCCTCGCAAGAAAGATCAACCGAAACGGCGACGCCGATTACATCATAAATGGCGAGCAGTGCCGCCTTAAAGACATCAAGGAACAGATAATGGACACCGGCCTCGGCCGCGACGCCTACTCGATAATCGGCCAGGGCATGGTCGACAGCATCATAGGCCCGCGCGGCGCCGAACGGCGCGCCATTATAGAAGAGGCCGCCGGCATCGTCAAATACAAAGCCGACAAGAACGAGTCGTTGCGAAAGATCGCGCTCGCCCAGATCGACATCGACAGGCTTTCCGACCTCATCGTCGAACTCGACAAACAGCTGGGCCCGCTTTCAATGCAGGCGCAGATAGCGCAGAGATATATGATCCTCGACGAGCAGCTAAGAAACATAAAATTGAAGAAAATGGTCTATGAATTCGACAAACAGTATCGCGAACTGGCTTCAAAAAAGGCAACGGCAGGCGAATACCAGAAAAAGCGCGAAGAGCATAACCAGAAGATCACCCTGTTCAACGCCGAAATAGAAGCCATGCAGGCGAAGGTCGTCACTCTCAACGACCGGAAGGCGAAGATCAAAAAAGACAACGCGGACGTCATGAACGAGCTGGACGCTCTGCAGAACATCGAAAAAGACCTGCTGCAGAAGGACGCGCAGATCAACACCAACCGCGAGTCGTACGTGCGTTCGGCCGACGAATTCAACGAAAAAAAAGAGTCGCTCGAAAACGAGATCAAGGAAATCGAAAAAGACATAGTTTCTTCCGAAAAGTATCTGGCCGGGCTCGACCTTGAAATGAAAAAAATACAGGAAGACATGAGCAGCATTTCGGCCCGCCTCAAAAGCACCGAAACTCAGCTCAATTCTTCGCAGGACACCACTTACGACGCCATAAACGAACTCGCCGCGGCCAAAAATAACCTCATCAGCCATGAGGGCGAGTTAAAATACACCGCCCAGCAGATAAATAAAGCCAAATTCGACATCGACCGGCTCGAAGAGCGCATCGGCGAGCTCACCGCTAAAAGCAGCAAGGGCACGAGTGATCAGCATAACAACAAACACAAGCACGCCGATTCGAAAAAGCGGCTCGCTGAAATAATCGAAAAACTCAAGAATTTATATAACGAAGAAAAGCAGCTTTTAAAAGCCATACAGGACAACACCGCCGAGCTCATCGGCGTGCGCGCCAAAATGGCCGCGCAGGAAGAGGTCCGCCGGAACTACGACGGGTTCAAAATCGGCGTTAAATATATAATGGGCATGAAAAAGCAGAAGCCCGAACAATTCAAAGGCGTATGCGGCCTGGTTTCCGAACTGGCGGGCGTGGCCCCCGAATACGAAACCGCCCTGGAAGTTGCGCTCGGCGGCAACGTACAGGCTGTTATCGTCGAAAAAGCGAAGGACACCGAACCGTGCATAGATATGCTGAAAAGAAATAAAGCCGGCCGCGTCACATTCCTTCCGCTCGACACGGTAAGGCCCGGCCCCCCGGCCGTTATTCCGTCGAACCTCAAAGGATTTATTGGTATAGCGACCGATCTTATCGAATGCGACAAAAAATATAAGAGCGTTTTTGAATATCTGCTCAACCCCGTAATGGTCGTAGACACCATCCAGCACGTCAACGAATTCACCGCCCGCAACCGTTTTTCAGGCCGCATCGTCACGCTCGATGGCGAGCACGTTTCGTCAAGCGGCGCCATCACGGGCGGTTCTCTCGATAAAAGCTCGGGATCGGGTCACTTTTCGAACTCGGGTGATCTCGACAAATTCAAGTCGCGCTCCGTATATCTCGACGACAAGATCAGTCAGGACAACATAAAACTCGACGACGCGCGCAAAAAGATCGACGCGCTCAAAGACGAAAGCGACGCGCTCAAAACCGATATAACCAGGCTCGAAGCCATCCTCGAAACCAGCGGTGAGAGCGGCGAAGACTATTCGGCAAGACTTAAAAATTCCGTTGAGGAAATGAGCGTGCTGCGCGAAGACCTTGCATCTAACTCAAAAAAAGCGGCGGAGCTCGAAGTTAAAATAGCCGACGACAAAAAAATAATCGCCGCGCTCGAAGAAAAATCAAAGGCCTTCCACGAAAGCGTCCAGAAGAATAAAAGCAGCCGATCGCAGGAAAGCGAAACGCTCCAGCAGATGACCGCGCTTCTGACCGACCAGAAGGTAAATCATGCCAGGGCCACCACGGACCTCGGCAATTACCGCAAAAAAATCATCGAGAACAAGAAAGATATAGAGGACATCGACAAACGCACCAGCCTCAGCCGCGAAACGCTGCTGAAATACGAACAGCAGTACCGCGAAAACCACACCTTGCTTGTCGACACGCAGGAAAAACTCGCCGCCATCAAATCGAAAACCTCCACCATACAGGCCCAGGACGAAGAGATAATGAACGAGCTGACCTCGCTCGAAGGCCAGATAAGAATTAAAACCGGCCTCATAGGCAGCCGCACCAGACAGGCGGCCGAAATGCTCGAAAAGATCCACGAGGTCGAGCTCCATCAGACCGAGATCGAAACCAACATTAAAAACGCCGTCAATATTCTCGAAACCGAATATAAGCTGCGCGAGGATGAATTCCACAGATACCGCGATCAGGAATTCAAGTACGAAACCTCCGCCGATGAGATAAACGACCTGCAGCAGAGCATCGACCGGCTCGGCATCGTAAACCAGTCGGCCATAAAAGATTACCAGGAGCTGCTCGAGCGCGTCAACAAACTCAAGTCCGAGCGCGACGACCTTGTTTCAGGCCGCGACGACATTCATAAGATCGTGCTCAAAACCGACGCCGAATGCACCAAAATGTTCCTTGAAACGTTCAATATGATCAACCAGTATATCGGCGAGATATTCCAGCTGCTGTTCAACGGCGGCAGCGCGAAGCTCGTACTCGAAGACGAGGCGAAACCGCTCGAATGCAATATCGACATCAAGGCGCAGCCGCCCGGCAAAAAGCTTCAGAGCATAACGCTTATGAGCGGCGGCGAGAAGGCGCTTACCGGCCTTTCTCTGCTTTTCGCGATACTGCGCGTAAAACCCTCGCCGTTCTGCATACTCGACGAAGTGGAGGCCGCGCTCGACGAATTCAACGTACTGCGCTTCATCAACATGCTCAACAATTTTAAGGGCAAAACGCAGTTTTTGATCATCACGCACAACAAACAGACGATGCAGCATCTCGACCTTCTGTACGGCGTCACTATGGAAGAAAAGGGCATATCGAAGATAATTTCGGTGCGCCTCGAGCAGGCCTACGATATAATCGACACGGGCGATGTAAAAACCCAGACTGCGCAAAGTTAAATTGCCGGCCCAAATTTATGGAATCGGCAGTTTTAGAGAACAGAGAACAGAGAACAGAGAATAGAGAATAGAGAACAGTTAAGGACTTTTTGATAATAAAAAAATAATTTTTTCACGCGTCAGCACGCGTCAAATCGTCAAAATTCCTTCACTATTCACTGTCCACTATACACTATTCACTAATAAAAGGGGTGGTCTTTATCAACTCTTTAGTTACAAAGCAAATTTCACAAAGATGGAAGAAAATTTCAAGTTTCATCAAGGTCGTCGCTTATTATCCGCTCGACACTTTTCGCGAAAAAAAGCCTGATTTTCCCGGCGCGGCAATGGCCCTTGGAATTTTTCTGATATGCTTTTACCTGGCGATATTCGCTTTTTACTATAAAATAGGCCTCGGTAGCTATTTAATTCCCTGGTCAGGCTCGGTTGAAAGGATCGAGTACAAGGCTCCCGCCGCTTCGAATATGCCCGATGTAAGCATTCTGCACGTATTGAAGGACGGCGCCGCGAAAGAACTTGCCTTATACGAGCTCACCACCCAAAAAATTAACGCTTTAAAAATCGAAAAAGGCGTTAAAGTCAGAAAGCCCGCATTTTATACCGAAGTGCTTTTCGGCAATGAGGAGATCTCGTTTTCATACCTTCTTTCCGATTTCATGTTTTTTATTTTCGGCGTATTTCTCTTTATTTTCGCGGCAGTTAGCGGCGGATCGTTCATCACGATCATATTCGCTTCTGTCTTCATGATGAAATCAAAATACGCTAAAAAATAAAAGTCATTTTTGCGATTTTTAATAAAAATGGATTGACACAATCAATTGTAAGTGGTATAATTTTCCTATATAAATTCAAGCATAATACAAATATAAATAACTGCTACACGTATTGGTTCTTTTTAGTATGAAGTGAGGAGGAAATTTAGTGAGATTACGTGTTCTTTTTTTATTTCTGGGGGTAGCTTTTCTGGCGGCCGTTTTAATGCCGCAGGTAGTATTCGCGTCTGATAACGATACTTCAAAGGTGGTTTCAACCGAAGAAACGCCGCAGATCGTTAAAATTTATGTAAAAGACAAATTCGACGTGGCGAAACTCGCCAATATGGGTCTCGACCTTCCTGAGGTCAGGCATAAAAATAAATTCGTCATTTCTGTAATAACCGAAGCCGAATTGAAAAAAGTCGCCGCGCTCGGTTATAAATATAAAGTCATTAACAGCGACGCCCACTCGGTGCTTCGCGCCACCCGCGCCGGCACGCTCAACAAATATCGCACGTTCGATCAGATCGAAAAGATAATGAAAGACGCCGAAACGAACAATCCTTCGCTCTGCAAACTTCACGTTATCGGAAAAAGTTTCGAAGGCCGTCCAGTTTATGCGCTCAATATCAGCGGCGGCGAGAAAAAACCCGCCGTGCTTATTATGGGCCTGACGCATGCGCGCGAATGGATATCCGCCGAAGTCCCCACGGCTCTTATCGAAGAGATACTTCAAAAATATCCCGCCGACAAAACTATAAAAGAGCTCGTCGACAATCGCGACATCTGGATCGTTCCCGTAGTTAATCCCGACGGTCTCGTTTACTCGCAGGCGAAATCAAAAATGTGGCGCAAGAACCGCCGCGCGAATTCCGATAAATCATTCGGCGTAGACCTTAACAGAAACTACGGATACCAGTGGGGCACGGTCGGCGCTTCGACATATCCCGGCTCCGACACATATCACGGAACAAAAGCGTTTTCAGAACCCTGCGCCGCCGCCGTTAAAGAACTGGCCGAACGCGAAAAATTCAGGGCGTCGATTTCTTTCCACAGTTATTCCGAACTCGTCCTTTTCCCCTTCGGATACGCTTACGAAGCCGTAGCGAAAGACGAAAAGCTGCTCGCCGAACTCGCTCAGGGTATTGCAAAATTCAGCGGCTACACTCCAGAAAAAAGCTCGGACCTGTATCCCGCGATGGGCGATTCCGATGACTGGATGTACGGCGCGATGGGCTCGCTCGCATTCACTATAGAGCTCGGCTCGCAGTTCGTCCCCAACGATAACGAAGTCGATAAAATATGCGCCGACAACGTAAAATCCTGCCTCTTCCTTATAGAAAAAGCCGGAAGCGTTCACGCGTCTAATCATCCCGACTTCGCTTCGAAAATTCAGAGAGCGATCTCCACATTCGCATACTATAGCGCTACCAGCGACGCAAGGGCGCTCACTTCGAAAACGGAACTCGTCAATCTTTTGAATCCCGTTAACGACGACGCGGGAAAATCCTTCGATGAATTCATAGCCGAAGTCGAAAAGACCGACCTGGCATCCAAAAAGCTTCTGGCGCCCGTTTTAAAAGAAGTCAAAGACATGTACACGCAGAATATAATCAACAGGCTTGGCAACACCCGCCAGGTAATCCGCGACATCGAAAAGCTGCAGAACGAACTCGAAAAAGTCGAAGAAAAATAAAAGGCCTTTCGTTCTGAAATTTAAATAAAGAAAAAATTAAATATCTAAATTAAGAATTCTTATTTTAAAAAAGCGCCTCAAACGGGGCGCTTTTTCTTTTCCATTTTTACCGCAGGTTATAAATAATTGCATATAAATGCCGATACACAACGAAGATAAGTAAAAAAAGTTTCCGCGCCGCAAGCTCAAACATCGCTGCCGGAGCGCTAAAAACCAAACGGCAAAAAAATATTTTATAAATCCGCGGGAGGATAAAATGAAAGAATTTATCAAAAAACACAACTACCTCTTCTTTTCCCTATTCGTGTTCGCGTTAATGGTATTCGCCGGATGCACGGAGTCGAAGAACACAAGCTCCGTCATACCCTGGTCGGACGACGGCGTCGAGCCGAACAACCCCACATGGAAGATCGACACGCCCTACGTCGTTCAAAAGATGACCGAGCAGTTCTATCAGGTCACTCTGGACTGGAATCCCGTTACGACCAATAAATTCGACCAGGCCAAAAAGAACATCGTCGGCTACTACATCTTCAGAAGACGCGAGGGCGGCGCCGACAAAAAAGTAGCGACGACCACCGACGATTATTACATCGATAAATCATCCGAACTTATCGAGGGCGAAAAGTTCGTTTACACCGTAGTTGCTTTCGACAACATGCTCAGGCAGAGCGCGCCTTCGGCGCCGCAGACGCTCAGACTCGAAGCGACCGCCGGCAGCATTCCCAAACCGCCCGCGAACGTATATTTCGCTCCAGCAAGACAGACCGTATTCGGCATGGACCGCGGCTCCATAATCGTTTCATGGGACCCGCCGACTCAAAACACCGACGGTTCGCCGCTCGACGACCTTAAAGAATTCGAGATCGAAAGACATTCAGGAAATATCAACGAATGGCAGTCGATAGCTAAAGTCCCCACCGGGATCAACGTATTC
>MGFH01000079.1 GCA_001791795.1 Candidatus Wallbacteria bacterium GWC2_49_35
TCGACCGTGTAGCCCGAGTCGACAAGAAGCGCTATGGCCCTTCCGGTGACCATGTTGGTCATTTCCGCCAGCGCCGAACGCGCAAGCGTCCCCATCTCTTCGCTGACCGATTCCAGGGTCATTCGCGAGGCTATCTCACGGGCGAGTTCGTTGTCGAGCGAATAAATGACCCGGCCTTTGACGTTGCCGACAACCCCGAGTATGATAACTGCGTGCCGGTCTTTTGAAACGGCGACATCGTTAGAAATCATCAACCCGGTGCGGTTGAATGAAATGCCGGTGACTATCTGCGGCAAAACATGAGTGGCGGCCTCAATAAAAGGATTTATAAGTTCCTTTTTGATTTTAAACACCCCTGGAATTTTTCAAATGCGATTTTTACCGTTCATTTGCGCCATGAAAGCGGTTATTGAGAAAGTTCTCACATCTTCAGGACCTTATCGATGGTGGATATAAGATTGTCCTCGGTGAACGGCTTTACTATAAAGTGCTTCGCGCCGAGGGTAAGCGCCTCGATGACCTTGTCTTTCTGAGATGCGGCCGAAACCATTATCACGCGTGCCTGAGGATTGATCTGCTTGATCTGTTTAAGCCCTTCGATGCCCGATTCGCCCGGCATGGTAATATCCATGGTCACAAGGTCCGGTGTTTCAGCCAGATAAACTTTCAAGGCGTTTTCGACGTTTTCGGCCTCGACTATATTGTCGAAACCGAATTTAGCGAGAATTTTTTTGATGGTATAGCGCATAAACTGCGCATCATCGACAATAAGTATTTTTTCTGCTCTTTCCCCCATCGGTTTTCTCCTTGTGCATTCCTGTATTTAAAGTTTTTATTATCGCCTATACTTTTACCATAATACAAGACCGTTGTCAATACTATTTTTGTAATTTATACTTTTTTTGTCTTTTTTGTCGAGGCGGTCAAACGCCTTTTTTATCCGCCGGCCATACATACTTGTGCATCTGAAGCTGAAACCTTGCATCTATGCAATCTTTCAGCATCCACCCGATTATTTTTTCCGGCTTTATACGGCCATAGACCGCCGACAGCAAAACTCCGCACCTTTCGGTAAGGGAATTATCCAATATAATTTTTTTGCAATATTCATAATCGTCCCTGTCGCCTATCACGAATTTTATCTCATCAACGGGCCTGATGTACTTAAGATTTTCGGGCTCCATCATCCCGGCGCATCCCGAAGAAGGGGTTTTTATATCCATGATGATCACCGCCTTCGGGTTTATGCCCTTGATAGACAGCGAACCTGAAGTTTCGATCAGAAGCCGGGGCGCGATCGCGTTAGGTCTGAGAGCGCTGCGGCCTTCCACGTAATCTGCCAGGGCGTCGATCAGAAGCCTGGCATCTTTCTGGAAAAGAGGCTCTCCGCCTGTAAGTTCGACTATGTGGGCGCCGAGACGGTCCACCTTTTCTATAATCTCGCCGGCCGTCAGGTACCTTCCATACTTATAAGCGTATTGCGTGTCGCAATAAGAGCAGCGCAGATTGCAGCCGCTGAGCCTTACGAAAGCGCAGTTGAGTCCCGCGTATGAAGATTCGCCCTGAACGCTTTTAAATATCTCGTTCACCTTGAATTTTAGATTTTTCGCATCGTTCTCTTTTTTCATAAGGGTTATTATAACACGATAAAAAACTTTTTTTCAATAAAATAATCTGGCCGCAGAAAATAATGCAAATAATATATCGCCGCTTATTGAAAAAAAAAAATTAATATGGTATTATAAAGTGCTTGACGTTAAAATTTCTCATTGAAAGCTTTCGGTTTCTTTCAAACCGCATGCTTTTATTTATTTATTTTTAAAAAGAATTAAGAGGTCTATTATTCTATGGCTATGGACATTTTCGAATCGCTGAATCCAATGCAATATGAGGCTGCAACGCTTACCGACGGGCCTCTCATAATATTCGCCGGCGCCGGCACCGGTAAAACGAAGGTCATCACCCACCGCATCGCCTACCTTATAAAAAAGAAAAGCGTGAACCCCAAAAACATACTCGCTATTACCTTCACCAATAAAGCCGCCGAAGAAATGCGCACCAGGGTAGATGTTTTGCTGCCAGGAAACGGCCGCGACGTATGGATATCGACATTCCATAAGATCTGCCTGTTTATCCTGCGCAATAACGCCGCCGAAGCAGGTCTCACGAAAAATTTCATCATTTACGACGACGGCGATCAGAACGCCCTCGTCAAAGAATGTCTGAAAGAACTCGACATAAACGAGGAAAACATCAAGCCTCGAATGATCCTCTCGAAGATCTCTCTGGCCAAGTCAAACCTGATATCCGAAGAAGAATATCTGCTGAACGAAAGCTCGCACATCGACACCGTCGTCGAGAAAGTCTATAAGCTGTATAACAAAAAACTCAGACAAAACAACGCCGTCGATTTCGACGATATAATCTATCTGGCGGTCAGCGTTCTCAAATCCAGCGAATCGATTCTGAAAACCTATTCAACTCGCTTCAAATATGTACTGGTCGACGAATACCAGGACATCAATTACTCGCAGTATGTGTTCGTAAAGATACTTTCTAACATTCATAAGAACATCTGCGTCGTAGGCGACGACGACCAGTGCGTATGCGCGAATTCCGAGGTCCTTACGCCCGGCGGATACCAGAAGATCGAAAATATGCTCGAAGGCAGCCAGGTCGTTTCATGCACCGGCCGCGACGGCGTTAATATAGCAAGGGCCGATAAAGTAACGCGAAGACCCTATACCGGCCAGGCGATCAGGATAACTCTCGAAAACCAGAAGACGCTCACCGTAACTCCCAACCATCTTCTTTTCGCGAAATACAACTCCTCGGCTGCGCTGAACTATGTCTACATGATGTACCGCAAGAGCTTCGGATTCAAAATAGGCATATGCCAGGGGCTTTCGCTCTTCACCGAGTCGCGCAAATACGACCTCGAGGAAGGCGATAAAATATGGATACTCAAGATATGTAAAAACCCGAAAGACGCCTCCTATTACGAATCGCTTTACTCCACTAAATATGGCATCCCGACGCTTCACTTCACGTCGCGCTCAATGGGGGCCTCACTCGAACAGGACAAGATCAAAAAAATATACTCCGAGATCGACACGTTCGTCCGCGCCGAGGTGCTGATGCGCGATCTTATGATCTACGAGGAACACCCTCATTACGTCTCGGTAGTAAAGACCCGCTCGCTTTCTTCGCCCAAAGTTCTCAGCCTTACGATGTTCGGCTCCAACGAGCGCTCGCGCGAGAACAGCTGGTACTTCCACAGAATGAACCTCGATATCAACGCCCAGAACATAGGGCTTCTGCGCGGCGACAACGCCGAGGTCAAAAAGAGCGGTTCGCTCGACAAATGGAAGGTCGAAGCGGTGCGCGAAGATTATTCCGAACTGGTCAGTTTCGCGAAAACAATATCGGGCCTCGACGAGCTGCTGCTGGTCGAAAAAGCACAACTTACATCCAAGGCGCCGTTCTATCAGATGCCGGCTTCGCACGTCCACGAAAATATGACGCTCGCCTTCTTCAACCATAAAGACAAAAAGATCGAAGAACTTATGGTTGCCGAAGTCGAAACCATCGACTACGAAGGTTTCGTTTACGACCTTTCGGTAGAGCACCTGCATAACTTCATAGTCGACGGATTCGTCGTGCATAACTCCATCTATTCATGGCGCGGCGCCGACGTACGCTCGATGCTCAATTTCGAACGCGACTACCCGAACTCGCAGGTCGTAAAGCTCGAACAGAACTACCGCTCCACTAAAAACATACTGCTCGCCGCCTCCGAAGTGATCAAAAATAACGTGACCAGGCGCGAAAAAACCCTGTGGACGCAGGGAGAGTCCGGCGAGAAAATAACGGTTTACGAGGCCATAAACGAACAGGCCGAGGTCGTATTCGCCATCAACCAGATGCGCCAGGTCATCTACCGCGAAGATAAAAAATATTCCGATTTCGCCTTCTTCTACAGAACGAACGCCCAGTCGCGCGTCATCGAAGAAACCCTCATCAAGGAAGGCATACCCTATAAAATGGTAGGCGCCATAAGGTTTTACCAGCGCAAGGAAATCAAGGACGTCATCGCCTACCTGAGGCTCATATTGAATACCAGCGACAATCTCAGCCTGCTTAGAATTTTGAACGTGCCGCGCCGCGGCATTGGCGAAAAATCGATAAGCTCACTTGTCGCGTTCGCCAACGAAAAAAACATTTCCATCTTCGACGCGCTCGCGAAGGTCGCCGAGATCGAAGACCTTCCGCTGAAGGCCAAAAACACCACTCTCAATTTCGTCGACCTGATCAACGAACTTCGCGCCGACAGCGCGAAACTTAACGTGACCGAACTCACCAAAAGCGTGCTCGACAAAACCGGATACCTCCGCGAACTCAAGGTCATCAACTCGTCGCAGACGCTCGACCGTTCCAAGAACATCAACGAATTCCTGAGCGTCACCGAATCTTTCGACATGGAAAAAAGCAGCTCGGGGATCTCGGGATTTTTAGAAAGAGTCACGCTGGTAAGCGATCTCGATGAGATCGACGAAAAGCAGAACTCCGTTACGCTCATGACCTTCCACGCGGCCAAGGGCCTGGAATTCCCCGTCGTGTTCATGCTCGGCATGGAGGAAAAATTATTCCCGCACGAGCATTCGAGCGATGAAAACTACGATATCGCCGAAGAAAGAAGACTGTGCTACGTCGGAATGACGAGGGCGCGCGAAAGGCTGTATATCATACATACCAAGCAGCGGCGCATATTCGGCTCCGTTTTCACCAATCCTGTCTCCAGATTCGTTTCTGAAATCCCGGATTCGCTCGTAATAAATATTTCCTGCGAGGAAGAGTTTCTCAGCAGCGTGCCGCAGATGAACCGCCACAAAATTTTCCGCGCCGGCGCTACCCATCGCGAAGACGACGATGACGGCTACGGCGCCCGCGACCTCGGGCCCGACGCCTCCAAAAGATCGGCTTCCGCTACGACCGACTCGCACGGCGAAGAACTCGCCGAATTCGGCGGGGTGACCTTCGCTAAAAACGACAGGGTGAAGCATTCGATGTGGGGCATAGGCGTCGTTCTCGAGGCAACAGGGCGCGGCGACGAATGCCTTGTCAAGGTCAATTTCATGAACGTGGGCGAAAAGAAACTGCTTCTCAAATACGCTCCGCTCGATAAAATTTAACGCGGCCGCGGCACCTCCCTCGCGGGGCGTCGGCTTTACTTACTTAAAATGTTGAAAAAGGGAATACTTGAATAAATGGAATACATTCAGTTAGAGGAAAAAGTCAGAAGTTACTACCCCAACGCGAATTTCGAGTACTTGAAAAAAGCATACGACTACGCTCGCGCCGCACATAAAGACCAGTTCCGCGCCAGCGGCGAACCTTATTTTATACATCCCTTCGACGTGGCGATGATTCTCGCCGACCTCAAACTCGATGAAATATCCATAGCGGCGGGGCTTCTACACGACGTCGTGGAGGACACTTCAATAACCTGCGAAAACATTTCGGCCGAATTCGGCACCACCATGTGCGTTATCATCGAGGGAGTCACCAAGCTTTCGAAACTCTCGTTCAAGTCGAAAGAGGAGTTCGCCGCAGAAAACCTCCGCAAGATGCTTTTCGCGTTAAGTAAAGACATACGCGTTATGCTCGTCAAACTGGCCGACAGGCTTAATAATATCCGCACACTCGGGCACCTGGCGCCCGAAAAGCAGAAAAGAATCGCGCGCGAAACTCTCGAAATTTACGCTCCGCTCGCGCACCGTCTCGGCATGCACGGCATTAAAATAGAACTCGAGGACGCCAGTTTCCGCATATGCGAGCCCGAGATCGCCGCCGAGCTCGACACCAAACTCGTCAAAGATAAGCAGGTAGCCGAAAAATATATAAACGAAATCATCGAAACGCTCAAAGCAGAATGCGGCGAAAATAACATCCAGTGCGAGATATTCGGCAGGCAGAAACACCTTTACAGCATCTACAAAAAGATCAACAACAAAGATAAGACCTTCGACGATATTTACGACCTGATAGGCCTGCGCGTCGTCGTGAATTCGATCAACGACTGCTACGCAGTGCTCGGGCTTGTCCACAAGCTTTGGAAGCCCATCATGGGACGGTTCAAAGATTACATAGCCGTGCCGAAGACCAACCTCTACCAGTCGCTTCATACGACCATCGTTCACGGCGGCGGCGAGCCCGTCGAAATTCAGATACGCACCGACGTCATGCACCGCATAGCCGAGGAAGGTATCGCCGCGCATTGGAACTATAAGGAAGTCGGCTCTAAAAAGGCCGCCGAGGGCCAGAAAAAAGACATGGCATGGCTCCGCCAGATAATCAACTGGCACCGCGACGTTACCGACGCGCGTGAATATATCGAGACCATCAAGATCGACCTCTACCAGGACGAGGTATTCGTTTTCACGCCCAACGGCGATATCAAAGTGCTCACCTCGAAAAGTACGCCGCTGGATTTCGCTTACCTCATACATTCCGAGGTCGGCAATAAATGCGTCGGGGCGAAGGTCAACGGCAAGATGGTCACGCTCGATTACGAGCTTAAAAACGGCGACATAATCGACATCCTGACCTCCAACAGCGCCAGGCCTTCCAAAGACTGGCTCAAGATCGTAAAATCCCCGCACGCCCGAACCAAGATCAAGGCGTGGTTCAAGAACGAAGAACGCGAGAACGATCTTAAAAAAGGGCGCGACAATTTCAACGAATACTTTGCCGGCCATATAAAAGACGTCATCAAATTTTACGAAGAGCTCAATAAAACCCCATTTCTTCATGAAAAGCAGGGGTTTTCGAAAGACGACTTCGACCTCAACCGCGTCATGAAATCGCGCATCTTCTCTGAAGCCCTTTCCGCGCTCAATTTTAAAGCGGTAGACGACCTTTTCGTCATCATCGGCCGCGGCGAATATCAGATCCGCAACGTCTTCGCGAAGATGTTCCCCGAGTATATCGAATCGGTCCTCAATAAGACCAAACCCATGCACGTGCTGCAGCAGAAAAAGGCGCCCGAAAAAAAATCGAAGTCGGTCAACGGCGTTATCGTGTCGGGCCTCGACGACGTGCTGGTGCGCTTTTCTAAATGCTGCACGCCCGTACCCGGCGACCCGATCGTCGGCTTCATCACTCGCGGCCGCGGCGTGTCTATACATCGCCGCAACTGCCCCAACATCTGCATCGACCAGACCGAAAAAGACCGCATAATAGAGGTCAGCTGGGACCAGACCCGCCTTCAGTCGCACAACATTTCGTACGCCACCCGCATCAGGGTCAAGGCGATCGACCGTCCGAACCTTCTGCTGAACGTCACCAACCTCATATCTAATCTTAAACTCAATATTTACGAACTGCACGCCCGTATCGAAAAGAATTTCGCCATAGTCGAATTCACCGTCGATATCATAAACGTGCAGCAGCTGGACGAATTCATCAAAAATATCGAAAAGATCGACGGCGTCATGAACGTATACCGCACTGAAAACACCACCCCGCCGGCCGGCCATACGCCGAATAAAAAATGACCATGCGCCGCGACTTCGGTTCTAACCCCGAATGCCGGGCCGGACTCGACGCATAATTTTTCCGCTCGAGGAACATTCTATTATTCTGATATTCTGATTTTACATCTACTTTCTAAATACATTCCGGAGGAAACCAATGAGCATCAAATCACATCCTAAAGGACTTTACGTGTTATTTTTCACCGAGGCATGGGAACGCTTCTCATATTACGGCATGCGCGCCCTCCTGGTTCTATACCTCGTAAAGCACATCAATATGGCCCGCCACGAGGCGCTCGAGATATACGCGCTCTACACCGGACTCGTATACTTCACGCCTATGATAGGCGGATACCTCGCCGATAAATATCTCGGAGCCCGAAAAGCGATCATTATCGGCGGACTCGTCATGGCGCTCGGTCACCTCGCGATGGCCTTCGAGTCCCTCCTCTACACGGCCCTGGGGCTTCTCATCGTCGGAAACGGTTTCTTTAAACCCAATATATCGACCATCGTCGGCGGACTCTACGAAGAACACGACCCGCGCCGTGACGGCGGGTTCACGATCTTTTACATGGGCATCAACCTTGGCGCCTTCTTCTCGCCGCTTGTATGCGGCACGCTCGGCGAAACGATCGGATGGCACTGGGGATTTTCGGCCGCCGGCATTGGCATGGTGGCCGGGCTTCTCGTATTCCTGCTCGGGCAGAAGATACTCGGGCCCAAAGGCTTTCCGCCACATTCCACGCGCGAATATCTCACCGCTAAAGATTACTTCGACGTGCTCGTATATACCGTCGCTTCAGTGGCCTTCGTTTTCGGCTTTCTCAAATTCTGGGAATTCTTCGGACCGCGCTGGAAAGAATTCACCTTCGCAAGCAAGACCATGTTCTCAGTATTGTCAATAGCAGCGGTCCTCGCCGTTGGAAAGTTGTTCGCTAAAAAGAACCGGGCGGTGCCCGGCGCTTTATATAAAAATGGCGCTGAAGAAACCGGCGACGCCCCGCTCAGCTGGGAAGAATGGCAGCGCATAATCGTCATCTGCGTCATATCGATATTCGTCATTTTCTTCTGGATGGGCTTCGAACAGGCCGGCGGCACGCTGACGCTCTTCGCCGACCAGCAGACCGACAGGCATTTCATGGGTTTCGAAATTCCCGCCTCGTACTTCCAGTCGATCAACCCGCTGGCGATAATGCTCATGGCGCCCTTCTTCTCGATACTCTGGTACAGTCTCGACGACTCGAAATACGCTCTGTCGACCCCCGCTAAAATGGCCATAGGCATGATCACGCTCGGCCTCGGCTTCATCGTTATGTATTTCGGACAGTCGCTCGCATTCAGCGGCGACTCAAATAAACTTACGTCCGTCGCCCTCACCAACGGATTCCAGGTCTTCCCGGGGACGGTATATATCCGCGAATTCGGAAAGGTCGGACCGCTCTGGCTCGCCATGGTCTACCTCATCCACACCATCGGCGAACTGTGCCTGTCGCCCATCGGCCTTTCGATGGTCACCAAACTCTCGCCCGAACGCTTCGTCTCGCTCATGATGGGCATCTGGTTCGTTTCGTCCGCGCTGTCTAATTACCTCGCCGGCCGCCTCGAAGAAATACTGACCGTCTACCAGTTCAATATATACATCTTCCTCATTATGTCGTCGATCGGCGCCGGCCTTCTGCTGCTAGCCCTCACGCCCATGCTCAACAAATGGTCGCACGGCAAGGCGTGACGGCTTGAAGCTCCTTCTGGAAATAAAATTACGTGACGGACATTATGACTGAAGACAACAAAACGATAATTGAAAAAGACGATAATTTAACGGTGATCGAGTCCTCAGACCGGGAAGAGACTGAAACGCGGGACGCAGAGCCGCCCGAGCGCTTCGGCTCGAGGCCGATCTGCCTTGGCGGTTCGACCTATAATGTCGAGCGGCGGCTCGACGTCGTGGCGGCCGAGGCTGATCTTTACCTGATCACCGGCGAAAATGGCGAAAAGCGCGTCCTTAAATACTACCGGCCCAAGATCGAACCGAAGCGCGATGTCGTCGAGCTGGTAAAATCCTTTGCGGGGCGCGGCGCGGTACGAATCATCGAGACTGGCAGGCACTCGAACCGGTTTTACGAAATCCAGGAATTCGCCGAGCACGGCACCCTGGCCGACATGCTCAAAGCCTCGAAGCGCCCGTCGCGGGAGTTCATAACCGAATTCATAAGAAAAGCCGCCGGATGCCTTTGGGAAATCCACTCTAAAAAACTCATCCACAGGGACATAAAGCCTTCCAACATCCTTATCAGAAGCATCGAACCTCTCGACATAGCCCTCACCGATTTCGGAATTTCATCGCTCAGCAGACTGTCTCTGCACCAGACGAGCATGAACAGGACGGTCTTGTACGCGTCTCCCGAATCCATGGCCGGGATAATATCGAAAAGCACCGATTACTGGTCGCTCGGCATGATACTTCTCGAAATGGTCATCGGCAAGAACCCGTTCGACGGCACCGCCGACAAGGTCGTCATGTTCACGCTGGCCACCAGGGCGGTTCCGGGCGTCGGCAAGCTGAAGAGCGAATTCACGCTTCCGATCATGGGGCTGCTGACGAGAAATCCGAAGAAACGCTGGGGCCACAAGGAAATCACTGCCTGGCTTTCGGGCTCGAAAGACATCGCCGTGTTTTTCGGCGACGCCTCCGACGGGATCTCCTCCGCCAGGGCGCTGCACCCCTACAGGTTCGCCGGAAAGGACTATTTCGAGCTTCGCGAGATGAGCCTGCCCATGGCTAAAAGCTGGGAGGAGGCCGTGAAGGACTTCGAGTCGGGCGCGCTAAGGGACTGGATAGCCAGAGAACTCGGCGACAAAGAAATGCTCGCGATGATAGAGGACATTGTCGAAAACTCGAAAGACAGCCCCGAAGAAAAGCTGTTCGAATTTTTCTGCCGGGCCGATGGCGAATATCCGTTCGTCTTCCGCGGAAGGCTCATTTCACGGGAATATCTGCTGGAGCTGGCGTCGAAGATAATCAAAAATTCGGCTTCCCCCGAAGATAAAAATTTTATGCGCGACGTCTTCCGGCTCGGCATAATAAAGAAATATTCCAGGCTCTGCGGCGACTCTTCGGTCTACGAACTTTACGAGGGCATCGTCGAGACTTGTTCCGGCTTCGACTCGCCCGAAGATCACTCGTCCGCCGTCCTCGCCCACTTCAGCGAAGAGTACAGGCGCGCTCTCGCCGAAAGGGTCCGCGACGCCTTCGATAATTATTACGTGCTCTCGCCGTCCGACGACGGCAGGCGCGAACAGATTCTCAAGCCGGCGCGCAAAGTGGCGGCCTGCGAAGAACACACGGTTTCCGAGCTCATATGGGCCTCGAAGATAACGGGGCTCGACCTGGTAAAAAAGAAGGATTTCGACTCGGCCGCGGCCGGGCTCAAAAGCAGATTCATCGAGCTCGACGAGAAAAACGAAATCAAGAACTACAAAGAAATGTTCACCGACGAGGACTGGATACTGGTCACCGCCATCGCGCGCAACGCCGAGATCGAGCATTCCAGGCCTTTTTACGAAAAGATGATAACCTTCAAAAAGCTGCTCGACGGAAAAATACCTTCTCAGCAGGACGCATTGAACGCTTTTTACAGCCGCGACAATTACGTCGACGTCAGTGAAATCCCTCCCGAGATCCTCGAGCCGCCGCCAGAGCCGCCGGGCATAACGCACGGACGCGCATCCAGGCCGTTCGTCGGAACCGACGCGGCGCAGCCGGCCGCGAGATTTTACGCGACGCTCTACGATATGGGCTTCGCCATGCTGACGTTCCTGTTTTCGGTCACGCTGACCGTGGCGGGCTCCGCCGGCCCGGTGCCGTTGGCTTTTATAGAATCGCTTCACAACCGTTTCTTTTTCATTCTCCTGCTGGTATATATTCCGATCGTCGAATATTTCCTCTTCGCCACGCCCGGCAAGATGAATTTCGGCATCGCCGCGGCGGGCCCGGACGGGAACGGAATGTCGCTTGTACGTTCTTTTTTCAGGGCGCTTTCAAGGTTCGCCATGTACTATATATACGGCTGCGCCGCCTTTACGGTTTACAGATTCTTATTCGACCCGGCTTTCCCATCGTCGTACACAAATATCGGATCGGCGATGTTTTTAATGGCATTTTACGCGGGCGGGATATTCGATTACATATACATGTACTTCGGAGGTGACCACATGTCCTCCTGCGAATATGTCAACAAATGCGCCGTCGTCGAAAGAAAGCGCGACGTAAACAGGGTTCCCGCGATGATAACGGCCGCCGTTTATATTCTGGTGACGATCTTCACCTGGGTTTACCTTCTCATGCCGTATTTCGACTTGAATACGATGCGCCTCGACCGCTACGCGTGGCGCTATCTCGTGGACCCGGGAACCGAAAACGTCAAATACAACGCCGGACGGCAAGAACTCATCGTCGCCGCCGACAGGGACGAATACGATCTTGTAAAGCTCCTGCTGCACTCCCGACCGCAATTCGTCAACGTCACCGACCGCAACGGATTTCCGGCGCTGTTCTTCGCGGCGCAGAAAGGGAACGAAAAGATCGTAAAACTCCTGCTGGACCGCGGCGCGAACCCTAACATCGCAGGAAAAATACTGCTTCCGCCGCTGGCCGAAGGCGGAGAGGGGGAAGCGCCGATCACCGCGACTGCTCTCACCGCGGCGTGTGCGGCTGGCAAAGCCGGCATCGTAAAAATGCTATGCGCGCATGGCGCGGACGTCAACTTCGCCGACCCGCAGGGCCTGACACCGCTCATCATAGCCGTCATGGCTAAAAACCTCGATATGGTGAAGACCGTCGTCGAAGCAGGAGCGACAATCGAAGCCCGCGACTCTCAGGGATTTACGGCACTCGCCATGGCCGCCTATGTCTCGGACGCGCGCATCTTCGAATATCTGCTTTCCAGGGGCGCGGACTTTAATACGGCGACCGGCAGAGGCTTTACTCCGCTGATGATAGCGGCCGGCAACAACGGTTTCGAGATCGCAAGGATGCTTATTAACATGGGCTGCAAAATCGAAGCCTGCGACGAAGAAGACGCGGCCAACGCGCTGATATTTTCCATACGCGCCCGCAATTCGAAGATTACGGAAATGCTCATCGACAAGACGCAATTTATCGACGCGGGCGACAAATACCGCAACAGCCCGCTCATAATAGCGGCGGCGGTCGGCGATGTCTGGGCAGTATCAAAACTCATCAGCCACGGCGCCAACGTCAACCACCACAACATCGATTACAACACCGCGCTGATGGTGGCCTCCTCCGCCGCGGACGAACGCCTGATCAAGATACTTATCGACGCGGGCGCCGACCCGAAGTTAAAGAACCGCGAGGGCTACACAGCGCTTCAGATGTATAACGGCGCAATAGAAATACGCCGCGCGACCAGGCAGACGACCACCACGACCGCCACCGATACAATAAAAGATAAATACACGACGACGGCTACCACGCCTGAAACCATAACGACGACAAGGACCGAGACGACTGCGAGCATCAAAAATATAACTAAAACCGCATATAACAACAAAAATATAACCCGTAGATATCGATGGGTGATTCGACCGTCAAGCCATTATGGCCACAAATCAGTGGGCGTTGAATTTATAAGTGATGAAATCGACCGAAATTCTGAACGAATTTCGGTCGAAAATAAAGTTGTTGATGTATTCAGAATACCACCGGAAGTGAATATCACTACAACATTAACGAAGGGCCAGACCCAATATAAAACTGAACACGCGCAGAATGTAACAAGCAAAACACATACCACCACAAAGCAAAACACAAATGAAACCATAACTACTTTCGGTGATCTTCCGGCTCCATCCAATGACGGATCAAAATAATACTGAACAAAAAAACGGAGAATATCAATGAAAGTTATATCCTGCATTGAATCTTATTTGCCAGGCCATCACTATTTAGGTCCCGAATACTATGCTGACTTAAATTCTTTTACGATCTATGGTTACAATTGTTGTTTAAAGCAACATGATTGCCACTATCACATAGTGGGCGCCAAAACAGAACTCGCAAAAACAAGTGAAATCATTAAAACTTTTGCACAACAAACAACCAAAACTGTAGATGTCAAAAATGTCATAAACACAAGCGATGCGATCAACGTGACCACTAAAGTCAACACTTCAGTCGACTTGTCCAACGCCGTCGATACCGTTAAATTAGCCAACCCCTATTTCGTATCGGGCAGCCAGATGGAATTCGCTCCAATGGCCAAAGGAACATCCATCACAGCCTCTTCTTTTCCAAGTATCACATCCATATCGCCGGCCGTTTCAACCGACACGGTATCCGGCGCCCAGACCGCGGTCAAAGCGGCGGCCATAGCCGCTTCAGTGCTTCCGATACTCGCCATTGGCGGCTGCGTGGCCTTTTCAGCCGCGCTTCTGACGAACGCATTCAGGGACCGCGTCGTTAAAAAAAGACTGGAAAATTTCCTGAATGAATTCGATGAAATCGAATCGGCGATCAAAACAAAAAATACAAAATACTCCAGGATGGCTCTGGAAAAATATCCGGAAATGAAAAAAGTCGGGTTAATACTCCAGAAGCTGACAGACGAATTTAACGAATTGAAATGTTCAATTTCAGTGGATAAGAACGTTCTCGAAACCGGCATTAAATTATGCAGGGCCAGAGAAATCGCGGAAAATGTAAAAGCCTGCGAGCGCGCCCTGGCATATTTGAAACTTAATAAAATTGCGGAACTGGAGGCGCGAAGCGCTGAAATTGGAAAAGTCCGGAGTGAAATCATCGAAAACATGTCGGCAATCCCATTAGCGACAATGGAAATCACACAACTGATAAATGATGCGCATGCATTAAAAATCGAACGCATTCCAGCTTCTGAAATCGATAAAATAGATATCGGGAGACTGAGTGACATAGAAGAAAAAAATGCCGCGATGGAACAGGCCATTGGTATCCTCAGTATAAGGTGCGTCGAAATAATCGATACGCAGTTGATAGACAATTCCATAGCCGATAAAATCAAGCAAGTCATAAAGATAGAAGATATTTGCCGCGTCCCCCGCGATCACAATACAAGCGAAATAGAAGTCAATGTGGTCGACAGAATAAACGTTCTACTCTCGGAACTTGTTTTTATAGAAGACTGCAACGAATATGCCGACATATTGAAAAGATTCGACGACATAAAAACCGAACCGGACGGCGACATTCGCCAGCTGCGATACGACGACTTCGTCATATTCTGCGAAGAAATACTGCTGAAAGAGCGACGCCGCATCGAACCCAAGAACGACCTGTTCGAAATCCAAAAGCAGCTCGAATGCCTTGAAACGCCGAACGCCATGAAACTCGCCTCAGAGCTTGAAAAAATGATACCTTCCGGCGGCCCTGTCGATATGGACTCTCTGAAACTTAAGATAATTTCCGCAGTTAAGGAAGATTCGGCGCAATGGGAGAAAGATTCATACATCAGAGCATTAATAAAAGCATTTGAAGAGCTCGGCTACGAAGCGGATGAAAATTTCGAAATGGTACTTATCAATGAAAGGAAAACTTACATTCACAAACCGAAGATGAAAGATTATCACATCGAGATTATGGTTTCACCGGATAAAAAAACGGTCAAGACCGAAGTAGTCCGCGAGGTTGAGCCGGGCCGCCTCGCCGAAGAATCTTCGAAAAATCAGGAAACGCGTGATACAGAGGTCCAGTCCGAATTTAGCGACGACTACGAAAAAGTCGTAAAGTCACTAGAAAAAATGGGAATCAAAATAACCGAAAAAATCCACGAAAAACCGGGTGAGGTTAAGGTACAAAAAGTCTGCGGAATTTCGGACAAAAAAAAGAAGGCGCGAAGGATCGTTGAAGACAGACTTGAAAAAAAGATCTAGCGGCCGCCTGATTAATAATTTATGCCTTTTATTTTCCGGCCTTTTTTATTGAATTTTCGCTGGTAGTCCGGGGTATGGATGGCCCCCCGGGTTTATCCGTCGAGATTTTTTTCGTAGTCTTAGATTCTGCTGCCGTCTTCGGTCTGATCAAGACCATTATTTCATTATCAGCGAAGTTAAGCGGAGTCTGTTCGAACTTGTCTCTGGCGTTAATATCGGCTCCGGCTGCGATCAGGATCGCGATCGCGTTTTTCGCTTTATTCAAAACCGCATAGTGAAGCGGAGTAGATTTATTCGAATCGCCCGCGTTTACTTCGGCGCCGTTATCGATCAGAATGGACGCCGCGTCTCCTGCGTCATAGGCCGCTGCCGCGTGCAGCGGAGTCTGGCCGCGGTTGTCGGTCAAATTCACGAGCCTGTTTTTTCGGACCTCTTCAGAACTGGTGCCGGCCGGCGGCAGAGACTTTTCGTATTCCAGCAAAGCTGAAACCGCCGCCGTATTTTTCTTCGCCACGGCAATATGAAGCGGAGTCTTTCCATCAATGTCACGCCTCCTTATTTCAGCATTATTCCGAAGTAAAAATGTCATGAAATTACGAGCCGCATCCGACGTATCTGAAACCGCGGAGTGAAGGGAAGTTCGGCCTTTAGAATCGGTGGTATTAACTTTTCGTCCGGACGTTATCAGATACTGAAGATAAACGTAATCTCTGTTCTCTATAGCCTGCGCCATGGTCGTTGAACCTTCTTTTTCGCTCTGGCTGAATGAGGTCGAATCGACGGTAGTGACTGACGAAACCGCCTGGACCTCGACCGTACCGGTCGCGGTGGTCATGATCGAGCCGGGGACGGCAGGCGGCGCGCTGCTTTTGCTCTTAAAATATTCCACTTTTTTCCCGAACAGATTTTCAGGCTGCTTTGCGATCTTATTTTGATCTTCGCTGACAGCGACGGCAGCGGTTTCCAGGGGCGGAGGTGTTTCGCCGGCGGGCTGAGCCGCACTTTCGGCCGCGGCCACGCCCTGCGGCGTGACGTTTCCGGCCGGTGGCGTTTCCGGCGCCGAAGCCTGAGAACCCGCGGTATAAACTGACGCGGCTTCATACGGAATCGCGCCGGATTCATCGGCTTTATTGGCTTTTTCAATAGCCGACAGGAATTCTTCAGCGCCGGCCGAGCGCCTCACTTTCAAGGGCGGAACAACCGTTTCGCTCTCCGCTGTTTCACTCCAGTCGGCAAATGTTTTGCCGGCTTTTTTCGCGGCGGCAATCTGTATTTCGTAGGTGGTGAGCGGAGAATAATTTGACGGCGAACTCGAATCGAGTTTATTCGAGAAATATCTGTATTTTTTGCTCCGGTACTCTTTCGCGGCGGCGGTGCCTTCGTTCAGCCTGACGACGCATTCCACCTCGACGGTACGATCAAACGCAGCCGGTACCTTGATTGAACGGCTGCCTTTCAACGCGCGCTGCTCGACGCCGTTGAAATACCAGCATATCGTCTCGCTGCCAGCCTGCGCCGTTTTTTTGTAGCTGGCGGCCAGCGCGTCTTTTACCTTGACTATTTTCAGGCCGTTGATTAAAGGCAGCGGCGTCACGAAAAAATCTTGATATATTAACAGGAGTGAAAACGCAAACAACATGATCGCCATCGTCATCACTGGAGCCGACAGGCCTTTCCGCGCGTTTTTTTTGTACATAACCACTCCGTTTTTCTTTATTATCAAATCAAACGATCCCGCCGAATTTGAGGCGCGTTATCGCCTCGGCGGCCTTTTCGCTCATGCCCAGAAACCGCATCAGCTTCATCTTCTGCCAGAATCTTTTCTGGCGGGCTGTTTTTATATCTTCGCCGACTTTATTTTCGAGTTTTTCGCTGGGCGTGCCGGGCCGGCCTTCGTATTTGAGCGCCTGGTAGAGCGCGATATCGGCGCGGCTGATGAGTTCGTATGATTTGATGAACTCTTCGCGCGTTTCGCCGGGAAAGCCGACCATGACGATGGAGCTGACGCTTTTAACTTTGGTTTCGCGGATCACGTAGTTGATAGCGGCGACGGCGTCGCTGATTTTATAACGGCGTCGCATGGCGTCGAGTATTTTTTGCGACCCCGACTGCAGCGGCGCGCAGAAAGATGTCACGCGGCCTGTTTTAAAGATCGGCACGAGCGCGTCTAAATGTCTGATAAGCCAAACGGGCTCGATAAAGCGGATATTGACGCGGAAATCGCCGGGCACTTTAAACACTTCGTTAAGAAGTTCGGGCAGGCTCGAGCCGCTGTCGGCGCCATAGCAGCCCATATCGTCGCCTGCGAAGGATATTTCGGAAAAGCCTTTGGAAACGGCGTCTTTGACCTGAGCAATTATAAATTCAGGCGGAACGCTTTTAATGTTGCCGCGCGCGCGTTTGATGGCGCAGTAAGAGCATTCGCCGAGGCAGCCGCTGGCGCCCCTGATCATGTACCAGTCTGGCATCGGCACGGTGTCGAGAAAATCGGGGATTCTGACAAATGGTAAAAATCTGGCGGCGGCGAATATTTTTTTCAGGCGTATGCCGGCCATAAACATTTTATTTTCGCGATATTCAGAACCGGTGATAATGTTAGCGCTGATGGAGTTTATTGGAGTATCCGACGGAAATAATTTTTCGATATTATTCATTTCGGAAGGCGGCAGCGCGGTAACGCCTTCGATGGAGTTGAAAAGCGCGGGATTGATCTTCGAAAAGCATCCGCAAACGATCACTTTAGCGCCAGGTTTGGCGGCTTTTCTGGCCTTTTCGATATTGGCGACGGCGTCGTTCTCGTATTCAAGGTTGAACGCGCAGGTTGAAACGAGAATAGCGTCGGCGGATTCGATATTTTCAGTCCGGGCGTGGCCGGCCGAATCGAGGTAGCGGGTTATCTGGGTCATATCCAGAACGAGTTCGGTGCACGGGTGTGCCGAGTTCAATATATGGAAAAGCATGGCGGCTGGTTCCTTTTCATTAAGAATTATTTAACGCCGAATATGAGATTTTTAAGGTGCTTTCTGACCACCGCTCGGTGCATGATATCGTAGCGTCTGTCGATTTCGTCCTGCGGCACGTGATTTTCGAACGCGGCGGCCTTCGTGTCGGGGCGTCGTTCATATTTGAACACCATGTACATTTCGTGCTTCACTTCGTCGACGAGGCGCATCGACTGGTAGAAATCTTCCTCGGTCTCGCCGGGAAAGCCGACTATGATATTGGTGCTGATCATTTCAACGCCGGTTTTTTCGATGATGTAATTGACGGTTTCTTTTATCTGTTCGAATGTATAGCGGCGGTTCATCGATTTAAGGATGCGGTTCGACCCCGACTGCGCGGGCGCGCAGAACGCTTTGATCTTGCCGGTTTTAAAAGAAGGAACTAGTTTGTCCCTGAGTTTGTGGAGCCAGTACGGATCGATAAAGCGGAGATTTATTTTGAAATTGCCCGGCAGGCAGACAAGTTCGTTCAGAAGTTCTGACAGGTCGGTTTTCAGATCGACGCCGTATCCGCCGAGGTCTTCGCCTGTGAGCGCTATCTCGCGGTAGCCGATTTCGATGCCCTTTTTAGCCTGCGCAACTATGGTTTTAAGGGGATCGCTCTTGATGGGACCGTGTGCGTTCTTAATGGCGCAGTATGAGCAGTTGCCGGTGCATCCCATCGCGGCGCGCACGCAGTACCATTTTTCAGACGGAACGGTGTATAGAATTTTGGGGACCGAAACGAAGGGCAGGAAGCTGAATTTTTCGAAAAACTTTCTGGCGCGGAAGAATCTGCTGATCTTAGGATCGGTGTTATATTCGTTCTCGGTGACGAAATGCGTCTCGAAATTTTCAATCTTCGAGGTGAAATTCATTATGTCGTTAAAATTTTCCAGTTTGGATGTGGGCACGGTTCGGCCCTGGAACACGCTTTGCAGGCGATCTTTATTGATCGCGGGCAGGCATCCGGTCACGATGAGTTCGCAGCCGTCTTTTTTTTCACGTCCGAATTTTTCGATAACGCCGATCTCGTAGTCTTCCTGTTCCTTTGAAAATCCGCAGGTGGAAACGATTATGATATCGGCGTCGGCGGGGGCCGCCGTGATCTGCCAGCCGTTAGCGGCGTACCATCTCTTTATGGCGTTCATATTCATGGCGTTTTCGGTGCACGGATGTTTGGTCGAATGCACGTATGCTTTTTTACTCATTTCGCTCTCCATATTTATTAAATACGACGCAGCTGTTTCCGCCCGAAAAGCCGCACGAGTTGGAAACTGCGCCGAAGATGGCCATGCGGCGGGCCTCGCCGGGGCAGTAGTCGAGGTCGCACACCGGATCGGGCGTTTCAAGGTTAATGGTGGGATGGCATATTTCGTTTTTGATGCTCATCGCGGTGACCACGGCCTCGATCGCGCCGGCGGCGGCGACGGAGTGTCCGATCATGGACTTGGTCGCGCCGACGACTATGTTTTTAACGTGCTCGCCGAAAAGGGATTTAATGGCGCGCGTTTCGCCGGCGTCGTTGAGCCGCGTCGAGGTGGCGTGGGCGTTAACGTAATTTATATCGGCCGCTTCGAGGCCGGCATCTGTTATCGCGCGCTGCATGGCGAGTTTGAGCATTCCGCCGTCGGGGCGGCAGGCTGTTATCTTTTCGGCGTCGGAGGTCGAGGCATATCCGGAAATTTCACAGATAATGTTCGCCCCGCGGGCGAGCGCGCGCCCGAGTTCCTCCAGGACGAGGACGGCCCCGCCTTCGCCCAGCACGAAACCGTCGCGGTTAAGGTCGAAGGGCCGCGAAGCGCATGAAGGATTTTCGTTGTTAGGCGAAAGCGCTCCCAGCAGGCTGAATCCTGTAAGGATATAGGCGTCGATCATCTCGTCGCAGGACCCGGTAACGGCCATGTCGATTTCGCCCGAGCGGATGCGCCGGAATGCCTCGCCTATAGAGTAGTTGGACGACGCACAGGCGTTCGAGGTCGCCATGAGCGGGCCTTTGATATTATGCCGGCGGGATATATAGCCCGGGATAAAGAACGGAAATTTATTGTGTATTTCTTCTTTATTCAATAATTGAAGGCAGTTGCGTCCGAAAAGTTTATAATCGACTTTGAAATCGGGGCCCGACGAAAGTTTGAAGATCTCGAAGGCCTTTTCGAAGGATATCCTGCTGGTCTCGATACCAAAAAAAAGACCGCAGGATGCGTTATTGAAATCTATCGGCCCGGCCTGCGCCAGCGCTTCGTCGAGTGCGCTCAATATAAATGCGAGCTTGCGTGACTCGTATCTGCGCGCGTCCGGATATTTTTCCATCAGTTCGGCGGCGCGTTTTACTTCGGCTCCGATGTAGACTGCGAAGCCCGCCTTTTTGAATTCGGGAAGCTCGCCTATGGCGTTTTTGCCGGCGCACAGCGCGGCAAAAGTTTCGGCCGCGCCCACTCCCAGCGGCGTGACGAGTCCCGTGCCGGTGATTACAACTCTTCTTCTGACTATTTTCATAATATTACCATCGCCCGCATCTTATATTTTATCGGTTAATTTACCGCCGATAAGAAACCACGCGCCTTTTTTTTCGCCGGCTTCCGGCGGCACTTTATTCACGACCATCGCCGGATCGGGATAGAGCGTGACGTCGTTGGGTATCATCCTGCCCGGCGCGATTATGAGCCCGGCCGCTATCCTGGCCCTGTGGCCGATGATGGAACCCGCGAAACGAAGCCCGGTGTCTTTTACCCCGCCGGAGCACATGACGGATATGGTCTTGCCGTCGAGGCGGTAATCGGAAGGTATGGAGTTCATGACCGCCGAATCGTAGCCGAAGCAAGAGAACTGGTAAGGGCCGCTTATAAGGAAAGCGCGAGGGTAGACCACCGAGAAGAAAATGACGTTATTGTTGGCTATATAGGCTTTTTCGCCGACAACGCTGAACTTGACGGCCGAATGGTCGTCGATATAAGCCCCGCTTCCGACCACCGAAAACCTGACGACCGCGTAAGCTCCGACGATAGCGCCGGCCTTTATTACGCTGCCTTCGACAACAGCCGTAGGATGTACTTTCGCGCCTCGCTCGATAATAGAAAGGGCCGAGAGTATCCTGGATTCGTTTATGGAGCGCGCCCTGAATAAAACGCCGAGTTTAGCGGCAATGCCGAGTTTGCGGAACCGGGCGAGCCTGGCAAAATTAGCCGCCATATTGACCATGGCGATATGTATGGGCTCGCAAACTCGCACGATGGCGCGCGAGGTGACCGCAAATTTGAAATGGTCTTTTCCTATCATATGATCGGGAAAATGGCCCGATTCGAAAAATTCGTCGGGATTGATTATGACGTTTGCGGCGCGTGAAGGGTCGAAGCCGGCGCTCTTCGAAAAATAGAGCGGATATTCGATTATCGATTCGTTTTCCCCCAGGTTTTGAAGTATAGCGATCTGCTTTGTAAACAGGGTTTTTTCGAGAGCGGCGCGCGAAGTTTCGTGAGCGTTTTTCAACGAGCGGGCGATAAATTCGTTTAAAAATTCAGGCGTGAAAAATATATCGTCGTCGAAGATAAGCGCGCCCGCTGTATTTTCAGTTTTCAGTTCCGGGCGCGTTACGAACTTGCAGTCGAATCCCGCTTCGGTCAGAACGCGCGATTGGTAGTCACGGAGTTTTTCGTTCAAAATTAAAATATCGCCGCAATGGTCGTTGAACGGCGGTATCGAGGTGTCGGTCCTTATTACAAAAGCTTTCATATTCATAACTTTTTAATTATATCATTTTTATAATCACTTTTCAATATTATTGAAGTGGAACCATAAAATAACTTGATAATAATTTCTTGTATTCTCCCGTATTATTATGATATCATACTTTTGAAGTTTCAAAAAATCCAACATATAAAATTAAAAAGGACGGGATAGTTCAATGAAAAAGGTTTTTCTCACTTTATTGTTAGCCATGGCGTTATCGTTCTCGTTTCCCACCGACGCGCTTAAAGCCGCTGAAATTTTGTCTGATTCCCCGGTCAGCGTCATCTTCTTCATGCCGGTCGGAAGTTCACTCGATCCTTTCATCCAGATGTGCGAAAAAGGCATACAGGTCTCCGCGTCGCTATTTCCCGATCTGAAGATCGCCAGAGTTTATCCTTATTCCGACGATTACGTCCATGAGTACATAAAGTTCGCCGCGATGCGCGGCCACGAATATATAGTGGGCATAGGCTCTTATTACGCCGACGCCTTCGATAAAATAGCGGACGATTTCCCTAACAAAAACTTCATAGTTATAGACGGAAAATCGAATAAGAAAAACGTTAAATCGGTCCTTTTCGACAACAAGGAAGCTGGCGTGCTCGCTGGAGCCGTCGCGGGCATTTTAACGGCCGGAAATAAGGTCGGGTTCATCGGCGGCCGCGAAACCGGGATCATATTCGACTTCGAAAAAGGCTTCGCCGAAGGCGTTAAAAAACATAACAAAAAGGCTGAAATAAAAGTTAAATACATATCGAAGGGCAACGACGGCTACTCCAACCAGAAAGCCGGATTTGAAATAGCCGATTCGATGTATAAAAACGGAGTAGACATAATATTCGCCGCCGCCGGCGGATCGGGACTCGGCGCCATAGAAGCGGCCCGCATCAACAGAAAAATGATAATCGGCGTAGACGCCGACCAGGATGACCTCGCGCGCGGAATAGTCATGACCTCTATCATCAAAAGGCTCGACACATCTATAGTAAATCTGCTTCAGTCGGTGGCCACCGCCAAATACGACGCAAAAGAAACCGTATACAATCTCGGCAACGTCGGCTTCGCGCTTTCGAACTTCACCTACTCGAAAAATAAAATTAAAAAGGGCGATCTCGACAGAATTTACGACGAACTTTTCAATCTGAAAAAAAAGTACGAATATTCTGAAAGATCGAAACTCAACGACCGTGATGAAAACAAAAAGAAAACGGGGCGAAGCAAGTACAAACCGGGCCAGACATTCAGGAAATAGAATATTGATATGGATTTTTCAGGCAATCTGATCTTAAGTTCTTCATCTATCACCGCGCGTTCGGCGGTCCATTCCGAAAATATGGACCTGCTGGCGCGCGGAGTGCCGTTTTACCGCGAAGAGCCCCTTGAAATAGAATCTTTCGGCCTCGTCCGCCACGGTAAAATAAGTGATCCGGCCGTGGCCGGCCTCCTCGATTCATTCGACATAAAGCCTAAAAACAAGAAATATTTCGAACGCTCTTCTATTCTTTTGTTCGCCGCGGTGAAGGACTACATAGAAAAATTAAGACGTATCGACGGAGACGGCATCGGCCTGTTCTGCGCGGTCGGCCCCGCTAACGCGCGGCTGGCGGAATTCCGGGAATGGGCCGCCGCCATCGATGAAAACGATGAGTTCTATCCTCCGCTGATGGCGAGTTCCGTCATAAAACTTCTGCCGAATATCGTCATGTCAAATCTTTCTATAAACGCCGGCTGGCGTGGAGAAAACGCTATCTTCACCTCGCCCGCCTCGCCTTTCGCCGATGCGCTCGGTTCGATGCTTTTAAGCATGGAAGCGGGATCGCTCGCTATAGCCGCGGCCGCTTCGGTTTCGGCGCCGTTCGAATATTTCAACATCGATTCCTACACCCGGTTCCTGGCGCCTTCTTTTTTCAACGCTCCGCTTTGCGAGGCGGCCGCCTCGCTGCTATGCTGCTCGCGCGATTATTATTATGAAAACGATCTGATCCGCGAGAACTTCGAACCCGAAGGATTCGTCGCTTCCATCGGCCGCTTTAAGGTCCCTTACGGTTTTTTCGATTACGACGACATCGCTTCTATAGGCGGGAAGGTCCGCAGCTATCTTGAAAAAATAAATTACGATTTTGGCGGAATGGATCATTTCGCCGTTTCGCCTTCACCCGCCGGCAATTTTCTGAGCGCGGGCGAGCCGCTGAATATTTCCGGGTTGATTCACCTGCTCAATAAAAACAGTGCAGCCGGATACGCCGTGTCGGCGACCGTCGATTACTTTGGTAATCTTACGGTGATAAGGGCGGGCGGACGCCGCGCCATAAAGTAAAAAACAATATCGTTATATCGCCCCAACGTTGGTGAACCATGAAAATAAAAAGAGTCGCGCTTATAGAGCCGGCAGTCGGCAGCGAATGCCTCACTACTGAGATATTCGCGCAGATCCGCGCATCGCTGCCTTTTCTGGCGGGCGCCCTGAAGGCCTCGGGATATGAATGCGGCGTCTATTGCGAAGAACTTATAAAACTGAAACCGCGCCTTCATCATATCACGGCGGCGCACGACGCAGTGGGCATTTCCGTCACGATAAACACC
>MGFH01000080.1 GCA_001791795.1 Candidatus Wallbacteria bacterium GWC2_49_35
GGAAAGAGAGGGTTAATAACCCTTTCTTTCCCCTCATCAGAAAAAATACCGCGCTTATTCGGGTATTACTTAACGTCGGTGATGTTATTTTCTTTTATAACCTTATTGGCCTTGTCTTTTCCGAGTATCTCGCGGATGGCCTCGGTGCCGGTCTTATAAGGCATTACGCCCATCTGTTCGCGCGTTTTGACGAACTGCTGGATATCTTCGTCGGCGAAATTCTTGAGCAGACCGAGTTCCTGGATCTGTTTGATCTGGCCGGCGGTGACGCTCGCCATATTCAGGTAGGGGCGTTTCATGCCGAGGACCTTTGAAAGAAGCCCCTGCAGGCTTAATGTTTTAAAGCCTTTAACTTCGACCCAGAGGTCGGGGCTGACGTTCGTGGTAAGGTTGTCCGATTTCATTATTTCGGCGAAGAGGCTTTCTTTATATGTGGTCCATTTCGCTTTAACCGTGTAGAATGTTTTTTCATCCATCTGTTTCTGGACGTATTTCAGTTTGGCCTGGTAATAGTCATAATAGAGTTTGCGCGCTTCGTTTGAAACGGTAGCGTAGTTGGTGCCTTCGAGGAATATTCTGTAAAGGACCTTTTTATCTTCGGAAAATTCTTTTACCCATGCTTTTACGAACTGGGCGAAATCGAGGGGGTGGTGCAGGCACATAACCGATATGGCTTTGCCGAAAGGATCTTTTATGGCTTTCGACGTGAGCATGTCGTAGAAAAGACCGGCTATAGCGCCTTCGGTTGAAAGTATCTGGACGCCGTTCTTAAGAACGCCTGTCTTCTGGCCTTTATAGTTCTGCCAGATGTATCTGTCGCGGCGGACGGGGTCTTGCCTGGTGAAAAGGAATTCGGAAATTCTATACTGTTCACGTTCCGATTCTTTTAATTTCAGCAGCGGATTGGTAGGACCGTACAGCGCTTCGAACGCTTCCGCCCAGCCTTCGATGAACGCCAGGCCGCGGTCGGAAACGACGGGGCCGTCATGGCCGAGGTTGCTTTTCTTTTCGATTTTAGTGATGGCCGGGCCGTACATGTCGAACATTATGCCGTGTGCATTTTCGTGAGCTACGACGAAATCGAACGTATCGTTTTTGATAGCGTCGGTGACGGAGAATGCCTCCGGTATGTCTTCTATGAAAATAGCGGTGTTGAAGAAGAATTTGCCGCCGTCTTTAAGATCGAGGTGCATAGGAACGGGCGCGCACGCGGGGCCGGTGCCCATATTGAGATTTACGAATAAAACAAGAGGCGCGGACACCTGTTTTTTATAGAATTCGCCGCGCGCCTGGTCGCCTGATTTAATGATGAGCGCGAGTTTTTTCATGCGGGCGATCACGCGGAGTTTGGCGGAATCGGTCATTTCAGGGGAGTTTTTAAGGTAGCTGATGATCTCGGCCGCGCCGGCGCCGCCTTCGAAAGCTGATATCTTAAAGCCTTTAGGCATGGGCACTTCGAGTTTTTCGTATTTATCGGTAACTTCGATCATCAGAGGTTTTTTGCCGTCTTTCGGGTCCATCATGGGCGCCGCGGAAAAAAAGGCGTTTTCGGCTTTAAACGGAACGTCCTGATACTGCGGGGCGAGGGATGTGACGAGCTGGCCTGCGCCGGCGATACCGGACGCCATTAAACCCGTTATAAACATTAACGAGAGCAGGAACGACAATTTCAAAAAGCGTTTGTTTCTGGCTATTTTCATTAATAATACCGCCTTTTTTTTATTTTTTCGTAATGATGTATTAATTATACCATACCGCCCCCGTTTTGTCAAAATTACAGCCCTGAATTTATGATAAGTTTAACGACGATTTAAAACAATTTGTAAGACAATTAATTTGTGACCCATAAGGACATTTACTCTTGACAATTGTCCTTAAATTATCTATACTAGAGCTCAAAACGCCTGAATGCAAAAAGGAATAACGAATGTGCGGCATATGTGGAATTTTTGATCTGAGCGGAGCGGGACGCCTTAAAGACGGCGCCTTTTCGGCGGAAAAAATGCTTTCGGCCATGGCCCATCGCGGGCCGGACGCAAGCGGAGTCTATGTAAGCCCCGACGCGAACTGCGTCCTGGGCCACAATAAGCTCGCGGTCGCCGATATTAAAGCCGGAAAGCAGCCCGCTTCGAACGAGGACAATACCGTCTGGATCGTCCTCGACGGCGCGCTCTATAACTATTCGCACATATGGAAAGACCTCGAAGCGCGCGGGCATAAATTAAAAACGCCGTCCGACACCGAGGCGATCGCTCATATTTATGAGTCTTACGGCCTCGACTTCGCCGCGAAAATGAACGGATCGTTCAGCGCGGCGCTTTACGACGCCGGCGCGGGAAGGCTCGTGCTCGCGCGCGACCGGACGGGCGTAAAACCTTTATTTACGGCCGTCGACGATAATTTTTTATATTTCGCCTCGGAAATCAAGGCTATATTAGCCGTAAGACCGGCGTTCAAAAGCCTCCGCGAAGAATCTGTGCACGAATATTTAATATACGGCTTTATCAGCGCGCCTTCGACCATATTCCGCAAAATCAATAAATTCATGCCCGCGCACGTCGCCGCCTATTCCGCAGGCGGCGAAAAATACGAGCAGGCATACTGGCAGGCCCGCTATTCCCCCGAATACGGCAGAAGCGCGACAGCGTTCGCCGGCGAGCTTATGTCCGCGCTGAAAAACGCCGTCAAAGACCGTATGAACGCCGACACCGACATAGGGGCCTATCTTTCCGGCGGCATCAACTCGTCGATAATAGCGGCCCTGATGAGCAAGACCTCCTCCGCGAGGACAAGGACATTCGCCATAGGCTTCGACGAGGACGGCCAGACCGACCTGAAATTCGCCGCGAAGGTCGCGGAAATGTTCGACTGCGTTCACCACGCTTTCAATTTAAAATCACGCGAAATAGAGCTTTTACCAGACATAATCTCATATTTCGATGAGCCGCTCGCGGACCCATCGGTGCTTCCGGCATTCCAATCGGCCAGAGTGGTTTCAAGGCACGCGAGGGTCATACTCAACGGCGAGGGCGCCGACGAACTCTTCGGCGGCCACGAAAGATACCTCTGGGAAACGGTCGCCGGAGTTTATACACGACTGCCGAAACTTCTCAGAAAGAGCTTCATAGAAAAAATTATAAAATTATTCCCGGCATCCACGAATAATTTTTTTGAAAACGGCGTCAGAAAGGTCAAAAAATTCGTCGAATACTGCACTTACGACCCGAATTACAGGCATCTTTCATTTACATCATATTTTTCGGGAGAATCTTTAAGGGCGCTCCTGCCCGGATTCGAAAAAAATAAAAATACGATACTTGCCGCGGAAAAAAGATACGAGACCGATTTCAACGAAGGCAATTTTGAGAACTGGATCTCCTCGGTTCTTTTCAGCGATTATAAATACCCTCTTCAAAACAGCGTCATAGTTAAAAACGAGCGGATGTGCATAGCCAATTCTGTAGAAAACAGGAGTCCGTTCCTCGACTACAAGATCATCGAACTCGCCATGAAAATGCCTGTAAATTATAAAATTAAAAATCTGTCGCTTAAAAACATACTTAAATTGATGATGCATGACACCCTGCCGCTTTACATCCTGCACAGGCCGAAAACCGGCTTCATGCCTCCGATAGACCGCTGGTTCAGGGGCGATCTGCGCGAACTTATGTGCCGCGCTCTCACCGGTTCTAATTCATTCGTAAAAACCGCGTTCAACGGGACTTATATTAAAAATATGATCGAGATCAATCACAGCGGTATGCAGAATTTTTCATTCCAGCTATACAACCTTTTCATCCTGGAACTCTGGCATAAATTATATATGGGCGAATCGACCGGAGCGCGCGGAGTTTCATTTAAAGATATTTTTTAAGGCGCGTCAGCGTTTCATAATTTTTAAAATTTGGCCGATTATAATAATTGCGACAAAAAAATTATGGAGGATATTTTTTCATAATGAAGATCAGGCTGATTGACAGATCCGAGTTCATTCACGCGAGCGGCGCGGAACAGATGGCCCTGGACGACGCTATATTCAAAGAATATGAATCGTGCGAAAATCCGGAGTTCCCTGTTACTTTAAGATTTTATTCGTTCAGGCCGGCGGCGGTCACCTTCGGCTATTTTCAAAAGAATTCCACGCTCAACAACGATTTTATTAAAAAAAACAACTTCGAGACCATCCGCCGCATAACAGGAGGGCGCGCGGTCCTTCATTACAAGGACCTGACATACTCCGTCATCGTTCATAAAAGCTCGGGCTTCTACACCGATTCCATACTCGAAAATTATAAATACGTGGCCGACTCCATACTGTGCGGATTATCGAAACTCGCTATAACCGGAGAGCTTCACCCGTCGGTCAGAAACAAAAACGAGTACGCTGAAAAACCTGCAAGCGCGATATGTTTCGACTCCCCGTCATTTCTGGAGATCAAGGTGAACAATAAAAAATTCTGCGGCTCGGCCCAGAATAAAACCGCTACTTGTTTCCTCCAGCACGGCACGATATTTTTCGAATTCGACCCGAAACTGCACTTTCTTTGCATGACTCCCCCCGAAACCCTTAAATACATGGATGAGGAAATGATCGAAGACAACTCTAAAAAACTAAGGGAATCGGTCTGCTCGGTGGATGAGATAGCCTCCGCGGCGGGAAACGGCATTGACTTTTCAAAAATGTCGGAGGCCATTTGCGCGGGATTTGCGGAAACATTCGCCATGCCGGTAGTAAAATCAGGCCTTTCAAAGAGCGAGGAAGCCAGGCTCAAAGAATTGAAAGACGGCAAATATATGACGCCGAAGTGGAATATTTTGCGCTGAAACCATAAACTTTATCATTTAAGTTCCGATATCGTTAATGACGCCTATAGCGTTGCATAATTTAGCCGCGATAATAAAAAAGCGCGGCTGGCGTAAATTTTACGATACGGAGCGTTAGAATATGATAAAGATTACAGCAAATAATAAAAACTTTTTCAAGTTTTTAATCATGGCCCTGATATTCATTTTCACCAGCGGCATCATGGCGGTGAGCGACGAGGCCGGCGCGGCTGCAGTCGGAAAAAAGAAAAAGGGCTACTCATCTAAAAAAGCCAAAACCGTTAAAACGGCGGCAAAAAAAACAGCGGCAGCTGTCGCGAAAACGAAAACCGCGACTAAAAAAGCCGTCAAATCATCCGCGGCGGCTGTTAAAACATCCGTTAAGCCTGTAAAAGCGATGGCCTTAAGCGCCAATAACTATTACGAATCCAGATATTCGGAACTCGCCGAAAAATCCAGCAACAAAAAAAGCGAAGCAGAACAGATCTTCATCATGGACAAAAAAACGGCCATGAAAAATACGACGCTCGCTTCCCGCATGGTCATCAGCAGCGACGGCGGCGAAAGTTACTTCGGCGCCGAAGCGGCAAAACCGACCGCGGCCGCTAAAAAGAGCGTTAAAAAGACCGCCTCGTCTAAAGCAAAATATTACGAGCCGGTCGAAGAAACATATCTCGCCAAAAATTCCGCGGCGAAAACCAAAACCTTCAAAGACGCCAAAGACGAAGACAAAGCAAAAAACGAAGCCGCGCAGGAAGAAAACACGGGCTTCTTTTCGAAATATCTTGGAAACAGCGAATCACGGCTTAAATGGTTTCCCGGCTTATATTTAAACCTCGGCGCGAACGTCCTGCAGAATCCTGACAACGGCACGCGCAAAATGTGGTCTAAATTAGGAGCCATTCCGCGCTTTTCATATAACAATATCAGCTTCGCCTACGATCTCACCTTTTATTTCGACGAAAACAACAATATGAGAAAAACGGACTGGGACACCTTCGACGATTACATCAGAAAAATTTATTATATCTACTACGGCAAGCCCGGCGACAGGCTCTCGGCGCGCGTCGAAATGATAGACGATCTTACGCTCGGCTCCGGAGCTATATTCAGAAATTACTGCGGCAGCCTCCGCTATCCGCTCATCGACAAAAAGGTCGGCGGCGTGGTAACTTACGAATCAGGTTTCGACGATTATATCAAACTCTTCGTCGACGACGTCGCTTCGC
>MGFH01000081.1 GCA_001791795.1 Candidatus Wallbacteria bacterium GWC2_49_35
TACCATGAACAAGAACCTAGTGATCTCGATCGTGCTTATCATAGCGGTTGCCGGCGGTTTTCTTACTTTTAACGCGGGCTGCGGCAGTACGCCGGCTGACGGTGTGTTAGCCGTAATATCAGAGTCGTCGGGCACTTTTAATATCAATTCGAAACCGGCTAAAAACGGCGATCCGCTCAAGGCGGGCGATATCGTCGAAGTCAAAGGCCAGGGCTCTTTTGCGGTCATCAAATACAAACAGGATAATTACGAACTGATGTTGTTCGCGTCTAAAACAGGCCAGCAGAGCTCGAGCTGCGAGATCAAGCCGCTCAAGAGTGAAAGCAAGACTTTCGTTATCAACCTCATTAGCGGCATACTCACCTTCTTCGTGCCGCCCGCCGATCAGCGCACCAGCTCGCTCGAAATCACCGCTGATGACGCCGTCGTTTCAATACGCCAGACAAAGGGCAAGGTCGAAAACGATGACTCGAAACTTGTTGTCGCTTTAGTCAACGGTAAAGTAAACGTTAATTACAAAGGCCAGGATACCGAGGTTCCCGCCGGACAGCAGATGGTTTACGATAAGGCCGGCGCTAAAAAGATCGAAGTTAAACCTTATGATTTTTACGATAAGGTCGAGCAGGAATATTATTACAAGGGTAAAGTAGATAATAATCCTATAATCAACGATAAATAAATTCTAAACAGAATAGTACAGGGAACGCTTCATGAAAATTTTTAAAAGCAATAAATTTCTGCTGCCGGCGCTGTCGTTCGCGGTGTTCGCCGTTCTTTATTTTTCTAATTTAAGCGTTTACCTGATCAATTTTTCGTACGACGCTTTCACTAATTTGCGAAGCACCGAAAAAAAGAACGACCGGGTCATCATAATCGGCGTCGATGACGCTTCGCTTCAAAAGTACGATAAAACAAGGACCGGCGTGCTTTCTAAAACCCTGTACTCGCGCCTGCTCGATCAGATGAGCTTTTATTCGCCGGCGGCGCTCGCTTTCGACGTTATTTTCGAACTCAGGGGCGAAGGCACCGACGAGAGCGACCTGCTAAGCGCGGTCTCACGCTATAAACGCGAAATCATCTTCAGCTCATACTTTAAGACTGAATTCGACTTTTCCAAGCCCGTCGATATTTACGTCGAGCCGCTGCGCGCGCCGGACGCGCCGCCTAACCTCACATACGGCTGCGTCAATATATTCAGGGGCGTCAGCGGCGACCACGACGGCGTTAAAAGAAGATACCGGCCCGTTATTGCCGGCGGAACGCAGCAGGCCGACAGATCGATCGGCGCAACCGTATCAGTTCAAATCAATTCGCTTCCCGCCGCCGTTATGAGCGCGCTTTATTCCATGAAACGCTCGGATGATCAGGAGCGCATCGATTTTTTTGAAAAAGACTCAACTCAACCACACTCGTCCGTCGCACTCGATAATTCGATCGCCTTTATCAACTACTTCGGCACGCATAATAACTTTCACATAATTCCAATAGCCGATCTGCTCGAGGCGGATGAGGCGCAAAAAGCCCTGTACCGGCGCCTGATCAAAGACCGTACCGTCATTGTCGGTTCTGTTTCGCCTGTCCACAGAGATTTTCAGGATGTGCCGGCGCTTTCGTTCAATCTGTTCAAACGCCAGAAACAGGAATACGGCGTCATCATTCTCGCTAACATCATCGACTCGCTTCTGAAAGGCGCGTCCATTCGCCGCCCACCGCCTTTACAGGAATTCGCCGGCGGCTTTCTTATTACGCTCGCCGCTGCTTTGGTTTTTTCGCTTGTCAGCCCGATCGCCGGCCTCGCCGCTTTTATCGCGCTTGCGGTCGCCCTGCTTTTCGTATGCTTCATCGCTTTCGTCAGCTATGGGCTTCTGCTGAACTGCTTTCTGGCGCTGGCTTCCATTTTTACCATGTACGCGGCCGTGTCGCTTTATAAATATTACTCGATCAGCCGCGAGAGCCGCATCCTGATGTCGGTCCTCAATAAATACGTCTCGCCCGAGGTTGCTAAATTTATCACAATGCTCGAGGTCGAACAGTCCAATAGCGGCATTAAAAAGGTCATCACCGTCATGTTCGCCGATATCAGAGGATTTACCGCCATGTCCGAGAACATGGACCCGAAGGAGATCAGCCAGCTGCTAAACGAGTATTTCAATAAAATGACCGCCATTATCTTCAAAAATAAAGGCACTATTGATAAATTCATTGGCGACGCCATCATGGTGCTATTCGGCGCGCCGATCGATATTGAAGACGCGCCGCTCGCCGCCGTCAGGACCGCGCTCGAAATGACGCGCGAACTTAAACAAATGAGCCTTAAGTGGAGCGATAAGACCGACCAGACGCTCGAGATCGGTATAGGCATCAACACCGGCGAAGCATTCATCGGTAACCTCGGTACCGACCGCCACAAGGAATACAGTGCCCTCGGCGATACCGTCAATACCGCCGCCCGCCTCGAAAGCCACGCTAAAAAAGGCCAGATACTCATATCAGAAAGCGTATTGAAATGCGTGGCGGATAAAATAAAATACGGCGCGCTCGAACCCATAACGCTGCGCGGTAAAAGCAAACAACAGGAAGTCTTCGAGGTCACTGGACTTAAGGAAGATTGAACGGGAAGCGCTGCTTGTAAACTATAAATTAATTACATACTAAAAATTAAAAATTAAAAATTATAATTAAATTATAATTATAAACAATAATACTCTACACTCTCACTAAGTTTGGATAAGGGGGGAAGAAAGGACTGATAGCCCTTTCTTCCCCCTTATGAACCCCCCATCTATCCCTGAAATTAAATCAGCGCAGCTACGCTGCGCTGATTTGTTGTATCGCCTTAAAAGTCTGCCGTGCAGACTTTTAAGGCGGGCGAAGGTTGCTGCCGCGGTCTTGCCTTTTTACCGGCGCCTGCCGGATAGTTTTTCCTTGCCGGCTGTTTTTTACCTGGTAATACAACATTTTACTCCTTCTCTTTTAATTTATTCATCACTTAAAACTCAAAAAACTCAAAATATTAAAATAACATTTTAAAATATTAGTAAATGTTTTGAAATGTTCTTGATTTTTATATAAAACGGTGATATAATTAAAAATAGGGATGGGATAAGAATATTATCTTGATGGCATTGGTTTATTGAGCGGCAAATGGCCATTGTTTATAAAAAAGTTAATAAAGAATAATAAAACATTAACTAACATAGATTAATATATTAAAAGGGTGAGGTGATCAATATGAAAATTTTCAAGGTTATCGTGGCGCTTAAGACGCCGTCGCCTGAAGGGATGAAGGCCGATTTCCGGGACAGGTCAAAAGACATATTCGACGCGGCCGATTTTTTCAACAACAAATTTGCGCGCTGGAACAAGCGCCTGTTCATTACCGAGATCGATAACAACAAGATCGACATGCTTCTTATAAAAGAGGTCAGCGACGACAACACCATAATATCGCCGCTCGAAATAGGCGTTTTCTCGAGATTTTTATACCACAACAGAAAGTGGCAGGAGTATTCGCGCGAAACTTCAAAATTATTCACATCCATCATGTTCAAAGAGATCAGCCGCGGCGAAGCGCTTAAAATAGTGGCCGAGAGCACCGTTAAATCTGGCGACAGGGACGGCGTAGTCGAGCTTCTCGAAGGCGGGCGGACCGCTGGCGAATCCGGAGGCGAAAGCCGCCGCGGGGCGCCGGATGAGATCGTATATGAAAAAGTTGAAGACGGGAACAGCGTCGCCGACGATGGATCGCGCGATACTTTCTCTTCCGGCAGGCACACATCCATATCGGATGAACTCGCCGTCAAGACCTTCCAGTTCCTGCTCGACACCCAGTATATCGGCAAGAGCAGCCCTGATAAGCGGAAAGCGGCCGATAAAATAAAAGCGATCCTGACGGAATGGCTGGAACGGTAGATAATAGAATGAAATTATTACGAGATCTTGAAGTGGTGGGAGCCAAACGCCTGCTTATAAACACGAAAGAGACTTATTGTGATAAAAAGATCAGTAAATATAAATATAATCGATAAGAAATTAATAAGATCAGCGAGAACAATAAATACGACAAAATATAAAAATTTTGAATTGATATAGAAATAAATAAAAATTACGAAGGAGTGATATACATGAGAAACAAAGGAAAGGAACGCGGCGAAAAAAACGGGTCTGACGTGTCGCCGAAAATGGCTCTGAAGGCGGTTTCAATAAAAGGCGCAGTCATCGACAAGTTCGCCGACATAACCGTTAAGCAGTCGTATTTGAACGATATAGCCAAAAACATCGAAGCCGTTTATACCTTCCCGCTTCCGGATAACGCATCCGTATATCGTTTCATCGCGAAAACGGCGGGGCGCGAGATCGCGGGTGCGGTAATGGAGCGCGAAACGGCTAAGAAAGAATACGGAAAGGCGATCCTCGAAGGCGACAGTGCGGCGCTATTTGAAAGCCACAGGCCGAATGTTTTTCAGATGTCGCTCGGCCAGATCGGCGCAGGCGAGCAGGTCGATATCGAGATAGGCTATATTTGCGAAATGAAGGTCAGCGGCGGCGAGATGAGGCTTTCCACTCCGATGGTGGTCGCGCCGCGCTACATACCGGCGGGCGAAAAAGATCTTGAAAAGACAGGCACCGGAATAGTTTCACCTAACGACAGAGTTCCCGATGCCGACAAAATAACGCCGCCCGTCGGCCCCACTTCGTACAAGGCCGAGGCCGAGATAACCTTCGACATCGGCTGCGGCGCGGAGGCCATCAGCTCGCCGTCTCACTCGATAAACGCCGTAGAAGACGATCTTGGCTGGATAAAAGTTTCGTTCGCCGGCGAGAGCGTCAAGATGGACCGCGACTTCGTGCTGGTCGCGCAATTCCCGAAAACGCGCCCTGAAAGGTTCTTATACGGCAAGGCCGGCACCGGCGAGTATTTTTCATATATATCCGTTAAACCGGAGCTGCCCGAGGCCGAAGATGAGGCCGCGCGCGAATATATCTTCCTGATCGACGTTTCCGGCTCGATGTCGGGCGTCAAACTCGACGAGGCGAAGACGGCTCTCAAAATATGCCTCAGGAACCTTTCTGAAAGAGATTTTTTCAATATAATAGCGTTCGAAAGCAGCATGCATCCGTTCATGAAGGCGAGCGTCGAATACACGCAGGCAACGCTCGAAGCCGCCACGCGCTGGGTCGACGCCCTGAGCTCGATGGGCGGCACCGAGATCCTCGAGCCCGTCAAAAGCGCGCTTGCCGAAAAGTGCCGCGGCTCCGAAAAGATAGTGATACTCATAACTGACGGCGAGGTCGGCAATGAAAGCGAGATCATATCGCTGGTCAAATCGCGCGGCGGCAATTCTCGCTTCTTCACGGTGGGCGTCGATACGGCCGTCAACTCCTACTTTATAAACGCGCTCGCCGAAGTGTCTGGCGGCGCGTCCGAGTTCGTGCATCCGGGCGAGCCGGTGGACGAGAAAATAATGAGGCATTTTTCCAGGATCGGCTGCGCGCGCGTCGAAAATATAAGCGTGAGCGCGGACGGCGCGGGCGGCATGGAACTCGCCGGCGATCTTCCGAAGTCGCTGTTTTCAGGCGACGATTTTTCAGTGCTGGCGCGGATCGCTTCGAAACCTTCCGGCGCGGCCGCTGTCAAGGGCACTATGAACGGCGCCGCCTGGCAATACGCTACCCGTAACGCCGAAGAGGCCGAGGACGGCGGCATGCTCGCGCGCCTGTGGGCGATGCAGCGCATAAAGCAGCTCGAAGAGTACGAGCCCGACTGTAATCCCGATCGCAGACCTTCGGTCACGGCGGGCATTATCGAAATTTCCGTGAAATATGGCGTGCTGTCAAAGCATACGGCGTTCTTCGCCAGGATAACCCGCGAGAACAAACTGTCGGGAATGCCAGAAACGGTGGTCGTTCCGGTCGAAATGCCGGCGAAGTGGGAAATGGACCTCGCCCAGGCTCCTAGCGGCGGCTTGATAATGAACAACATCGCCTTGCATTATATGTCGCCCGCTCCGGTAAGCGGCATCACAAAGGCTTTTTCTTCAAATATGAAATTTAACAATATGAAAGATGTCGATGACGATCACGATAAATTTGAATTTGAATTGAACGATTCAGACGCCGACGATGAAAAAATCTGCTGCGAAAAATCAGCTCCTTCGTCGATAAGGCTGAACGAAATCTGCTGCTCGCCGCTTCCGACAGGAAAAGGCATCGGCCGCGGCGCGGTAGACGGAAGCGACGAGTTGAAGCGCCTGTTGATGATTCAGAACGCGGACGGCTCGTTCGGAAGGTCCGCGGCTAAAACGTCCGAATCTCTTAAAGAAACCGCCGAAACGGTCATTAAATTCGTGGATTCCGGCGAGGACCTCAACCTCTATCGCAAGATCTTGAATAAGTCGGTAAAGCTGTTGTTGGCAGGTGCCGGCACAACCGCGGGTGACGCTGCCGATGTCCGCGCGCTGATCAGGTTCGCGGTTGAAAAGTGCATGAAACTTAACATTCTTAACCAGACCAATAAGGAAGCTGCGGAAAAATTCTTAAGGAGCGAAGTGAAGTAATTACTGAGATTGAAAAAGCGGGTTGCGCGCTCGAAGAATTCGGCACGGTCAAAGGCCTCAGGCCCGAGGAGTTCGGCGCTAAAAGCATGCTGCGCAATCCAAATATCGCCAACATTCTGCAGCGCATCAAATATATCGAAAAGATGGGCACCGGCATCAACCGCATGCAAAATTCGATGAAAGAAGCCGGCATGAAGCCGATCAGATTCGAATTCGGCGGCTTCGTGACTGCGGTATTCGAACGCGCCGCAGAGGCTTTTGAAGAAAATGGGGGAATAAATGGGGGAATAAATCCAATTTTAGAATATATAAAAATAAATCCAGGATTGCGGCTGCCGGCTATTTCTCAAGGGTTAGAAATGCCGGACAAAACAGTTGAAAAAAAGATAAAGGCGCTGAAGCAAGAAGGTAAAATCGAATACAGGGGGAGTAAAAAAACCGGCGGATACTACGCAAAATGATGGTTACTTAAATCTCGCCTGCGCGAAAGGCCTATGAAAAGGCTCGAAACGGATAAATATTTATTGCATTTAGTTTGAAAAAATGTATTATACTGATGCGGTCCGGCTTGATTAAGGCGGCCTGCGGTTATAGTTGACTTCAATAATAACATAAAAAATAGGGAGGCATAAATGGTATTGGAGTTTAAAGGCACGATCCTTCCTGATGGCCATATCAGCGTTCCGCCTGAAATGGTAAAAAAAATCAATAAAATAAAAAATTTCAAGGTTTTTATTATTTCTTTGAGCGAAGTTATCGACGACCAGCGCGAAGCCAAAGATGAACTAAAAAAGTTACGAGGCAAGGTAAAATGGGAAGGCGACCTCGATAAAATGCGCGAAGGCAGGTTTTTATGATAATAGTCGATTCATCGGTCTGGATAGACTATTTAAATGGAAAAAAACGCCTGAAACCAAATTGCTGGATGAAATAATGGATTCTAAAATCAAGATCGTTATTAACGGGTTAATTTATACCGAAGTTCTTCAAGGAATAAAAAGCGACAAAGAATTAGAAAAGATTGAAAATACTCTTAGATACTTTTTAATGGTCAAGGATGACAATGTCAAAGTCTATCAAAAGGCGGTCGCTATATACCGTAACGCCAGAAAAAAAGGAAAAACCATCAGACGGACTATCGACTGTATTATAGCGGCCACGGCTGTGATCCATGGCTATAAGATCCTTCATAAAGATTCCGACTATGACCTCATGGAAGAACTCAAGGGCCAGACAATTTAATTCATGATTGATGCATATCATTTAATTTATGGAGATGAAAAATATCAGATAATCTTTTATTATTTCAGCGGTCGACGGTTAAGTTAAGATATAAGGAGTTTTTACATTATGAAATTAAAAATTTACGCATTAACTGTGATCGCGCTCATTTCAATATGCTTTCTGGCGCTCACTTCCGGCTGCACCGGCGTCAGCGGCCCGCCTGGTAAGCGAAGCCGTGGACGATTTGCCTTATTATATTGCCGTTTTGTATGTGCGTTCAAGCTGATGGAATAAAACAATATCAGTATTATCGAAAATACTCCGCGGTTTTAATTTTTTCTTTTTGGGTTAGTTCCGGCTTCGCCGGAAGCGGGGACGCGAAATATTCGGAAAGCAACCAGACCAAAACGCCATCTTAACTTCCGGTTTCAGGCTCGCATGCGGCGCACTCTACGACAGGATCAAGCTGAGAGAGGGCCTGATGTCAGATCCAAAACCACCTATTGATCTTATATCCGTATTTATTAAAACCATCTATCGAACATAAATATGCCTTGAACTTTGCGGGCTAATATGATAATATTTCATCGTTAATAGACCGAAATAGACCGTTTAAAGTTTGCCCGCTTAAAAACGCGGCGGATGCTACATGAATTCAAACGATAATGAACTTATAGCCATAATACAGCCTGAAGGCCGTTTCTGTCTCGAGCGTCGGCCCGCCGGCGACAAGATCGTCCAGGCGAGAGCCGCTTTCGAAGCGCGCCTTTTCGATCTATACTCGAAAGACCACGGCGAGGCCTCGCTGCTGCTTGGATTGAGCGGCCGCCATGGCGGATTTTCCGTTTCGCCGTCGCTTTGCTTCCTATTTAGCGCCGCCGCGCCTCTGGGCGAGCGGCTGATCAAAAATCCCGATCTGGAAACGCTCCGCGAGAAAACGCCCGCGCGCTATGAAAGCGCAGAGCCCGCCGCGATCATAGAAGCGGCGCCGTATCTCGACGGCTCGGAACATCTCGATGAAAGCTGGTTCGAAAGTTTCGCGCGCTCGTTCGAAGGCGCCTTCCAGCGGCTCATGAGCGCGCACCGGGGGCGGGCGGACGGCTTTTTCGCCGCGTACAACCCGCGGATACATCCAGCCGGACGCGTATTCTTTCACATGGTGGAAAACAAAAAAGGCGAAAAACCTTTCGCGTTTATGGCCACCTATTCAAAACACAGCGAAGGCGGCCGGACTAAACACCTGCCGCTCAAAAACGCGATAAGCGAGTTCGGCGGCGACAAAAAAAAACTGCTCGAGCTGATATCGGCCGTCACGCGCGCCGCCGAAAAGAGCCGGCTCATAGGCGGGCTGCTCGAAACGGGCGAGCTTTTTCATCCGATAGCGCTTTCGGCGGAGGAAGCCCACGCTTTTTTAAAGGAAGTTCCGCTTTACGAGGAATCAGGAGTGTTGTGCCGGATCCCCGACTGGTGGAAGGAAGCCAGGCGCCCGCCGGCAATAAGGATCAAAGTCGGCGACGACGCGCCGTCGCGGGTCGGATTTAACGCCCTGCTCGATTTCAGCCCTGAAATATCGCTAGGCGGCCTGAGCGTATCGCCGGACGAACTCAGAAGGCTCGCGCGCGAAAGCGACGGTCTGATCCTTCTGAAAGGAAAATGGGTCGAGGCGGATGCGAACCGCCTCAAGCAGGCGCTGGCCGCGTTCGAGCGCGCCGCGGGCTCAGCCGGCGGCGAAGGCGGCATAACGCTTTTTGAAGCGTTGAGGCTCAATTTGACCGCCGATAAGTTCGCCGCGGCATCGGGCGGCGAAGGTTCTGGCGAAAATACCGTTACCGTCGAAATAAGCAACGGCGAGTGGCTCGCGGCTACCATAAAAAAACTGACGCGGCCGGAAACGGTCGAAAATACCGATTGCGGAAAAGATTTCCAGGGCGCGCTGCGGCCGTACCAGCAAAAAGGCTTGAACTGGCTCAATTTAATGAAAAATCTAGGCCTCGGCGCGTGCCTTGCCGACGATATGGGCCTTGGAAAGACCGTGCAGGTGCTCGCCCTGCTGAATTCCGCCGCGCGCGCGAAGAATCTGCTCGTGGTTCCGGCCTCGCTCATCGGCAACTGGGCGAACGAGATCGCGCGGTTCACGCCGGCGTTGAAATACCGCGTGCTGCATCCGTCCGCGAAAGCGGAAAAGGGCGCCGGCATGGACGATATCGAAAAAGCCGCCGCGGAGAACGATCTTATTATAACGACCTACGCCATGCTGCACCGTTATGAAAAACTGCGCGACATCTACTGGGACGCGCTTATCATCGACGAGGCGCAGAACATAAAAAATCCGGACACCAAACAGACTAAGGCGGCAAAGCGTCTGAAGGCGGCTTTTCGCGTCGCTCTGACCGGCACGCCCGTCGAAAACAGGCTGTCAGACCTGTGGTCGATATTCGATTTCATCAATCGCGGCCTGCTGGGAACGCTGAACGAGTTTACCGGGTTCACCAGGCGGCTGAGCGACCGCGGCGAAGGCTATTCCAGGCTCAAAAAAACCGCCAGCCCTTTCATATTAAGGCGTCTCAAAACTGATAAATCGATAATATCCGACCTGCCGGACAAGATCGAAATGAAAACCTATTCGGCGCTGAGTAAAAAGCAGGCCGCCGTTTACGACTCGCTCGTTAAAGAGATCAAAGAGGCGCTCGAAAACGCCGAAGAAGGCATCGCGCGAAGGGGGCTCATACTCTCGTCGCTGATGAAGTTCAAGCAGATATGCAATCATCCCGACCAGTATCTCGGCCAGAAATGCTACGCTGAAAGCGAAAGCGGCAAGTTCGCCCGCCTTCGCGAAATATGCGAGACCATCCGTGAAAAGCGCGAACGCCTTCTCGTATTCACTCAATTCCGGGAGATCACCGGCCCGCTCGCCGATTTTCTGTCAGAAGTCTTCGGCCGCGGCGGCCTGGTCCTGCACGGCGGAACGCCGGTCGCGCGACGCGCGGATATAGTGGCGCGCTTCCAGGGCGATGATTACATTCCGTTCATGGTGCTTTCGCTCAAGGCGGGCGGCACGGGGCTTAATCTGACGGCGGCGAGCCATGTGGTCCATTTCGACAGATGGTGGAATCCGGCGGTGGAAAATCAGGCGACCGACAGGGCGTTCCGCATAGGCCAGTCGAAAAACGTGGTCGTGCATAAGTTCATAACGAAAGGCACGCTCGAAGAGAAGATCGACCTGATGATAGAAGACAAGATAAAACTGTCGAAAGAGGTTATACCGGATATTTCCGAATCGTTCATAACCGAGATGAGCGACGAGCAGATCATGAAATTATTCGACCTGTCATCGGAACGCGCAGAATTAGACTGAGCCGCGTTTCCAGCCGGGGCCGTAATGAGTTAATTTATATAAATAAAAATAAAACGAATACAATACAAGGAGAATTTTGCCATGCCGTATTACGATCGCTATTACTGGGGCTATAAATCCTACAAGCCGGATAAAGAAACGACAGCGCGGGCGCTCGATAAACTCAAGAAAAAAGGGCGCGAGGCGTCGCCGGTGATCATTGCGGGAAAAGCGATCTCAACGAGCTGGTGGGGGATCGAGTGGTGCCGGAACCTCGAAAGCTATTCCGATTTCCACAACCGGCTCGAGCGCGGCCGCTCGTACGTCAGAAACGGCGCGGTGATCGACCTGAAGATACTTCCGGGCCGCATAGAGGCGCTCGTGCAGGGCAGCGACTACGACCCGTACGAGGTTGAAATCTCAATAAAACCGGTGAAATTCCAAACATGGAAGGCAATGACGGCCGAATGCGCCGGAAAGATACATTCGCTGGGCGATCTGCTCGAGGGCCGCTTTCCGATGGAGCTTTCGACGCTGTTCACCGCGCGCGAAAAAGGCATATTCCCGGCGCCGCGCGAAATAGACTTCGAATGCAGCTGCCCCGATTTCGCCTACATGTGCAAGCATGTGGCGGCCGTGCTTTACGGCGTCGGCGTCAGGCTCGACAAAGACCCGTCGCTGTTTTTCACGCTCAGAAAGGTCGATATCGGCGATATCATATCCGGCGCGATCGCCAGGAAATCAGAGGACATGCTTAAAAAAGCGGGCGCGCGCTCCGGCCGCGTGCTCGAAGAGGCCGATCTGTCCGAAACATTCGGCGTAGATATCGACGGCTTCGACCCCGGTCCGGCTGTCAGCGAGGATAAGGGCCTCATTCACGAAGACGCGAATGCCGCCGCCACAATGAATTTCACGCGGCAAACCGGATCCGCCCCCGCGCTTCCGCCGAAGGCGGAACTAACCACAGAAAAAGAGGCTGAAGAAGACAGAATAATAGAAAAAGATAGAATAATATCCGAAGAATTGCCGGACCTGCCGCAAAAGAGCGCCCCAAAATTAACCTTGAGACGGGCGTGGCGGCCGGCGTCGGCGAAAGCGGGCGGCGGGGAACTTATTGAAAAGCTCCGCGGCGCAAAAGAGCGTCCACTGCTCGACCGGGTCAGATCGCTGCTGGCGGATATAGAGAGCCTTTCAGGCGCGGATGAACTCGCGGCGTTCGCCGGCGGCCTCGCGAAACTTTCAAATATAGCGTCCAAAAAGATAGAACTGCTCAAAGCGCTCGCCGCGATAAAGGCTGTCTGATCGCGCTATTATGTATGCTCAGGCGAGACCGTGAAAAAACATCGGGGTGGGTACGATTCAAAATTGGATTTTGA
>MGFH01000082.1 GCA_001791795.1 Candidatus Wallbacteria bacterium GWC2_49_35
AAAAATGTCACGCCCTTGGCGCCCGCGCCCCATACGGCCGTTTTCGCGCCTCCGGCCGAAAGGCCGCAAAGAAGGTCTTCGCACTTCCGCCGGAACGAGAATTCCGCCGCGCGGTATTCTTCTATCAAGACGTTCATGTTCCTTCGAATTTTCTCGGGACCGTTTTTAAACTTGTCCGGCTTCGAAGAAGCCTCTACCCACATGTACTGTTCCTCAAATACGGCGCGGATTTTATCGACGGCGATCCCCGCCGATTCGAAGGCGTTCCCGATCGAAGTTTCGCTGAAATAAGAGCAGTGCTCGTAAAAAAAATCGAAAATGACTTTCTTTTCAAGTATCCATTCAATGCGGGGAGTTTCGAAAAAATATATGAGAGCGGGTCCGCAGCCGGCCGCTTCTTTTATGCTTTTTAAAAATTCGACCGGCTTTTCTATATGCTCGATCACATGCCTGCAGACGATCACATCGGGCGTGAAATCGACGTTTTCTTTTGAAAAATATTTTTTCTTGAATTTAAGAGCGCCGTCGAAAAACGAAAGATCGCCCTCGTAGGTGGTATCGAAACCCATGCCTCTGCAGCCGGCGGCGCCGCCGCCTCCGCCGATGAGTTTTTTGATAAAATCGCCCTTGCCGCAGCCGACCTCGACAACGAAAGAATTATTGACGCCGCCAACGCCGGTCAGACGGTCGATTATATCGCCGATATAATCGTTAAAACAATTCGAATGGGTCTGGTTGTTGTCGTACTCTCCGCCATAGAAGGTCAAATCCGGGTCGAATGCGCCGTTGAAAACAAAATCACAGCCGGCGCAATAACATATGAACAGATCGCCACGGGCGACGCCGCGGGCTGCAGATTCTGTTTTTACGATCAGATTCTGCATGAAAGGCACATTTTTACGTTCGAGAAAATTTACGACGTTTCCGCCGCCGCAAAGTTTGCATTTCATTTCAATTCACCGCTTCCGGCGAGTTCGTCTTTCCACCACTGAATGCTCTGTGCCAGAGCCTCTTTCAATTCGGTCCGGACGCGCCAGCCCGTTTCGCGTATCAGCCTGGAATTGTCGCCGGTCAGGCAGAGCGGCTGGTCGGAAGCCTCCGCTCCGACGGTATAATCTATCAGTTCTTTACCGCCGGTTATTTCGGCTATGGCTTCGACGATGTCGCCGAGCTTCAGCCCGACGGCCGACGAAATGTTGAACGGCCCCTGCGCTTCGCTGTCCAGAAGAGCCCGAAAGGCCGCGGCGGCGTCTTTCACGTACAGAAAATCGCGGACCATTTCCGGATTTTCGCACCGTGCGCGCTTCTTCTTCAACAGGGAACATATGAAATGAGGTATGAGTCTCGCGCGCTTCTCGTAAGGGCCGAACAGGAAGAACAGTCTGGCCCATGAAAAACTTAGGCCTTTTAATTTTGAATAGGACTCCAGCAGCTGAAAAAGGGCGTTTTTACAGATGCCATAAGGGGTCTTCGGGTTCCTCGGCGTCGTGAATTCAGACATAAAGTTATAATTCCAGTCGTATTCGGCGCATGTTCCGGCCGCGACCAGGCGCCTGCCGCCGTTTTTATGAAAGCTGGCGGCCAGTTCGACGCTAGCCTGAAGCCAGCGGAAATTTTCATCGGATGTCCAATATTTACCGTGCGTAGTGTCCCAGGCGAGATGGAGCAGGTATTCCGGCCTGACGCTGCCGAAGAACTTCGCCACGGCCGCGTAATCGAAAAGATCGATATCCGCGCTCACGGCGTTGGCGACCGCGGGAACGCCGGTTTCGCCTTTCGAAAGCATATAGACTTCGTAGCCGGCGCCTGAAAGCTCTTCTGCGACATGGCGGCCGATGAACCCTGACGCCCCGCTCAAAACGACTTTTTTCATTTTATGAAATCACCGTAACTTTTATCGCGCGCTGAAATTATCCGCTCGCCGCAGACCGGCCATTCGATGCCGAACGCGCCGTCATCCCACCTTATGCCGCGTGCGGAATCGGACCTGTAAAAATTTCCCATCTGATAATATACCGTGACGCGGTCTTCCAGCGTTTGAAACCCGTGTGCGAACCCTTCCGGGATGAAGAGCATATCGTTCTCCGATGAATCGATGATAAACGACTGCCATGCGTAACGGGTGGGCGAATCCGGGCGCAGGTCGACGACCGCGTCGAATATGGAGCCCGACGCGCAGCTGACGATTTTGGACTCACCGTAAGGAGCCTGCTGGTAGTGCATTCCGCGCAAAGTGCCGCGCTTTTCGTTAAACGATATGTTGCACTGGACCGGTTCGAATTCGATCCCCGCGGCCGCGAACTCGTTTTTACAATACGAGCGGGCGAAATAACCCCTGTTATCGATGTTTTTTTCGACCCGTATCAGGTAAAGGCCGGCCAGCGAAGTCTTTTGGAATATCAATTACACTACCTCCAGCCGGGGTATCGGGATCACGAATTTTCCGCCCCAGTCGCGTATCCCGGACATCTGTTCCATTATTTCGTTCTTTATGTTCCAGGGAAGTATGACCAGAAAGTCGGGCTTGTCTTCGAATATGCGATCAGGGCTGAATATCGGGATGTGGGTTCCGGGCAGATATTTCCCCTGCTTGTGCGGGCTCAGATCGACCGTATAATCTATAAAGTCGGTTCTCACGCCGCAATAATTAAGCAGTGTGTTGCCTTTTGCGGGCGCGCCGTAAGCCGCTATTTTTTTACCTTCGTTCCTGGCACCTATCAAAAATTCAAGGAACTGCCGTTTTACGCGTTTCACGCTTTCTGAAAAATCGAAATAGGTTTTTTTGTCCAGAAGCCCGAATTTCTTTTCTTCGTCGATAAGCGCGGCCACGTTGCCGGAAATTCTATGCGCTCCGGAAGAAGTTTTGCGGGCGTATATCCTCAAAGACCCGCCATGAGTCGGTATTTTTTCGACGTCGAAAACGGTGAGGCCGTGACGGCGGAGCAGGTCGGACGCGCTGTAGCAGCTGAAATAAGAAAAATGCTCGTGATATATCGTGTCAAACTGGTTTTCGCGAATCAGGTTCAAAAGGTGCGGAAACTCTATAGTGACGACGCCGTCAGGCTTGAGCGCCTTTTCAAAGCCGCCGGCGAAATTTATCAGATCAGGATTGTGAGCCAGGACGTTGTTGGCGATTATAAGGTCGGCCGCGCGGCCGGAGGATGCCATTTTCAGCGCGAAATCTACGTCAAAAAAAGCCACTTCGGTATCGACGCCTTTCGCCATGGCGGCTTTTGCGGTGTTGGAGGCGGGCTCGATCCCGAGGACTTTAATGCCGGCATTTTTGAAATATTGAAGAAGATAGCCGTCGTTGCTGGCGACTTCGGCGACGAACGAATCGCCGTTCAGTTCGAAGCGTTTTATCATCATTTCGACGTATGCGCGGCAATGGGCCAGCCAGCTTTCGGAATAAGACGAAAAATACGCGTAATCGCCGCCGAATATGTTCGACGCTTTCTCGAATTCGTCGAGCTGGACCAGGAAACAGTTATCACATACGTAGACCGACAGGGGATAAAAAGGTTCCATATCGTTCAGCTGCGATTCTTTAAGGTACGAGTTCGAAAGCGGCGAATTTGCCAGAGAAAGAAAATAACCGCCGAGTTCCGCTTCACAGTTTCTGCATTTCATATTGACACTCCAGACAGATCGGTGTATTTTTTTATGTGACTGACGCGCCGGGCGAACGTTTCGTGCTTATCGCCGGTTATGTTGAAATACTCATCGACGCTCAGCCCGACGGCTTCTTCGAGGCTGAATACAGGGGCCCAGCCGAGATAATTCAGCGCTTTGGCGACGTCGAGATAAAGCAGTCCGGCCTCTTTCGGACGGGCCGAAGTGGGGGATTCGAATATGGCTCTGCCGCGTCCCGCCGATTTGATGATATTTTCCACCAGCGCTTTAACCGGCCTGATATTGTTGTATTGCGGGCCGAAATTCCACGCCCCGCCGAAAGTTTTTTTATCTTTGTAAACGGCTTCCGCGAGAGCCAGATAGCCGCCGAGCGGCTCGAGAACATGCTGCCACGGCCTGACCGCGGAAGGGTTCCTGACTATGATGTCCCTGCCTTCCGAAATGGCTTTTATGCAGTCGGGAAAGATCCTGTTGGGCGCCCAGTCGCCTCCGCCGAAAACGTTTCCCGCGCGAGCGCTGGCGACGCCCGCCCGGCCGTCCGCCTCGAAAAAAGAAAGCGCGTAGGACGCCGTTATTATTTCGGCGGCGCCTTTAGACGCGCTGTACGGATCTTTGCCGCCCAGGGGGTCTATTTCGCGGTAGGCGTATATGGTTTCCCTGTTATCATAACATTTATCGCTTGTGACGATAACGACCGATCTTACGCAATCCGTTTTCCTGGCGGCTTCGAGAACGTTGACGGTGCCCATGACATTAGTGTCGAAAGTTTCCCGCGGCGTTTCATAAGAATCCAGCACCAGCGGCTGGGCGGCCAGATGAAAGATGAATTCCGGCCGGAATTTTTTTACGGCCGAACTTAATTTTTCAAAATCCCTTATGTCGGCGTTAACGCGCTCGTATTTAGCGTCGAGCCCGCAAACGCAGTAATTGTCCGCGGAAGTCCTGGGCTCGAGCGAATAGCCCATAACCTCGGCGCCGAGCGTCAAAAGCCAAATCGCGAGCCATGAACCCTTAAAACCGCTGTCGCCGGTTATAAAAACTTTTTTTGATTTATAAACGTCGAATTTCATATTAATTCCAGACTTTCCAGAACGCCTTGTTCTCGTTCCATAATTTATTGAGGTAATCCATGTCCCTTATGTTATCCATGCAGGCCCATGATTTTTCGTGTTTATAAACCATAAGCTGGCCTTCATGAGCGATCTTTTCCATCGCACCGACCTCGAAATCGCACTGCTCGTCGCAAGTCACGTAATCGAAGACTTTTTTATTCAACACCATGTAACCGCCGTTGATAAGGCCGGAGCTTTTTTCGGGCTTTTCATTGAAAGCGGTAACGCTGTCGCCCGCGACAACGAGTTCGCCGAAACGGGAAGCGGGATTGATACCCGTGACCGTGGCCATTTTTTTATGCTTTTGATGAAACTCCAGAAGCGATTGTATATTGACGTTAGCCAGGCCGTCGCCGTATGTCAGAAAGAATTCGTCTGAATCGACGTATTTTTCGATCAATTTAAGACGGCCGCCCTTGAGGGTTTTTTCGCCGGTATCCACGAGAGTTATTTTCCAGCCGATCTCTTCGTGTCCCCTGTGTATGTCGATCCTGTCCTTGCAGCCGAGTTCGATCGTGACGTCGCTGTTGAGCAGTTCGTAATTATAAAAATATTCGCGGATCATATCGCCCTTATAGCCGAGGCAGAGAACGAAATCTTTATAGCCGTAATGCGAAAACGTCTTCATAATATGCCATAAAATAGGTTTGTTGCCGATCTTGACCATCGGCTTCGGCTTGAATTCCGTTTCTTCTTTAAGGCGGGTGCCTATGCCTCCGCAGAAAATGACAACTTTCATAATTTAACTTCCTTTCGTTAAATTAAACGATGACTTTATAACTCTCTCGCTTCAAATTGCGTCGACCATTTTAAAATAGGCCTGACCACCCCGGGCATCGGTCCGGCGTAATCGCCGCGGGCCGTTTCGCCCGACATATTATCGATCACCTGAAAAGCGATGGCGTCTCTTTCGTAAAAATGCACCGTCAGCGGCGTCAGCGTGCTTAACGCCGCGCCGACGACATAACTGCCCTCGCTTAAAAAATTAGGCGGAATGACGGCCTGGCATTTATAGTATCCAGCCGGCCGTTTCCTGTCCTGCCATTTCTCGTCGAGCTCGCGGACCACGAATGCGCAGGTCCCCTCACCGTTGTAGAAATGAAAATTAGGCGTCAGAATCTGGTCTGGCTTTTTTACCAGGTATTCCATCTGAATTATAACGCTTTTATTTATTTCAACCGAGCCGGATGTTTCGCCGTTCCCGCCGATCGCCGCGATGCTGATCAGAGCGGCCACTTCGTTGCCGGGCGCCTTCGAAATTTCAGGCCATTTGCGAACAGCCGAACTCCCTACGCCCGATTTCAGATAATCGTCTACCACGTCGTTCGCGGAACCGAATTTTATAAGTGAGCCCTCTCCAAGAAGCGCGACTTTTTCGCATAATCTGGTTATGGCACCCATATTGTGACTGACGAAAAGAACTGTGCGCCCTTCTTTGCCGACCTCTTCCATCTTGCCAAGGCATTTTTTCTGAAACGCCGCGTCACCGACCGCGAGGACCTCGTCGACGACGAGTATCTCGGGCTCAAGATGCGCCGCCACGGCGAACGCCAGACGAACGTACATCCCGGAGGAATACCGCTTAACGGGCGTATCGAGAAATTTTTCGACCTCGGAAAACGCCACTATTTCGTCGAACTTGCGTTTTATTTCAGCCTTGCCCATTCCGAGCACCGCGCCGTTCAGAAAAATATTTTCGCGGCCGGTGAGCTCGGGATGAAAACCGGTGCCGACCTCGAGAAGGCTCGCCACCCTGCCGTTTATCCATATATCGCCTTTCGTCGGCTCGGTTATGCGGCTCAATATTTTAAGCAGCGTCGATTTTCCGGCGCCGTTGCGGCCTATTATGCCGATGCGATCGCCGCTTTTAATTTCAATGTTAATATCTTTAAGCGCCCAGAATTCTTCAGAGCCGGCATCGGCGGATCTATCCGAAAACGGCCGGAAAATAAAACCGGCATAACTTTTCATGCCTTCGACGATGGCGTCGCGCAGGGTCTTATAGCCGGCCTGTGTTTCATGGCCTATTATATATTTTTTGCCGAGATTTTCTATTTTGATCGAATAGTCGGACATAAATCACTACTTTACCATTAAATAACGTCGGCGAAATCCTTTTCGGTGCTCCTGAAATATTTGAAACCGAGCAGGAAAAGGATCGATGAGACCGCGAACGAAACTGCGACGCCCGGCCACCACAGGGGCTGCGAAGCGCCAAGAATGGCCCATCTGAAACCGTCTATGACGCCAACGACCGGATTGAGCGAGTATAGCAGCCGCCATTTTTCGGGCACGATCGAACTCATGAAGCCGACCGGAGAAACGTAGAGGCCGAACTGTACGATAAACGGAACTATATAGCGGAAATCGCGGTATTTGACGGTGAGCGCCGACACGAAAAATCCGAGGCCGAGCGACGCGAGAAAAGCGAGCGCGAGAAACGGAATAATAAGCACAATGCTCATCGGCGGAACGAACGAATACCAAAGGATCATAATCGCCAGCATTATTATAAACGCTATCAGGAAGTCGATAAGGCTCACGATGACCGAAGACGTCGGAATTATGATGCGCGGAAAATATACTTTTGAAATGAGATGCGAATTGCCGATCAGGCTGTTGCCGCTGTCCGAAAGTGAGTTCGAGAAGAACTGCCACGGAAGGATGCCGGCGAAGACCATTATACCGTAGGGCACTCCGTTGGAAGGAAGATTGGCGAGTTTGCTGAAAACGACCGTGAAAATGATCATCGTTATCAGCGGCCTTAAAACGCTCCACAGCACGCCTATGATCGTCTGCTTGTAGCGCACCAGAACGTCGCGCCACGCCAGGAAAAGAAAAAGTTCGCGGTAGCGCCACAGGTCTTTGAAGTAATTTAATTCGGCCTTTCCGGGGCTTATATGAAGAGTGTATTTTTTTTCGCCGTTTCCGCCCGCGTCCATATCGCCTTCCATTAATTATTGACTATAATAACACGAAGATAATTATACTCTGAACGGCCCTTTGAAGTCAATATAATTTTTGAATACACGCGGAGCGCGAATATTATCTACGCCATATACTTTTCGTACCACAGCTCGAATACGAACAAGAACCACAGTTTATAAGGATTCACTCCGCGCCCGTTCATATATGCGTCCAGCAGGCCCGCTACGGCCGCCGCGTCGAAAACGCCCTCGCGCTTTATTTTATCCGGTGCGAGATGATCGTAATAACAGCCTTTCAGCTCGTCCCTGAACCATTCGTAGACCGGCACGCCGAAACCCTGCTTGGGCCTGTCGACGAGTTCGCGCGGAACATGCCTGTATAGTATCTTTTTAAGAATATACTTCGATACCCCGCCTCTGTATTTTAAATCGAGCGGCAGCGCGGCGGCAAATTCGGTTATCTTATGGTCCAGGAAAGGATCGCGTCCCTCGAGCGCCACGCTCATGCCGGCCCTGTCGACCTTCACCAGAATGTCGTCAGGAAGATAGGTCTTGATGTCGTAATACATCATCTGATCGAGTATATTCATATTTTCGAACTCGCGGCCGAACTTGACGAGCTGGCTTGAAACTCGCTCCAGCCCGAGCGATCTCACATCCTCGTCGATGAAGTATTTATTCGAAAGATCGTACTGCGCGATCCTGTTCTTCGTTTTCAGAACCTTTTTCAGCTTGGCGAATTTATCGTAAAAGTTGTTCCAGCGCGGCAGGATCGGCGACAGCTTTTCGTAAATGGCATAGGCCATATCGGTGCTCACATAATCGAGCGCGCCTGAAACAAGCGACAGGAAAGGATTCGTAGCGAACCTGCGGATGCGCTCGTTCATCATGAAGTAGCGGTTGTAGCCGCAGAACTGTTCGTCGCCGCCGTCGGCGGAAAGCGATACCTTGACCTTCGTGCGGGCGAGTTTGGATACGAGGTAAGTCGGCACCGCTGACGCGTCGCCGAGCGGCTCGTCGTAAATATCCGGCAGCTTCGCTATGATGTCGAAGGCGTCCGAAGGCCTGCAGTAAAGTTCGGTGTGCTCCGTCCCCAGGTGTTCGGCGACCTTTTTCGCCCAGGACGCCTCGTTGTATTCACTTTCGTCGAAACCTATCGTAAAAGTTTTAAGCGCCGCGCCGCCCGATTCTTTCGCCAGAAGCGCCGTCAGAAGCGACGAATCGACTCCGCCGCTCAAAAACATCCCGACCGGAACGTCCGAAACCATCCTCAACTTGAAACTTTCAAGAAGCAATGCTTCGAGTTCGTCCGCGGCGGCCTGTTCGTCCCGCGCTTTCGCGCGGCCGGGAGCGCCTTCCAGAAAGGCTTTTTCGGCGCTCCAATATTCGGCCTTTTTAATATTGCGGTGCTCGTCGATCGTCAGAAAAAAACCGGGCTCGAGTTTATGCGTATTATGGAATATAGTCTTCGGCGCCGTTATATATCCGTATTGCAGGTATAGCGAAAGCGAGTCGTAATCGAGTTTTTTATCGAAGCCCGGATGCGCGTGGAACGCCTTGAGCTCAGACGAGAACATGAAAAGCCCGTCCTTGTAATACCAGTAGAGCGGTTTTACGCCCAGGCGGTCGCGCGAAAGCGTGAGCGTCTTTTCTTTTTTATCCCACAGCGCGAACGCCCACATGCCGCGGAATTTATCGACCGAGGCGCGGCCCCACTCGCGCCAGGCCTTAAGTATAACTTCAGTGTCGCTGGTCGATGCGAATTTATGGCCTTTTTTAACCAGCTCCGCCTTCACTTCGGCGAAATTATAAATTTCGCCGTTGAAGACTATTGCATAATCTTCGAATACCATCGGCTGATGGCCGGAAGGCGACAGATCTATTATCGAAAGTCGCCTGTGGCCGAGCGCCACGCGCCCGCGGCATACGTCGTTATATGATCCGGCGTCGTCCGGACCGCCGTGGGTCATCGTGTCGCGCATTTTATCCAAAACATTTCCGGTGTCGTATCCGGCGCCTTCGTGAAAATCCCAGAAACCCGCTATCCTGCACATAAATTTCTCCGCATATTCAATGCATTTAATATTTTTTTATTTCTGCTTTTCTTTAACTTAATTATCAATAAACCTTTTATCGAATTTATTTCTTATCTTCTTCAAAAGCGGCATGAGGCTGGTCAGACCGAGCACGGCGAGCGTTTTTTTGAACGCGGCCGCCGCGGCGAAATACGCGTAGCGCCCGAGGTAATATGCGTAAGCCTTAAAAACGCCTATGCCGTTGGCTGTTTTAATTAAATATTCTTCACGGATCATCCGGCGCCAGCTCTGGTCCGATGTTCCGCCGGCGCGCATGTTGGCGTATATTTTATCGTCTTTCGCGATCTTAACGCCCTTCATACTGAAGCGCAGCAGAAGGTCGTAATCCATGCCGGATATGTATTTCAGCTCGAACGCGCCCGCGCTCTTATAAATCCCGGCGCGCACGAACACCGTCGGATGCCACACGCTCATCGTCTTATCGAGCGAATCCGGATCGGAGCGCCCTATGAAATAGGCCACGCCGTCCTTGTGGTAGCGAAGATCGGCGCACACGACGCCCGCGCCCGTTTCGGCAAAAGTTTTCACCGCGTTTTCTACGGCGTCCGGTTCGTACCAGTCGTCGGCGTGGATCATGCCGACTATTGCGCCTGTAGCGAGTTCGACGCCCTTATTCATGGCATCGCTTATGCCGCGGTCTTTTTCGCTCACCCAGTAGTCGATCCTGTCTTCGTATTTTTTGATTATATCGAGCGTGCCGTCGGTCGAACCGCCGTCCACTACGATATATTCGATATTTTTATAACTTTGCGCCAGCACGCTTTTTATGGTGTGCTCGATATGCGCCGCGCCGTTATAAGTTATGGTTATGACGCTCGCGAGCATATCGCCGGCACCTTTCAGGACTGCGGCATCATTTTTTTTATACGAAGCGCCCATTTTCACGCGCAGGCCGCCTTCGAGTTTTTTATCTTTATTGACATCCGTCACTTCAGGCCGCCCCCTTCTTCTGAAATGCCGCATGCCGCGAGGTACTTCTCCGCTATCTTCACGCAGTCGAGCTCCGCCAGCTTCGTTTTGTAAAAACCTAACATATCTGAATTGTTCCTGTTAAAGAAGGTTATCATTTTAGAAGCCATAGCGGCGTGATCGCCCGGTTCGAAAAGGTTGGCGAATTTTGCGCCGGCGAATATCTCGGCCGGGCCAGACGGGCACCTTGAAGAGATAAGCGGCGTCCGGCATATCATGGCCTCGACGATCGAATTCGGAAACCCTTCATAGAGGCTCGAAAGCACGAACAGGCGGCTCGCCGCGATATATTTATAAGGGTTCTTCTGAAATCCCAGAAAATGCACCCTGTCGGAAATTTTCAGATCGCCCGCGAGTTTTTTCAGGTCGTTCTCGAGTTCGCCCCTGCCGAGCAGCACCAGCTGCGCGCCCGGAAGATGAGGAAGCCCGAGATGGAAGGCCCTTATCAGAGAAGCATGGTTTTTCTGATCGTTCATCCGCCCGCAGGTGATTATGGCCTTTCCGCCGGCGAATATATCTTTGTGTTCATCATCTATCGGTTCGGGCGCGAGTTTTTCAACTTCGCCGACGCCCGCCGGATTATAAATAACGCTTATCTTTTCGCCGCTGACGCCGAAATTCGCGATCAGGTCTTTTTTTATCTCTTCCGAAACGGATATCACTTTTCCGGCGAGGCTGTAAGCGCGCACTATCATCCTGTTGAAAAAATCGTTTTTATAATTGATCGAGGTGTGCGCCCTCACGCTGACCACGGCGCGGCCTGGATTGCACAATATGTTGAGCAGATTGGAGCTTTCCATAAAGCTGACCACGGCGTCGGGTTTTTCGGCGGCGATGACTTTTTTCAGTTTGAGATATCTTTTTATTATATTGACGATTTTTTTAAAAGTCCCTTCTTCGGACTTCAGATCAAGCGATATAACGCGGCCGTTATGGTCGTATTCGACGCGGTTTTCGAAAATCGTAAAAACGGTTTCGACATCCGCCGGGAAATACTTCGACAGGGAGGCCGCCACGTGTTCCG
>MGFH01000083.1:0-2936 GCA_001791795.1 Candidatus Wallbacteria bacterium GWC2_49_35
ATCCCGTGTATAAGGCCATGGAGATCCTTCCCATCGGCCCGGTCGTCATCATCGATACCGCCGGCATCGACGACAGCGGCGAGCTCGGCGACCTGCGCGTCGATAAAAGTTACGAAGTCATCAAAAGGACCGACCTCGCCCTCCTTGTCATCACCGCCGCCGGCGGTATCGGCGGCTATGACGAGCAGATGATCAGACGCCTCAAAGAAAACGGCACCGAATTGATCATCGTCGTCAATAAGATCGACGAGGCCGCACCCGATGTCGAACTAATCAGACACCTCAACGACGCCGGCTTTAAATACGCGCTGGTCAGCGCCGAAAAACGCGAGGGCATTTCTGAGCTCAAAGAACTCATTATCAAACACAGCCCTAAAAATTTCGAACAGCCCTCGATCATAGGCGATCTCATCAAACCCGGCGACACAGTGGTACTCGTTATTCCCATCGATACCGGAATGCCCAAAGGACGCCTCATTCTGCCGCAGGTGCAAACCATGCGCGATATACTCGACAGCGACGCCATGGCCTACGTCGTCAAAGAACGCGAACTGCGCTGGGCGCTCGCTAATTTAAAACAGAAACCGAAAATGGTCGTCACCGACTCGCAGGCGTTCATGAAGGTATCCGCCGACACGCCGACCGATATCCTGCTGACTTCATTCTCCATTTTATTCGCGCGCTATAAAGGCGATCTGATGAAACTGGTAAAGGGCGCCAAGGCGCTTAAAAAATTGAAGGCCGGCGACCGCGTGCTCGTCTCGGAAGCATGCACCCACCACCAACAGCCCGACGATATCGGACGAGTCAAAATCCCGCGCTGGATAAGACAACATATCAATGAAAAGGTCGAATTCGACTTCTGCTCCGGCCGCGATTACCCCGATAACGTCACCGACTACAAACTCGTTATCCACTGCGCCGGCTGCGTGCTGAATCGAAAAGAAATGCTCGACAGAATCGAGGCGGCCGAAATAAAAGGCGTGCCCATCATCAATTACGGCGTTACGATCGCATGCGTCCACGGCGTGCTCGACAGAGCACTGAAACCGTTCGGCGAAGTCTATCAAGAATGGATGGACGAGTAAAATTTTAAAGCATTAAAATATTAATCAAGTTTCTTCTTATTCTTTTTTGTAGATATTTTTGATGAGGGGAAAGAAAGGGTCGATAACCCTCTCTTTCCCCTCATTTCACCCCAATCTCTCCCTGAATTGCCTGACGCTTTAAATTATAGTAAAAGACATAAATTAATTTTGCTGTCCGGCAATAATCTTTTCTCCGCTCGCTGGTCCTCGGCGCCTATGGCGCCTGCGGAGGCTTCGCTCCGAAAAATTATTGCCGGCCTTCCTGATGTAAACTAACTAATTTCGCTTACTATAGTTTACTGCCGACTTTTCTGCCTCGACTTTAATCCCTTATCTTTCTTGAGTATAATTTCTTTCTTGCCTGCCGATCTTTCGCTGGCAGATGCGCGCATGCGCGCAACTGCAAAATTCACAGCAGCCACGACAAAAATTTAAGGCAGCGTCAGAAAAAAATAAAGTAATGAAATTAAAGGCACAAAAAGAAAAGCCGCGACATAACAGCAATAAAGCGCCAGGCAAATTGCGGGTTGGAGGGGTTTTTAAGGGGCGCCGCGCACCGTTGCCATCCATGGCGCGCGCGGCAGTATGGCGTCCATGCCAAGAGGGAGGGAATGCAATTCCCTGGCCTCCCCTTAATAAAAAAAGATTATGATTATATTTATTATTTTATATTTTGTTTTGATTTGATTTTTGTTATTTTTACTTGTTATTTAGCGTTGAATAAACTCTTCTGCAGGTCGAGTATTTTAGTGCTTTCGTCGCTGCCGTCGCCGTTCTGAGAGTCGTTTTCATTTGACGCTTCAGCGGCGGTTCTGGACGAGGATGCGGCCGTCGTTGCAGTTTTTAATTTAAGCAATGCGACAAACGGCCTGTGGTCGGATGCGTTATTAAAACTATCGCCGCCGGCGTAGGATTTATCGCATGTAAAGCCGGTTTTGGAGACGAAAACGAAGTCGATGCGGTTCTTAGGCGCCTCGGCGGGCGATGTGGGCGCGGCGCCTTTCGAAGCCGCTATGGCGTATGAATCGGACAGATACGAGGTGATGATCTTATAACTTTCGCTTCCCTGAGTGGTGTTGAAGTCGCCGACCACTATAACGGGGCCTTTTAATTTTTTGATATACTCGATCAATTCTTTTGCCTGGCCGACCCTGGCGTATTCGGGAAAGCCGAGGTGGGTCGATATGAAGTTGATCCTGACGCTTTTAATTTCGACTAAAGCATAAGTGAATGCGCGCGTTTCGGCGGATGCGCCGCCGTCGCTCTTTTTGCCCTTCGATTTATATTCGACGCATTCTTTTTTTATGATCTTATGTTTCGTCATTACCGAATTGCCGTGCTTGTTTAGTTTTCCGAACGGGCCGACTGCCGAAGCTTCGTGCCAGTAATAATGCATTCCGATACGCGCGGCTATATACTTGGCCTGATCGATAAAACGCGATGTGAAACGGTTGTCGTCTACTTCCTGCATGCCGATCAGGTCGGCTTTTTCAGCGTTCATCAATTTGACTATCTCGTCAAGATATTTTTTGCCGACGTATTTTTTGCTGTCGTTCACGACGCCCTGCCCGGCCGCTATATTGTAAGATATAACTTTCAGCGCGATGCCGCCGAAATTTCCCGCCGCAGCCGCTTTTGAGGCTTCAGCCGCCGCGCCGGCCGACGGTTCGGCGATCCGCTCCGCCGCAATGGCATTGAACGGGACTGACAAAATGAGCGCTAAAAATAATGCTAATGAAATAGAAAATGCGATCAGATATGTTCTTCTGAAATTTTTAACCATAACTTTTCACCTCGTAATTTTTATTTTATATAAAGTTTTTCATTTTTGTTAAGTTTTACTATTTT
>MGFH01000083.1:2959-10392 GCA_001791795.1 Candidatus Wallbacteria bacterium GWC2_49_35
TTAATTGGTTGACATGTAAGGCCGGCAAAAATTTTTCGGAGCGAAGCCTCCGCAGGCGCCGAGGACGCCGAGGACCAGCGAGCGGAGAAAAGATTTTTGTCGGCCGCAATAGTTGATCGACATTGGAAAGGCCGGCAAAAATTTTTCGGAGCGAAGCCTCCGCAGGCGCCGAGGACGCCGAGGACAGAGAGCGGAGAAAATATTTTTGCCGGCCGCAAAAATTATTATGTCTTTTACTATAAATTAGACTATATGGTTTTCATATAAACCATCGAGCGTCAGCATTATTATAATTATACTATATTTCTAATATAAAGTTCCAACAGATCTCAACTTTCTGCTCTCCACTCTCAACTAAACGAAAAAGAGGCGGGGATCTGAATTATCCGCGCCTCTTCATGTAATTATTATATACCGCGGCCAAAAGCCGCGCCTCATGATTATTTTTCCATATTTCTCTGGGTGAAGGTATCATCCGACAGTTCAACGTCGTATTCGATCTTATCGAGCGTCAATCTGGTCGATGACGAGTTTTTAAGATCTTTCATTTCAACTTCGTAAGGCGTCCAGATGTTTTTGATTTTTTTCAGGTTTTTATTCTCGATCTGCTTTGTCAGATCGCCGCTTTTTTTGTCGTAAAGCATCGCGACGAGCGGCAGTTCTTTTTCTTTTGAAATTTTGAATATGAATTTCGAATACTGCGAATCGGGGCTTTTTTTCTTGCATTCTATAACGTAGACATCTTCGTTTTCATATTTTTCTTCTTTCAGCTTTTCACAGATGTAATCGGCCGCGTGAAAGTTATCGAGGTCTTCGTATGAAAAATCGCTTGAAACATAGCGCACGTTGTTATCTTTAGATACAATCTTGCGCGTTTTTTTAAACGAGGGCAGGTATATGAACTTTTCCTGGCTGCCGTCTTTTTCGTTGATAAGAAATGTGGTGTTCATCATATCGGCTGGTGAGTGAAAATGCTGAAAATTGCTGAGATTGGCGTTATCGATCTTGCGGCGGTAAATGGTGAGCGTGCGCTCTTTTTCTTCACTCGAAGAGTCTTTCAATATCATTTTCATGGCCGCTTTCGAGGTTTTTCCGACGTAGCGGTCTTCTACCTTCTGCAGCACCTGTTCAGAGGTGATAACCGCTTCCGAAGTCGCGCCGGCGGCCGCCGAAATTTCAGACGTCGACGATTCCTGAGCGGCCGGAGCTTCAGTTGAAACCGCAGGAGTTTCAGACGGGGCGGCAGTAATATCCTGAGCGCAGGCATAATTCGTAACTATCAAAGGAGCTGCAGTTAAAAGGAGCGCGGCGAAAACCGCTAAAAACTTTATTTTCATTTTTATAAATCCTCCCGTAAAGTATTTTTCTCCATTAATGTTATCAGATAGAGCCGGCATTGTCAAATTTTATTCGATTTAATATCTTCTTCCCGGCATATTATAACCGCGACCACCAAAAGGATTTAATTTTTCAAGCCATTTTTTCTCGATCTTTTCAAGTTTATTCTTGAAATCTTCATCTTTTTGATCTATGGTTTCAAGTATTTCAACTATGAAAGATTCTTCGCCGTGGTTTTTCCAATCACTCTGAAGCTCGGCGTTAGGATGCGTTCCGTTCTTCAGCGCCATTATTTTTCCGGTAACCATCTTCAAGTTCGGCGTGGAAAGCAATAAAATTTTGCCGTTGATTTTGTTTTTTATTATAAAAACGCCGCCTTCCAGTTTGATCTCTTTGTATTGACGTTTCATTTCTTTCCTGGAAACGCGGCCATGTTCCGCTTCTACCGAAATTTCAGATCCCGTTTTTTCATTGATTTCTTTTTTATCCGTTTTTTTAACTTCCATTTTTTTTTCGCTCCTTACTTTTTCTGCGCTCTTACTTTCGCCGTCATTTGTTTCCGAAACGCCCGATTCATCCTGTTTTATCAGCCAGTAAAGGCTGCCGTCGGGTTTTCTGTCCATAAACAGGTAATCGACCAGGTATCTTTTCAAAGTGACGTAATCGTCATAAATTTCCATAAGAACCGAGTTGACATCCGATTCGGTATATTTTACGCCGAATTTAAACCTGGATGCGATATGTCCCAAAATGATTATCCTGTTTTTTTCTTTCATTGTAAAAGTTTTAAGGCGGCCGAAACCGCTTTCAGGAAAATATCTTTTGATAATTCTGGCGCGTTCGGTCTCGCCGACGGCGGCATTTCCGGAAGCTTTTTCAGCGCCGGCTTCGAATTGCGCGTATAAAGACAGGCTTTCGGCATTATTTTCTTTTCCGGCCGCTGACGCCGGCCGTCTTTCTTTAACGCCCGATTCGCTTTCATTCAATAATTCGGCGAGGACCGCAAATATTTTTGCCTGCCGCTCTTTTTCCCTCAGGGCAAATCTGTGCTGGCGTATGGTCGACGCGCTTCCGATACCGAGTTTTTTGCGGATCGCCGTTTCGCTCTCGCCTTCATAAAAAAGTTTCATCAGCGATCTTTGGTGCTCCGATAATCCGGTGAGGCGCCTGTCGAGCTTGATCAAATGTGAAAATACCGATCCATGGGCATTTTTAATATGAACGGCTATATTTTTTTCGGCGTCGCATAAAATGCCGTCATTTTCATATATTATTCCACACTCCGAAAAAGCGCCGCATAAATGACATATATAGCCGTTATCGACCGGGCAGTAACCTCGTTTTTTATCAATTTCAGACGCTTTCCAGAATAATTCGTGGAGAATCACAATAAACACCTCGCCATAAATTTTATTTATTAATAAACATTTTAACATTTTGTTTATTAATTGTCAACAAATTTTCGTTCGAGGCGGAGGGTCGCAGTACCGTTACGCCAAATTGTCACCCTGTATTATCACAGCACTGAATTATTACATTGAATTATCACCCTTGACACGCTCTTATAAAATGTGCTAAACTTTTTCCGGGGAGTAGTGTTTTATTAAGCACTACCGAGTACGTTAATTTTTCAAGGATGAAATCAATATCATGATGATACCGTTGCATGCTATATTCTACATGTCAGCGGTTTTTGTTTTTATTCAAGTTTTATTTTAAGTTGTTTTATAGTTATTTCAATTATTTTAGTTATTTTGTTATTTAGTTTTTTGAATTTTTTTTTATTGCCAATTTCATCCATAACTTGAAAATTTGTTGTGTTTAAAGAATAAATTATATATTTATCAGGAGGCCAGCATGAAAAAAATAACCATACTATCATTATTCGCTCTGATGCTTTTTATCGTTTACGGCTGCGGAGGAGGAGGGCTGGGCCTTCCCGGCGGAAGCTGGGACTCGGGCGACGGAACTACTCCGGCCAGTACGACGACTAAAATTATAGAAATAAATGGAAGTTTCACCGCTCCCGCGATCCCCTCACCCGCCGGCGGACCTTTATTCGCAGCGGATTTATCGAACGGCAGGTATTCGCTTTCCATAATTGACAGGGACAATCCCTCGAGGGAAGCCGGAACGATGAGCGCGGGGGTCAATACATTTCACGCGGTCATTAAAGCGTCGTCCGTGAACATGCACGCCATGATAGTTTTAACGGACAAGCAGAGCCAGAGGGTCCTTTACCGCAATCTGCTCGGAAAAGTCCCTAAATTCTCCGAAATACCTTCGAGTGTAAATAAGGTCGTTATAAACGGAATAGCGATCAACGAAATTTCGACGGCGCGCGCGCTGTTCGCCATCGAAAAAGGCCTTTCAGACGTCGCCATCACGGCCGTTTCGACGAGCGAGGTTCAAAGCGGCGGTATCGTAACAAAAGATTATACCGGCATAAAAACCGATTTCGACGCAGCGGCCGAAAATATGGCCGGCGGCCCGTCTAATATTACACAGATGGCTAACGCCGTACAGGCGGTATCGGCGGTCCTGGCTTCGACGAGTGTAAACGAGTCGACTAAAAACATCATAGCCATAGACCAGATCGAAAACGCGACCGAAATGCTGACATCGTTTTTAAACAGCCTCAAAAACGCTTCAGCGCAGCAGCTGATCCAGGCGAACGGATTGACGCAGAGCGTAAAGATCGGCGACACTTCTATAAGTTCATCCACATCGCAGACCGCAGTTAACAACGCCGTTAGCGGCATAATTCCGATCGCACCCGCCGCGGCTCCGGTATTCCAGCCGGCTGGCGGCTCATACACTCAGGACGTCAACGTCACCATAACTACGTCGACGCCCGGCGCTATTATAAGATACACCATTGACGGAAGCGTTCCGGGCGCGGCCGCCGGAAATATTTACAGCGGCCCCATTGCCGTATCCAACACTACGACCATAAAAGCAGTCGCTATCAAATCGGGATACTCCGATTCGCCGGTCGTTTCGGCGGCATATACCCTGCCGTTAAAAGCCGCGACGCCCGTTATTTCTCCGGGAGAAGGCACTTATACCTCGGCGCAGAGCGTGACGATAGTTTCATCTACGGCGGGGGCGGCCATTAAATACACCATCGACGGCACTAATCCGTCAGAAACTAACGGAACAGCTTATGCGGGAACGTTCGCGATAAGCGCGACCACTACAATAAAAGCAGTCGCCATCATGTCGGGAATGACTAATTCAAATATAACCACGGCCAGTTTCGTTATAAATACCGAAAAAGCCGCGACACCTGTATTTTCGCCGGCGGCCGGAACATATTCCACCGCGCAGAGCGTTACCCTGAGCACCGCCACGGCCGGCGCCTCGATCAAATATACGACGGACGGCAGCGCGCCTTCGGCCACGAACGGCCTTACCTATTCCAGCGCGATAAGCGTTACCGCGACGACAACCATAAAGGCAGCCGCCATCAAAACAGGACTTGCAAATTCAGATACGGCCTCCGCCGCATACACGATCCAGGAAACCGTATCGGCACCGGTTTTCAGCCCGCCCGCTGGAAGTTATGAGACGGCGCAGAGCGTTTCAATAGTATCGGCTACTTCGGGAGCTTCGGTCTTTTACACGACCAACGGCTCGACGCCAACGCTTCTGAGCTCTCAATACACCTCGCCTGTTTCGATAACATCGACAGCGACAGTCAAAGCCATAGCTATAAAAACAGGTATGGCCGCCTCGTCGATTTCGAGCGCGGCATACACGATACTACAGAAAGTTTCGGCGCCGTCGTTCAACCCGACGGCCGGATCGTATGAAGGCACGCAAAGCGTTACCATCACTTCGGCGACCTCCGGAACCTCGATATATTACACGCTCGACGGCTCGACGCCTTCAGCAGCTTCATCGGCTTATACAAGCGCAGTTTCGGTAGCTTCGAATATCACGCTTAAAGCGATATCTATAAAAACAGGCATGTCGAATTCCGACGTTTCACAGGCGTCTTACACGATAACCTTCCCGCCGGCCGCCGATCCTGTATTTTCGGGCGCGAGCGGCACGTATAACGACACGCAGAGCGTAACCATCACTTCGACGACTTCCGGCGCGTCCATTTACTACACTCTGGACAACACCAATCCGACCTCGGCCTCGTACTTATACACCAGCGCAGTTTCAATAGGAAAAACGGCATTTATAAAAGCCATAGCCGTCAAGGCCGGCATGACCAACTCAAACATAAGCATAGCCTCTTACGTGATCGACAGGCTCGCGCCATCGTTTACGATCCAGTATTACTCGGATTCAGCCCTCAGCCTCTCGCTCGGGGACACTCCGCGGCTCAGCGCCGGTACTTATTATCTGAAAATAGTCTCCACTAAAGAGCTCCGTTCAGCCCCGACGATCACCATCGGCGCCGAAGGAAGCGCGAACGATGTTTCGGGCGCGGTGACCGCTTTAGTTTCAGAATATACTTACAAATACACGCGCGCTATCGCGAGCGACGCAGCCGCAGTCGGTTCCGTTATTGAGGATATTTCGATCTCGGCCACCGACATCGCCGGAAACGTCGCGACCAGCATAAATCCGTCGAACGAATCGACCAAAGCGGCTTATACCGACACAATCGCGCCCACGGCCGCAATTACCTGCGCGCCTTCTTCGACCGTCAAACAGGGCGCGGCGATAACCATAAACGCCGTCATAAGCGAAAGCCTTATGAGCTCGCCGGCCCTCAAACTCGCCATAAGCGGCGCCAATACCCTTGCTGCGACCGACATAACGCGCACCGACGCCACGCATTACACTTACTCGCATACTGCGGGCGCGGGCGGCGGAAGCGCCACTATCGCGTTTTCCGGAGCAAAAGACCTCGCGGGAAATTTGATAACGGCCGCGCCTTCTTCGGGAGCGACTTTTACAATCGATAACACGACGCTCGCCGCAGCCACATATAAAAAAGTAGGCGCGGCGCCCACTACGACGGTCAACGACGCATTTATAAGCGGGGACACGCTCACCGTCGGCGCGGCGGCGGGCGCCGTGACTTACAATATGGCGGCGAACGCCACTGTTAAGAGTATAATGGGGCAGCTCGCAAATAACAACACTTTCACTATAGATTCGAACGGAAAAGTGAGCGCGATAGACGCCTCCTTAGCGACCGGAACGCCTTCCATAGCTTTAACCGCGTCGCAGTGCGCCGCCGATGTGTCCGTAAAAGGCTTCGCCGACGCGGCCCTGACTCTGACCGGCTCGGCGGCAGCCCAGACCGTAAATTTGAATGTGACCGGCGGAACGATTGCGGCGAGCGACGCTAATTTAACGGGAACTATAACTATGAATACCGCGGCGGCTACGGTTATTTCAACGGGCGCGAAAACCGTGACGGTAGGCGCGACCGCGGCGGCAAACGCAGTAGGAATAACCGCTACGGGCGGAACCGTATCTATAGACGCGGCGGCGAGCGCAGTGAGCATAAACGGAATTAAAGTAGATCCGAGCGTTACGACCACGGTCACGGTAGCAGGGGCGAATGAATTATCGGCGGCAGGCGGAGCGACGACTTACACGATCGATGCGACCACGACGGCAGCCAAGACCTTCAATTTCATTACGGCCGCCCAGACCGGCGCCATCGCCGCTAAAGCAAGTGAAGAAACCAACGGGCTTATTATAACTTCGGCTACGGCCGCAAGCACAGGCGCGATCACTATCACGGGCGGAAAAGTCAACGTCAGCGATGCGGACCTTACAGGCGCCGTAACTTACAACACCAACGCGACGGCTACTATTTTATCGGGCACGAAAGCCTTAACCATAGGAGCGACCGCGGCTGCTAACGCCGTCGGCGTCACCGCGACCGGCGGCAGCGTTTCAGTCGATGCGGCGGCGAGCGCCGTGACCATAAACGCAATTAAGGTAGATCCGAACGCCACAGCCGTTATCACGGTAAACGGCGCGAACGAATTATCGGCGGCGGGCGGAGCCACGAACTTCGCGATCGATGCGACAACCGCTACGGCCGTCAAGACCTTCAATTTCATTACGACGGCACAAACGGGAACTATTTCAGCTAAAGCTAGCGAAGCGGTCAA
>MGFH01000084.1 GCA_001791795.1 Candidatus Wallbacteria bacterium GWC2_49_35
ATATATGGTCGTTGCGCGTGGCCGCGAACACCTGCGTTTTGTGTTTCAGGCGGCGGTAGGCGGTAGAGTGGAGTATGCGCGTGAAATCGCGCGCGAAATCGTCCCTCACTTCGTTCGTGCGGCCGTATAATTTTTCGGTCCGCGCGACCGCGCGCTTCCATTTTTTATTTTCAGGGTTCATGCCTTCGCATTTGAATTTATCTTTACGCATATCGTTTTTCATGTCCTTTTAACTTTAAATTTTAATTCTCCGGGTTGACGAGTTCGAGTTAATTTATTAGGTTTTATTTATAATAATATAAAATTATTTAAAATGCAATAATATAAAATGCAATATTAAAAGGCCGCCGGTTTTGACTTTAATTTTCTCTATTGCATAATTGCTTCGATATTTGCTATAACTATGTTAGAAGTTTATATTTTATCTGGAAAACAGGATGAGTGATATATATGAATACAAAAAAAAATATTCCGTTAACTCTCGTTATCATTATTATTATGTTATCGGTTGTCCTTCAGGCGCGTGTTTATGCCGACGCCATATCGAACCCCGTAAACGGGACGGTGACCATCGAACTGGACGGGAAGGACTCCGGCGACGCAGCCGGAGCGTCTTCATCTCCGTCAGGCGCGCCGGTCGAAGCGCCTGTTCCTTCCGCGTCTTCATCGGTTGAAATCTTAACGCCGCAGGCAGTCGGCGCGCCCGCTGATGCACAGCCCGCGGCCGAAGCCGCCACCGGCGAGGTTGCGGCTTCGCAGGAGGTCCCTGCCGTTACCGGCGAAGTTAATGCGGTTCAGGAAGCGCCTGTTCCTACAGGCGAAGTCAGCGTTCCTTCCGAAGCGCCAGTTCCAACGGGCGAGATCAACGCCGTTCCCGTCAGCGCTCCGGCCGCCGTCGGAACTGAGGCCGTAAATCCCGCGGATCAGCCGCAGGCGGAAGCGGCAGCACAGCACTCGTCCGAAACCGTGCTCGTGCGGCCCGTCGCGGTAATGATCGAAAACGAACCTCCCGCGCGCCCGCAGAGCGGCCTTTACGCCGCGAAGGTCCTCTTCGAGATCCAGGCCGAGGAGGTCACAAGGTTCATGGCCGTTTATTACGATTATTCTCAGAGTTTCGAGATCGGCCCGATCAGGAGCGCACGCCATTATTTCGTCGATATTTCAACCATGTTCGACGCGGCGTACGTTCACGTGGGTGGATCTCCCATGGGGCTCGCCGAGATAAAGGACAGAAATATCAACAACATAAACGCCATAAAGGGCGACAGGGGATTTTACAGAACTTCGGACAGGCGCATACCTCATAATCTTTACGCCAAACTTCCGAATTTGAAAAAAGAGATGGAACGTAAAAAATACAGAACCGAAACGGCAAAGCCCGTACCGTTCGATTTTTCGGAGTCGAAGCTGACCTCCGCTCAGATGCTTGAAAAAGGCGTCGCCGGCTCGGCCGTTAAGGTCTTGCATATTCCGTATTCTCGCGGATACCGCGTCAGCTACGAATTCAACCCGGCCGAAAATAATTTTACGCGATTTTACAATAACAGGCCGTTCAAGGATTACCGCAATTCCACCGTGGTGAAATCCGATAACGTCGTAATAATGCGCTGCAAAATGCACATGATTGACGCGCAGATGCGCCATGAAATGGATCTTTACGAAGGCGGCACCTGCGAGATATTCGTCGGCGGCCATCACACAAGCGGCACCTGGGACCGCGACCGCACAAGCGGCGTCTTCAAATATTACGACGCCGGCCTGAACGACGTCAAATTCAACCCCGGCAATATCATCTTGCATGTCGTTTCGCCGAATCAGCCGGTAATAGTCGACGATCAGACATTCGTGAGCGAAAAGAAAAAGGCTGTAAAAAAGTCGAAAAAAGGCAAAAATTCTAAGAAAAGCGCTCAGGAAGATGAAGGCGAAGGCGAAGACTATGGGCAATAAAGCTCTGAATTATTAAAAAAAAGATCAAAGCAGGATAAACCGAGAATTTAATTTTAAAATAGTATATAAGAATAAATTGATATATCTTAAAGGGAGGATGTTTTATGCCCGATTTGAGTTATGCTGATGTTACGCCAATAGGCGGAGAACTTGGAACCTCGATGAGCAAATTCTGTGAGGACGGAAGAATAATCGCGTTTTCGTCCGTCATCGGAGACGGTCTGTCGGACAGCCTGGAGGCCAACTGGCAGAAAATGAACCGCTCCACCGACCACCGCTGGATAAGAAACCTCGCCATCTACGACGATTCCAAAAATATGTGGCGTTACGTGGGCGCCATGAGCAGAAATTCCAACCAGATCAACTGGTTCACCCACAAAGGAGTGATCCAGAACTACGCCGACGCGTTCATCGGCATCCAGGCCGGCCTATTCTGTCTCTCGCAGGAGCGCGAGGAAAATGACAAACCGCCGCTTAAAAAGGTCGGCATAGGCTTCGGCATACCCGTAAAAGCGGGCGAGGTCGTGGCCGAAACGTTCTTCAACTATATAAAAAGCCGTCTTAAAACCGAGGGAAGCGAAAAATTCCTGCTGATAAAGGCTAAAAACGTAGCCACCGGCGAGATCAAGGAATTGAAGATACAGTTCGCCTTTATCCTTCTTCAGTTCCAGGCTTACGGCGCGTATATGTCGTTTCTGATGAAAAAATTCGGCATGAGGCTTTATAACACATATGTTGTGGACGTCGGGCACGGCACATGGATTAAACTTCCCGTCATCGAGAACGAAGCGGACATAAACCTTTCGGATTCGGTGCCTGAAGGCATTTTTACGGTCACCTCGAACATATCTCAGATAATATTCGAGTCCTCCGGCCAGCGCTACAAAATCCCCGAACAGCGCATAATGGAAAAACTGCCGCGCGGCGAATATAAAGTAGAGGTTCCCGGAAGTGGAGTATTCGATTTCGCTAATATTCTGGATAACGAATGTTCCAACCTCTGCGAACATATAATACAGGCCGTGAAATCCGACCTGGTTTCGATCAACCGCAAAGGTAAGACCATAGATTATTTTGCTATGGTCGGCGGCGGCGCCTCGCTCATATTCGAAAAATTCAAGGAAAAGATCAAAAATCACTATAACTGGAGTGACGAGATAGCTAACGACCGGGTAATATCGGGCGTCGATCTCGGCGTCGACCACAGGTACGTGAATTCGGTCGGGTTCATGCTTTTAGCCCGCGACCAGATCGCGCTCGAACTCGAAAAAGAAGTGAACCCGGATTTTGATATAACTGCTATATCTACTGACGCGCTCGAAAATTTCAGGATATGACGAAAAATCAGAATCATGCTCATCACGATAAAAAAATTGAAACCGGCTCCCAGCTTTTTACGGATGCCGAGACTATCGCTATAATCGACGCGCAGTGCGAAGAGCACAAAACCAGCCGCGCGAAGTTCATAGCGGTAGTCACGCGGCTTTTCCTCGACTTTTCGTATATCGCCAAAACCGTCGGCAAAGACGTTTTTTCGTTCCGCGACGAGATGATAAAAGCCATAGTCAGGAGTAAAGGTAATTCAGATACCGGCGAAATAATCGAAAAGATCGGCCGCGAGGAAAGCGCCGCGGGCTCCGGGGACGGCGAACCGAAAGCCTCGGAACTGAGGGGCATTAAAGAAAAATTCTCCGGTATGGCCCGGGAGCTGAGCGAACTCAGGGCGGCCTTCGTTGAACTTAAAAACGCTCTGGGAGGCGTTTCGGAAGATCAGAGCGGCCGGCGAAACGGCGACAGAAAAAAAGACCGCCGCCATCAGGCGGAAGACGATCCGGCTAAAGATAAAAAACACGAAGCGATTACGGTCGACGAACTCGCGCAGGAATTCAAAAATTCCGTGCCGCCGTCATATAAAGATAAGCGAAAAAAACTTCATAAACTGAAATTTTAAATCCCGGCGGGCTCTTAGAACACGAGCGCTCTCACCCTGTCGAACTTGTCTTCCATACAGAGTTCCAATATCTGCTCCGCAACGGTTTGCGTGATTTTTTTGCGTTCCATGATCATTTTGACATATTTTCTTTTAGTTTCGGCTATAAGTTCTCTTTTTTTCTTTTCGTTGGCGAAGATAAAAGCGTCGAGTTTTTTGATCTCCTCCATCAGTTCTCTGCGGCTGCCTTCTATGAAGCTGTAATAAAATTTTCCGCAGGCCATTGCATATAACGGCCACAGAATCACGTTCAAAACCATAAGGGCATTGAAAATTATCGCTATTTGATTGTAGTAAAGAAGCCAGATTCCGAAAAGAGCCGTAAATATGGTCATGAAAACAAAACATCCAGACACCGCTTTTACAAGAGAATAGATCCTCTGATTGCGCCAGTCTACGGCCGGAAGGCGATCTCCTTCGCCCAGGCTGGTTCTTTTGTAATTTCTGAGAAAGGTTTCGGTTTCGAGCGCCGGATAGACCTTGTTCATATGTATAAGCGCGTCTATTTTTTTATCGAAGTCGTTCTGCGCGGTCGTAAAAAACATCAGCACTTCATTGTTCAGTTCTTCGTTAAATTGCAGGGTGATCTTTTCCAGAAAACTTTTGAATTCGGCGAAGTTTTTATTGTCGGTGACCTCTTTTATTATAGCCAGAAGGCTGTCTTTGAGTTTTTGAGTTTTCCGGCGCAGCGCGATGAATTGAAAATAAGAACCGTCGCTTTCGATCCCTGCCGCGAGCTCATGACTTTCAGTCTTTATGGCGTCTATTTTCAAAGCCATCGCCGAATAGGAAGCGTCCGCCGCCAGACGCTGCAGGTGATCTTCGAGATCTGCGGCAGCCTCCTGCACGTCGATCTTCGCTTCGTTATAAATGCCGTTATACAGCGTGCTCATTTCAGAAGAAAGATTGTCCAGCGCGCGATCATAGATCATCTGGATTATGAAAATGTCGTTTTTCTCGATCAGATCCATCAGCAGGCTCCTGGTCTGCTGAACAAGCGAAATGTATGACGGCGAGCAGGCGAGGGACTGCGCGTAGCCGTATATGGCCATAGTATTCTCAGGATCGGTCTCATAGGCCTGTTTCGCTGCTGCGGCGGCCTGCGGATAGGATTCGGGGACCCCGCCCGCGGCCATGAGCCTGTAAATGAGAGCGCAAAAAAGCGTGCTGTGGACGTATATATTTTTTAATTTCGACTGCGAGTATTTCGCGGCCATTAAAAAATAATTCAGGGCGCGTTCATGATCGCCCTTTTCGAAAAAGCATAAAAGACCCAGCTGATAGCAGCATAAAAAATCGCCGTAATGTTTTTCTTCGGTGTTTAAAAAAGTTATGTAAGCGTTTTCGATATTTCCGATTTTGAAATATTCTTCAGCTTTTTTCCGGCTGTGACGGCCCATTTTCATCTCCGCGGTCTCCGCGGCCTCTCCGGCGGAGTACGGCTTGAACTCGTCGTTGAATTCCAAGTCGTGCCACAAGATCCTTTTGGCGTAGGAATAATTCGCGATCGAACATACGTTATTCAGATTTTTAGATAATTTAAGGTTGAATTCTTTACAGAGCGATTCGATCGCCTGCTGGCCCGTCAAAGCGGAGATAAATATTTTTCTGTCGCGCAGCAGGGAAGATTCATTGGAAAGTCCGGACATTTTGGATATGGCTTCGACTTCCAGCCCGATCTGCGAAATGATGAGTTGAAAAGACCTTGAGGCGTCGGCTGTAAATCCGTTATCGCCCGAGCTGAAAACGTTTTCGATAATGCCGTAGATGCTTTTTATCTGCCGGTATTCTATTGAATCGTCCAATTTAAAATTATTCATTATCAACCATATTCAATATTCAATTGCCAAACTGAAATTTTAAAACGCGGCAGGCGTTTAAGAAACCAGAGTTTTTACCTTTTCGAACTTGCCGTCCATGCCGAGTTCCAGGATCTGCTCCGCGACCGAATTAGTTACGTTCTTGCGTTCTATGATCATTTTCACGTATTTTCTTTTTGTTTCGGCCGTAGCCTCCTGCTTTTTCTTTTCATTGGAGTAGATGAATTCGTCCAGTTTTTTAATTTCTTCCATAAGGCCGCTGCGCTTGTTTTCTATGAAACCGTAATAAATTTTTCCGAAGAAGGTTCCGTAAACGGGCCACAGTATGAAGTTTAGCGCCATCGCGATCTTGAAGAACATTTCCATTTCGCCGTAATAAAGAAGGGCGTAGCCGAAAAGCACAGTGAAAAATATCATGACCATGAAACAGCCGGACAAGGTCTTGACCAGAGAATAAATGCGGTGTTTCCGCCAGTCTTCTGACGGCAGGGGATCGCCTTCGCCAAGGCTTGTTTTTTTGTAATTGCCGAGGAATGTCTCCGTATCGAGTACGGGGTAGACTTTGTTCATCTGTATGAGCTCTTTGATTTTTTTGTCGAAATCCTTCTGCGCGGCGGTAAAAGGTTTAAGGATTTCGTTGTTGAGCTCATCGCTGCATTTTATGGCGATATCTTCTAGAAAACTCTTGAAGTCGAAAAAACTTTTATTTTCGCTGACTTCTTTTATTATTACCTGGAGGCTGTCGTTGAGTTTTTCGGCCCGCTGGCGCAGCGCGAGTATCTGGAAATAGGAGTTGTCGCTTTCGGCGGTCGCGGCGATCTCGCGGTTCTCGGACTTTATGGCGGCTATCTTGGACGGCATGACCGAGTAGGAGGAATCGCTCGTCAGGCGCTGAAGGAAATCGTCGATTTTGGCGGTGATCTCCCTGACCTCGCTCTGCGCTTCATTATAAACGCCGTTGTAGAGCATGTCTATTTCTTCGAGCAGGTTGTCCAGCGCGCGGTCGTAGATCATCTGAAGCAGGAATATGTCGTTGGTCTGGACCAGATCGAGCAAGAGGCTCATGGTATGCTGAAGCTCCGAAGTGTATGAGGGCGAGCAGGCCAGAGTCTGGGCGTAACCGTAAATTGCGCCGGGATTCTCCGGATCGGCCTCGTAGGCCTGTTTCGATTCCGCAACGGCCAGCGGGTAAGAATCGGGGTTCCCGTTCACGGCGGCGAGCCTGTGTATAAGGGCGCAAAAAAAGGTGCTCTGGACGTATATTTTTTTTAATTTCGTCTGCGAAAATTTCGCGGCTTTTTTAAAATAATTAAGGGCGCTTTCGTGTTCGCCTTTTTCAAAAAAACATATAAGGCCCAGCTGGTAGCAGCTTAAAAAGTCGCCGTAATGTTTTTCTTCGGAGTTGATAAAACTTATGAACGCGTTTTCGATGTGCCCGTTTCTGAAATAATCTTCCGCCTTTTTACGGCTATGGCGAGACATTTTCACGTCCGTTGACTCGTCGGACGTTCCAACGGAGTATGGCTTGAAATCGTCGCTGAATTCGTAGTCGTACCATAAAATTCGCTTGGCGTAAGAATAATTCGCGATCGAAGATATGTTGTTGAGATTTTTGGATAATTTAAGATTGAATTCTTTGCAAATGGGATCTATCGCCTGCTGGCTGATAAAAGTCGAGATCAGTTCGTGCCTGCTGTACAGCAGTGTAGATTCATTTGAAAGGCAGGAAGTTTTGGATATGGATTCGATCTCGCGCTCGATCTGCGAAACGATCAATTGAAAAGACCTCGAAGCATTGGCTATGAAGCCGTTGTCGCCCGAGTTGAAAACATTTTCAATAATGCGGTAGATACTTTTTATTTGCCGGTATTCAATTGAATCTTCCAATTTGAAATTATTCATGCGTTAATATATTACAACAAATTCTAAAAAAAGTAAAACTAAAAAGGTATAAAATTTAAACTTAATATTTCTATGGATATTAATACATGCAAATATATCGGCAATTATATCCGCAGTATTATATTAATTTTATTTTATCCTGCCGAGTATTTCGAGGACCTCCTTCAGTGAGGCGTATCCGCGGATCTCGAACTCCGTTTTATTTCCGGCCCCGTCGTAAAAAATTATATAAGGCATGTAAGGGGATTTATATTTCTGGTTTTTAATCGAGGCGCCTTCGCCGGAAGAATCGGTGCAGTCGAGTTTGATCTTTATGAACCTTTCGGCCGCCTTTAAAAAATCTGGATTTTTGAATATTTCAGATTCGATCTGCTTGCACGGCAGGCACCAGTCGGCGTAAAAATCTATTATGACAGGCTTTTTCTCGCTGCGCGCCTGTTTCATGCCCTCGTTATAATCCTTTATCCAGGAATCTTTTGAATCGGCGTTCGTGGTTTCGGTCCGTCCGGGGGCGAAAGACCGCAGGCCGGCGGTGTCCGCGGCGCCTGGCCCTAAAACCGCCATGACGGCGAACAGTGCCGCCAGCGCGAGGCAAACCGCGCCTGCGCCTTTGGCGAAATGGTTCGCAAGCGGAGTGTTCTCATCGACGGTCGAGAACACGCCCAGTATGGAGGCCGTGACGACGGCGTAAAAAGAGGCGGCGGCGAGCATAAGATAAGCGGGCGTCACGAACTGCATGAAATAGAGCGTGAGCCAGAGGATTGCCAGTCCGAAGAAGTTTTTAAGCCGCACCATCCACATTCCCGAGCGCGGCAGGAAATTCGCGCCCATGGCGACGGCGAGAAAGAGCATGCCGAGGCCCATTCCATAGGAAAATAGCATGAGAAATCCGATTGCCGGCGAATTTACGGTCGAAACGAATATGAGCAGCGAGCCGGCGAAAGGCCCGACGCAGGGAGCCGCGACAAGGCCCATCGTCAGGCCCATCGTGAAGGCTCCAAAATAGCCCTGTTCGGACTGGCCGACCTTCGACATAACCGAATCGGGCATCCTGATCTCGTAGAGTTCGAACATCGCTCCCGCGAAGAAAAGCAGTAAAAGCGTCACGAACGCGACGATCCAGGCGTTGGACATGACGGAACCCATGTCGACGCCTATGAGCGTCACTATGACGCCCAGCGCGGCGAAGGACAAGGCCATGCCGACCGTGAAGACTAGCGCCAGCGCGAAGGTCTTTTTCTTCGAACGCTCTCTGGTCTGGCTGCCGAAAAAGGCCACCGTTATAGGTATCATCGGATAGACGCACGGCGTGAGCGACGAGATGAGCCCCCAGAGAAAAGCCATCGCGACGGCCAGAAATACGCTGCGCTTATAGAAGTTCATGAATGAGGAAGAACTTTCCGGCGAAGAAACGGCGCTTTTATCTGCGTCCGGGCCTTTTTCCGAAACTTTTAACGGAGCGGCCGCGGGCGCTCCCGAAGCGACTGTTACTTTGAGCGCGGCTTCGATCGTTTCCTCGGCCGGCGGCGTGCACATCGTATCCGTGCAGGCCTGGTATTTAACTTTTACAGCCAGTTTGAGATCTTCGGGCACGTTCGCTGCGAGTTTAACTTCGAGCGTCGAAAAGATCGTCCCTTCGTACAGCAGAAGTTTTTCACCCATGGCGGGATAATCTTTGACCGCCGGCGCCGGATATGAGGCGTGAAACGATTCAACCGCGGGCGAGGAAACCGAGTATGAAAGCGCGCTGCCGGTTTTATCGCCGGGCGCGTAAAGATGGAAAGGCTTCGATATCACAGTTTTTATAACTATTTCAGCGCTTTCCCCCGCCCCTGCCGTGATCACGGCCGCATCGAGCGAAAATTCGACGTTGTTCTCACCGGCGCCGCAGGGCCGCGAAAGGCATAAAATTGTCAGAATGATCAGCGTCGGAATGAGCGTAAATGTCTTTTTCCGGAACATAGTAACTCCTCTATTCATTTAAAATATAAACATTACGAGGGCGTCCGCCCTGAAATATATGAATATTATAATATAGTGTAATTTGATATACTTAATTACCTGTTTTATTTTAACAGAAATTAAAAAATCTTTCAACATTTTTTTAAAATACATAAACTTATATTTGACAATTGCTTTTTTTTTGATATAATGATTTCCGATAAACAACAAAATGCGGAGGTTATCATGAAAAAGACTACCCTTGTTTCCGTTTCGTTCTTAATTTTATTGGCCGCCCTGCTTATAAACGCCCCTGCCGCCTTCGGCGAAGCTGCCGCCGATGCGGATGCGAGGGAATACAGCGAAAAAATCAAAGGCAAAGATCCCTTTCAGGCGCTCGTAACGCCCCCTCCCGCGGTCGTGCCTCAGAACCCGGATAAAATCGACTTCATAGCGAAACCGCCCGTTCCTGTTATAGAACCGCTGCCCATAAAGGTCACTTTCATTGTAGGGTCGTCCAACAGAAAGTTCGCCACGATGTGCCTTAACGACAAGGTCTATCATATGACCAGCGGCGATCGCGAAAAAAGCGGATTATTCCACGTTATCGAAGTTCAGAACGATCACGTGAAAATATTCGATTCCAGGGTCCAGAAAGAAAGGACGATCAAGCTGACGGAGGAATAGGCCTTTTAGGAAAGGTCCCGGCGGCCAATCAATAATCGTTTCTGTTAAGGTTGAACTCATTAAGCCATTTGTCGGTGATTACCGGCTTATGGCTTTTTAATTTTTCGATGATGGCGGCCGGGTCTTTTTCGATGACCATAAGCCCGCGGTGGCTTTCGTTCAGGAAGCCTTCCGAAACCATCTTGTCTATGAAAGCGATCAGATGATCATAGTATCCGGCGATATTGAGCAGGCCGCAGGCTTTTTTCTGGAAACCGAGCTGCGCCCAGGTCAAGACCTCAAAAAATTCCTCGAGCGTTCCTATGCCGCCTGGCAGTGCTATGAACGCGTCGGAGAGTTCCGACATCAGTGCCTTGCGTTCGTGCATGGTGTTAACGACGCGGAGCTCGGTGAGGCAGCGGTGCGCGAGTTCTTTATCGACGAGCGTTTTGGGAATGACGCCTATGGCCCTTCCGCCGCCTGCCAGAACGGCGTTGGCGATCTCGCCCATTATTCCGACGTTGCCGCCGCCGTAAACGAGCTCAGCGCCGCTTTTAGCGATGCGTTCGCCGAGCGCGTGGGCGGCCCTGACGTATTCGGGATTATTGCCGGGATTCGACCCGCAGAAAACGCATATTCTTTTTATCAATTTCTATCTCCATCTCATGCAATATTTTAAACCGTTTATCTGATTTTCACGCCGAATTTAAAATCCTGCTTGTAGCGATCGTATGTTTCGTGCAGTTTTTCGTGTATTCTTAAAAAGGCTTCTACGACAACCGGATCGAAGTGAGTGCCGGAGTCTTTTTTTATTCTGCGCAGGGCCTCTTCGTGCGGAAGGGCCGGCTTGTACGGGCGTTTGGAAACGATGGCGTCGTAGGCGTCGACGATCGAAAAGATCCTCGCCGAAAGGGGAATGTCTTCGCCTTTAAGTCCGCATGGATAGCCCGATCCGTCGTATTTTTCGTGGTGGTGTAAAATGATGTCCCTGGCCATCAGCAGATAGCCTCGGCTCAGCTGGTGGTCTGCGATGATGCTCAATATCACGTCTGTGCCTATCACCGGATGCTTTTTCATTTCGTCGTATTCTTCTTCGGTGAGCGCGGCCGGTTTTAAAAGCACCCTGTCGGGTATGCCGACCTTGCCGATATCGTGCAGCGGCCCGACCTTGTAAATATTGGCGACGAAATCCGGCGGGCATCCGAGTTCGCCGGCGAGTATCACCGAGTATTCGCGGGTGCGTTCGAGATGATAGCCGGTTTCCGGGTCGCGGAGTTCCGCGAGTTTTGCCAGCGCGAATACCGTCACGTCGTTGATCTCGAAATAAGCCTGTGAAACCCTCGATATCGTGGTATGGTGAAGTTTGTCGATCGCGCCCATGCAGCTGAGCAGTTCGTCGCCGGGTATGTATTTAACGAGCAGGTCGCTGTAGCTGTCTTCGAAAAGATGGAACGCCTCGACGAATTTAGGATAGGATATGTCGTTATAAGCGATCTCTTTCGCGAGTTCTGAATTTTCCCTGTAATATCCTTCGAAATCGTCATTTTTAAGATAATGAGCGAAGTCGTCGACCAGTTTCTGGAAACCGTTTTTGTAATATCCGAGCTCGCTTTCGCTTGTGATGATATTTTCTTCTTTTACGAGCCTGATCCATTTATCGAGAATAAGATCCCGGTTTTGGCCGAATATTTCAGCGACCTTTCTGACTTTCGCGATTTCTTTGGATTTCATTGTCATAAGATACCCGCCTTTTTAGTGATAAAAAATCAGAGTTATTTTAATATATTTTTAATTATTTTTCAATTAAAATTTTCTCGGCTGCTTACGTTTATTTTTTTATAAAAATTATTGCATTTTTAGTAAAAATTTGATATTATTAAAAAAATTTAAAAACCAATAAATATTTGCGTGAATTAATTAATTATACCGCCGCGTCTAATCTTGCTTGAATTTCTTTTCACAGAGGCGTTTTAGTTGAAATATCACTTTCACAGGCCGTCCAAGTTTATTTTATCGGAGAATTTTGCATGTTAAATTCGTTTTCAACGGTTATGGGCATACCGGTCGCGGGCTATTCCATATTATCGCTCGCATCCGGAACCGCGGGGGTCGCCGCGTCTGGCACGGGCGAGGTCCATGTCGAACAGTCCATGATCGATCCGGCCATTATTTTCAACCGCCACTGGATATCGAGCACGTTCCACTCGGTGGGCGGCCATCACTTCATAGTGGTTATAATGAGTCTTATCATTATAGCCGCTCTCGCGGCGTTCCTGGCTTATTGCTCGCGTGACCTCAAAGTGCGCCGCATTTCGGCCGGCCAGAATTTCCTCGAACTCATTTACGAATCGCTCGACGGTTATGTCGTAAGCATGATGGGGCCCGCCGGCCGGAAGTTTCTGGTTTTGATCGGCTCTTTGTTCATATACATACTTTTATCCAATTACCTCGGCCTGGTTCCGGGCATGGAAGCGCCTACCGCGAACCTCAACACCACGCTCGCGCTCGCGCTGGTCACCTTCTTCTCCATACATTACTACGGACTTAAAACCCAGGGTCTCAAATATTTGAAGCATTTTGCCGGCGACGTCTGGTGGCTCGCTCCGCTTATGATACCTATTCACGTCATCGGCGAGCTTGCGCGGCCGCTGTCATTGTCGATAAGGCTTTTTGGCAATATCAGGGGCGAGGACATCGCGATATGCATACTGTTCTTTCTCGGCGTCAAGGCGTATTTCCCGTTCTTCCACACGCCGATGCTCTTTCTCGCGTGTTTTTCCTGCCTGATACAGGCTCTGGTTTTCACGATGCTTTCAATGGCGTACATATCGGGCGCCCTTCCACATGAAGAGCACGATGAAGAAGGCGGCCGCGGCGACGACGATAAGCACAAGGGCGCTCACAAATAAAAAAAACGGATAAGATAAAAACCTGATTAATAAAATAAAATAATAGAAAACAAACCATAAAAATTATGAAAGGGGAATTTCAATGAATTTTCAGTTGGACCTTCACGTATGGAGCGTAATCTTTTCGTCACTTTGTATCATGTTCGGCGCGGTCGGAGCCGCTTTTGCCCAGGGCAAAGCGATCGTAGCGGCGCTCGAGGGCATCGCAAGACAGCCTCAGTCGGCCGGCGAAATCCGTACCACCATGATCATAGGCCTCGCGCTCATCGAATCGCTCGCCATATACTGCCTGGTCATCTCCCTTATCCTCCTGTTCGTAAGGTGGTAATTCATTCTGCCTGACGGCGGAATGGCGCTATAAACGCGGGGGCGGCTTTCGGAGCGGTTGATTTTACCGCGTGAAAGTCCCCGCCCGCGCGGACGGCGCATGGTTGATCCAACGGCAATCTGGTTACTTACTGCACGAGAGGGGCTGCGTAATGTTAGATATTAACATTAATTTACTCTGGCAATTTATTAATTTTTTCATAGTCCTATACGTACTCAACCGCTTTCTTTTCACGCCCGTGGGGCAGGTCCTGAAAAAGCGCCAGCTCGACATCGAGCTGCTTTATAAAAAGATCGAAGAAGACCGCGAAGCCGCCGAAAACCTTAAGAAAGCTCACGACGAACAAATGAAGAAGATACAGCTCGAGATCGATGAGATCAAGCGCAGCGAGATCAAGGCCGCGCAGCGTCAGCGCGAGGAAATACTCGAAGAGGCCCGCCGCGAGGCGCAGCTTATCATCGACAAAGGCCTGGCGAAGGTCGAGATCGAAACGAAGAAAGAGCTCGATAAGCTGCAGGACTATCTCAGCGACCTTTCGGTCCAAATCGCCTCGAAGATATTGAAACAGGAAATTGACGTGAACCGCCACAAAACGATGATAGGCGATTTCATACAAAAAGTTGGTGAAATAGAGTGGCAGAAGCGGTAGCCGCGAAGCGTTACGCGGAGGCGCTCTTGAGGCTTGCGCACGACGAGAGCGAAAAAAAGAAGTTCGAAGACGACATCGAATTTATAATACAGACCTTGAACGCCGATAAACGGCTTTCGAAGATATTTACGCATCCGCGGATCAGGAAGGCGCACAAACTCGAACTGATCGATAAGATGTGGAAGCCGTACATATGCAAAACCGTATATAACTTCATGAGACTTTTGATCGAAAACCGCCGCATATACGAGCTTAACCTCATCCTGAGGCAGTACCAGATCGAGGTCAAGCGGCTGAAAGGCATCTACCTGGCCCGCGTGCAGACGGCTTTTCCACTCGACGCCGCACAGTCGGAAGAACTCAGAACGCGCCTCGAATCTCTCAGCGGGCTTAAACTCGAGATCCA
>MGFH01000085.1 GCA_001791795.1 Candidatus Wallbacteria bacterium GWC2_49_35
TAAGAAGCGGCGGCGTCTCCGGGAGCGTATTTAAAGCCGGACCCGGCCGCGCCGGTATCGATGGCGAGCATTTCGTCCTGTGAAAGGCCTTTCAATGTTTTAGGCGAAAGCGTCGGATGTATCATTTCGAAGATCGAAAATTCATAATCGATGGGCTCGCTTAAGATAGGATCGGACGCCGGCGCGACAAGTCTTTCAAGAGCGCAGTTGTTGCAGGGTTTAACTTCCGCCGCGGAAAAATTCAACGGGAAAATAATTATCGCGATTATCGTTAAAACTAAAATTCGAATGTTCATCGTATGAAAAATCCTTTCAAAATTTTTATTTTTTATTTACACGCCTTATCACTTTATAAGAACTGAATTGCCGCCGGCCGTGGTGCTGGATTTGTCGATCTTCACATAGTTGTAGTCGCGTCCGGAATCCTCACGCTCGCGGTCCTTGGGATCGTATTCGGGATTCATTTTCCAGCCGCCGGGCCTTTCGGTGCCGTCGGCGCCCTGCGAAGCGACGAATATCGAGTTTTCAATTATGGAGTCGCGTTCGTACTTCTGCCTTATATCGTCGCCGGAAGCGATACCGTCTTCGCCGTATGAAAATACGTAGGTGCCGTCAACCCTGTACTGGCGGCCCCAGGGATCGAGAGGTATCTTCTGCATATATTTTCCGGTCAGCTGCGTGAGGTCTTTCAACTTGTAGAATTTTTTACGCTCGAGAGTGTTGAAGCTTTTTATGACGTTGCAGATACTTTTGACATCGCCGGCCGCTTTCTTGCGGCGGGCGTCCTCGGAAGAACGGGCGTATTGAGAAATACCCACGCCGACAAGGATGCCGATAATGGATATGACTATCAGAAGTTCGATGAGAGTAAACCCTTTATTTTCATTTTTTTTGAACATGATCTCTACCTCGCGATTCTTGTTTTCGCCCATATTTGAGGCGTTTATTGTTTTATTAAAATTTTGAACCTTTTTGATACTTATTTAATATATATACTACCCCTGTTTAAATTATAGCATATCAAACCGGTCCGGTCAAAAAAAATATTAAATTATTTATAAAACAAATTTTCCCCGGATTAATTTTTCAACAGCAATTCGCCGCTGTAAATTTCAGGATGGTCGTTATATTTTGAAAAAGAGATGCCGCCGTTAATGATAACATAAACTATGCCATCCGGATAATTAACGGGGCTTGTGAAACTGCTTTTATCGTCAAGACCCTGAAAATCGAATATGACGATATCAGCGAAATGCGCAGGCGCAATGCGCCCTCTGGCGGTAAGACCGAATTTTTTGGCGGGCAGCGAAGTAATTTTAGATATCGCCGCCGAAAGTGAAAAGTTCTTTTTTTTCTTGACGTAATCTGTCAAATATTTTACAAAAGTCCCAAAAGCGCGGGGATGAGGTTTGCCTTTGGCGAGCGTTCCTTCCGTCGAGCGCGCCGTCGCGTCGGAACCTATCATAACGTAAGGTTTATCGATAATTCTATCCAGATTGCGTTCGCACATGTTAAAAAAAATCGCGCTTGTTTTTAATTTTTCTTTTTTTAGAAAATAAAAGAGGCAATCTATGATGTCAAATTTTTGACAATCCGGTCTCGAGGTTTTAATAATATTATATACCTGCCTGAAATTCATGCCCTCGAATTTAAGGAACTCTTTCACATGCGCCTTCGATACCATAACGCTTTCCCAGTAATCCGAATTCATCGGATGGACGTTGTCGATCTCCTTTTTAATATTCATAGAGATAAGGGGGTCGCCAAGCCTGCGCAGGCTGAGTTCGTCGCCGGAACCGAAGACCCATTTTGGAAGGATCATGTCGAGGCTGGTCTGGCTGGCAAGATAGGGATAGCGGTCCGCCGTTATGTCGGCGCCTTCCTTCCGCGCTTCTTCGATTAGTTCGAAAACTCCGTCAAGTTTATACCAGTTGTGACGTTCGGCAGTCTTGAGATGAGATATCTGAAGGGGAATCCTGGCTTTCCGGGCCGCGCTCACAGCCTCGTTGACCGCCTCTAAAACGGCGTTGCCCTCGGATCGCATGTGGGTGGCGTAAAGGCCGCCGTATTGAGAAGCGATCTTCAGCAGCTCGACTATTTCGTCGGGATTGAAATAACAGCACGGCGGATAGATCAGGCCGCTGGAAACGCCGCTGGCGCCATCCCGCATGGCCTGGGCCGTAAGTTCCTTCATTTTTTCCAGCTCGGACGAACTCAAAGGTTTCGCCGAATAACCGCAGGCGCTCGCCCGTATCGCCGAAAGGCCGGCGAGCGGAACTAAATTGGTTTTCAGCTTTCCGCACTTCCTAACGGCTTCACAGAACTGGGCAAGGCTTCGCCAGTTCACTTCGACGCCGTATTCGGCGGCCTCTGCCCCGACCTTTTCCAGGAATTCGCCGGCGAGCGGATAGACCGAATAGCCGCAGTTTCCGATAACCTCGGTCGTTACACCCTGCCTTATTTTAGAGTCGAAGCCGTTTTCGATGAAGGCGTTGAGATCTGAATGCGAATGCGCGTCGATAAATCCGGGCGCCGCGTAAAGTCCGGCACAGTCGATAGTTTTGACGGCTTTAAAATCTTTGAGGTTGCCCACCTTTACGATGGCGTTTTCAAGTATTCCAATGTCCGAATAATAAGGAACTTCTGACGTTCCGTCGATTATATTGCAGTTTTTTAAGATCAGGTCCAGCAAAAATATGGCTCCCGTCGCATTTTTATTTATCGCGGCCCATAACCGCATTGTAACTAAAGGGATTTTAACACATAAACGCCAATTAATAAAGAAAAAAAATCAAAAAAAAAACTGCATTCAATTGAATGCAGCCAATGTTTGGGGGTTTGAGAAGTTGCTGTGACTTAAAATATTAAAAAATTTTAATGCTATGTATAAAAAATACGACTGTTGCTTCTTGAGTTCTGCGTTTATGCCGTCCCTTCTTTCGAAGATGTCCGGCGCCCCGCGTTGCCGTTTATTTCAACGCGTAAGTTTATAAAAACTCCCGTTTATAATTCTTTTCTATCCGATCTCCTTGATCTCGCGGATCAAAGTTCCCAGTTTATTAAGGGTTTCCTCGCAATCCTGGGGAAATCTGGCATATTGCGAATTGGTTTTTATCTGCTGAATGTAATACGATGCGAGCGGCTGGGAAAAATACCTGGATTTATTGACTTCTTTGATAAGTTTAAGCATTTTGACGTGTTTTTCGCCGAACGATTCGTAGTTTAAAGAATCGGCGCAGTTTTCCTCGAGGCTGTATTTGTCGAGATAATGCCTGACTATCTTGACGCTCATGCCTGTGCGCCCGGCTAAATCTTTTATGCTGTAATTGTCGTTTGGCTTGGTTTCGTTAATCACAACAAATATATCGGACGATAATCATTTTGTATTAGCCTCGCCCTGTATAATTTTCAAAAATATTTTATCCGCGCTTTCATTTATTCCGGTTTCAGATGTATTACCGGCGATGAACGAGTACTGCGTCTTCATGCCGGCGGCCGCGGCCGGAGTACGGGGCATATAATAGTAAGCCAGAAAAAGGATCTTGTGTGCCTCAAGGTTGACGTTGACGCAGACTTTGAAGTTGCGCGCGTAAGGAGAGCTTTCGTAATAGAGTTTATCGAAAGCTGCAAATTTTCGTTCGCATTCCGCGTACTCCCGCCTTGCCAGATATATACCGGCGGCGCCTATGGCGCTTTCTATAAGCCTGTCCGCCTCGAATTCAAACTGGTAGAGCGCCTCGTCGTTTCTTCCGGCGCGCAGGAGACTGTATCCGAAACCGCACCGCAGGCCTGTAGCAGCGGATTGTTCAGCGATGAAATCCTCGTCGCCCGAACCGAGCACAGCGGCAAATTTAGCGGCCGCGGCTTCATGGTCGCCGGCGTAAAGTGACGACCATGCCTCACCGACGGCGCTTTCCGAAGCCGCCCGGCCGCCCGCCTGAAAAAGGCGTGAGGGATTGGAGTCCGTGTCAATTTTATTGCAGCTTATCGCGAACAGGCTAAAAAAAAGAAGCGTTAAAAAAAAATTGTTGCGCATTTTTTTATCTCCGGTTTTAAAATGATCGTTCTAACGCCTTACGGCGAATTTTCCGGAACTTTTCACGCCGCCGCCGTTGAGCGAGTAAAAATATACGCCGGACGGATAATTCGAGACGGGTATATCTCCGCCACTATATTCATTGAACGCCTCGATAAGATCCATGTTCGAATCGTAAATTTTCAGTTTAAGCGGCTGCGCCTGATTTAAATTTACGCCGGGCGCCGCAATTTTAAATACGGTCCTGGCGGGATTCGGCACGGCATATGTTTTCACGGCGTTTTCCGCGGCGCTTGCTGCCGCGGCGGGGCTGGCTTCATAGGCGTAATAACGGCCGAAACCGGAAAGCTCGAAATATCCGCCCCTCGCGCCCGCCTGGTTCAATCCGGCGGCCGAGCGAAGAACGTAGTTTTTATCTCTGAAATCGGTTTTCATGAGCATTCTGAACGCTGACGGACCGCCTGGAGCGCAATAATCGTTAAATTCTTCGGGCATCAGTTTCACACTTATGACGCCGCCGTCGCGGCTGATGCTGATGCAGGCGTCGCGGCCGCTCAGCTTCTCGGGCGCCGCCGGAAGCGAAAGTTCGATGGTTCCGTTCTCGAAGTTGAAATAATTCACGCCAGGCGCAAGGCGGAACCTGTGTATGCGCGTCTCGCCCTCGCTTTTTACCGCGTTACCCGCCATATCGACGCACTCGAGCGCGTAGGTGATAACGCCGGACGAAACGGACCTGTAATTGTAATAATACACGAAGGCCGACTCACCGTAGCGGCTGTACATGCCGACGCTGACCGTGCCGGCGCCGTTTTCGGCTATAACCAGCTGCGCCTGGAAAAGCCGGCGGTCCGATTCGGCCATTATGGTGACTACGCCGTCGAGGACCGGGGCCGTATACACGCCATGGCTTATCGCCGGAGCGCTCCTGACGACCGCGACCTCGCCGGTAAGCTCGGAAGTACGCTCGCCGTTTTTGGAAACGACCCTTATTTTAATATCGGAGGCGATGTCGTCGCTGGCGAAAAATCTGTAAGTGCGAAAATTCCATAGCGAAGACGACGAGGCGTATTCCGCGACCTGCTTTTCGATCCTGTACCCTCCGGCGTCGGTATAGGAGTAATAAACTTCCTCGGTGTCCTGCTTATCTTCGAAAACGCGCGGCGAGAGATAAACATTCACGCTCACTTCGCCTTTATTGATAACAGCCGGAACGATCTTGAGATGTTTATCCGCGGCGTTGCTTATTTCGAAAGGGCCGAATATTCGTTCTTCGTAATATTCCCCGTCCTTCAGCTTGAACCGGGCAAAGTAGTTTTTCGAGTCGAGAAGTTTAAATCCTGCCGCTCCGACCGTTTTCTGAAAACTGCCGCCGGTCAGCGGCTCGTTTTCAACAAGAGCTATTTCAGAGTAATATTTGTACGCGCCGGCCGCGCTTCCCCCGTCGCCTGAGCCGGCGTATAAATAGGCTGAGAGAGTCGAAAGGCCCGCATTAAAATTTGAAAACGATGCTTTAAGGACAAAAGAATTATTTATGAACGATATTTCGTAAGAGTTGATATGAGCGAATGGCGTGTTAAAAACGACGCCGGCGAACTCTTCATTCGCCGTCCTGCAGTTCATGCGGAAGGAATTGGGCGAGCCGTTGTGGAATTTCTGCAGCCTGGACGAGTAACGGGAAAATTCCGTATCGTAGTATGAGAGCTCGGTCCCGCCGGACGGCGCCTGCGCCATGCTCAGCCTGTAATAAGAGTTCCTCGAGTCGTTGGCGTATTGATACGCGCTTCTGTCGGGCATTTTTTCGTCTATGTGATAAACCACGATACCGTTCTCCCTTTTAAGCAGGGGCGGGATGTCCTCGTCGAACGTGTCGCGGACCTTGTAGCGGTTCTCGAAGAGAAGGTATTCGGTGCCGCCGGAGCCGGCGGCCTCAATTTTAACGGCGTCGGCGGTTTTAAACCCGTTGAGATTTTCTATATTTTGCGCGCTGGAAGCGCTTTTGAGGTATAATTCTTCGCGCGCCGCGCCGATTATGACAGGTTTTATCCAGCCGAGCGATATCCGTTCGTAGGCCGACGGCAGGGCCGGGAGCGAGCCGGGCGATCTGGGAAAGATGCCGTTCCATGCGCCGCGGTCCATAAGCGACCAGGTGCCGAGCACCGAAGCGCCGCTGTACGTGTCGTAGACATCGAAAAGCCCGAGATCGTGACCGGTTTCGTGGCACAATACGCCGAGCGGGGAATTGTGAGCCAGAAGGATATAACTGTCTATCATAACGCCGTCGGTTTTAACGGGAGTGTCCAATACTGAGCGGTGGCTCCAGATATCGCCCGATACGGCCGTGAACTCCTGGCCGCTTCCGCTGTGAAATATAATGATGTGAAGCTCGTACGGCGACACTATCCCGTCGCGGTCGGTATCATATATTGAAAAATCCATGTGGCGCGAAGCGTTTTCGATCACCTCTGAGGCCAGATAAGAAATATCGCTCGAATCGATGGTTTCGAATGCCTCGACGTCGCTTCCCCATTCGCGGTAGGTTTTAAGGCTCCTGTACCAGAACGCTTCGACGCCGGCCGCTGCAGACACTTTCAGGGCCCAGCCGCTGAATGTGAGTTTCCCGGAGGAGGCCTGTTTGTAGTATCTATTCATGCTGCCGCGGCTTTCGTTGAAAAGAAGGTCCTCATAATACTGCGCCGGGCGTTTTTCGGGCTTTACCGTATAGCAGGGTCTGTCGTCGAAATCGACTAGCAGCGCCAGAACCTTTCGTTCCCCGACGGCGGGCCTCAGGCCCTCGTACGGGCGGCTTTCGCTGAAAGAACGGTCGGGCCGGCCGGCCGGCGAGCTGGACGTGATTTTCGCGCGGCGGGCGGCGGCCTTTTTGTTCATGAATAACGAATACTTCGCCATCTGCTTTTCTTCGAACGGCGGCATGTGGCACTCGCAGGCCGCCTCGGCGGGCCGTACGGTCCGTAGCGCCGGAAAAACTCCGGCCATCATGAAAATTATTATAAGGCTCCGTAAAAATATCGCGTTCTTTTTATTCATCTAAAAATAATCAAACTCAGTCCGCGCCTCTGATAAAAAACTTTTCTCTATAAAATTTCATCGTATCCGCGCGGCGTTATTAATTCAGTATGCACTATGCACTCTACACTATGCACTGTATTTATCTTCGGCTTTTATTAAAAATCATTAAATTTAAAAAAAATCTTAAGTTTGGGTTTATTAAACCGATATTTTTTCTATCTGCTTAAAATCTTATTAAAAAGACTGCAATATACTTAATAAAAGGAGTGAACGCAATGCCCGAAACACAGGGACTGGAACTGAAAGTTAGATATGATGAGGATAAAGACGTGCTGGACGTTTTACTCGGCCAGCTCAACGACGGTTTTCTGGTCGAGCTCGAACCGAACTTCACGGTCAAACTGAGCCTCGAATCAGGCGACGTGATAGGTTACACAATCAAAGATTATTCAAATAACGTGCATAAAAATAAAGTGTGGTCCGACAGGCTGTCGACGCGCTTTGACGAAGAATTCGACGGCGCTTTTTACGGCAAGATGATCAGACGCGACAAAAAAGCCGCTTAACAGGATTATTTGAATAATACGTACACCGGGACAAAAAACGGCCGCGGGGAAAGGAGACTTTCCGGCGCGGCCGTTTTTATATTTATGGCTGGACTTATAAATTTTTAATTTTTCTTCGGGTTATAGCACTCTATTACGATCTTCGAATTGAGATAAGCGATCTTATTTATCTGGAAACTCGTTCCGCCGAAGCTGAACTGGTTGATGCCCGGCTGCGATTTCACGTATTTTTTGGCGGTATTGAGCAGGGCGTTGAATACGAAAGCCGGCATCCAGACCCTTCCGACCCTCATTCCCGAAAACTGCCAGCTGATGAGTTTATTTTCATCGACAGTCGCTTTCACGTTCATCGCGAAATAAGACTCGAGTTTCATCGCCTTTAAAACGCCTATAACGCGTATGCCGTCTTCGGTAAGTTTTACCTTAAGGTCTTTGACCTTGACTTCCTCGCCGGGGTTTTTCATGGCGGGAAGGCGTCGGCTGATGAACGAATTCAGCTCGATCTCTTTAAGGTGTATCTCGATGGTGCCGCCCTTCTGGATGTATTTTTCAAACTCGGCCAGGTTTTTTTCGAGCGAGTCGGCGTCGTCTCTGGTGACCGGCAGCGCCGCGAGTTCCTTCGAGTTTTCTTCGGAGGGCGCGAGAAATTTATTCATGAACTCCGGCCCGCTGTAGATCGCGTAGGCCATGAAAAGCATGAAAGTAAAAAATATCAGCGAAACGGCGAACAGGCAGCCCGAACAGGAACAGCAGCCCTTCTTTTTAGGCTTGTCACCGGGCTGCGGCCCCCCGCCGCCGGCGCTTCTTATGGAAGCGCCGCATTGCTTGCAGAAATTGGAACCGGGTTCGTTAGGAGTCGCGCAGGTGGGGCAAAACATAAATAATACCTTCCCGATATAAAAATTGCATAAAAAAAAGCCTGCTTAAAATGATCACATTTAACACAGGCTTGCCTTTTAAAGTATGGAGACGGCGGGAATCGAACCCGCGTCCGAAGATCTGTCACAAGGTTGTTCTACGTAACCTAGCCAGTGATTGATTTCAGATAAGACAGGCTCACCGGCCGGCCAATCTTACCAAAGATACCTTATGATAATCGGAAGAGGTATGGTATCCAAACCACAGCCGATGCCCGGATTTGTGAGTCACCTGTGCCGCCACCCCGGACGCCGCCGGCACAGGCGCCGCTGCTATTTAATTAAGCAGCGAGTAAGTATTCGTCGTGTTCTGCGACTATTGTTTGCCTGATTAAGGAGACAGACTCTCCGCCACGCCCAACAATGATCTAAATCCCCGTCGAAACCATGTCGTCCCCGTAAAACGGAGAAGCGCATTAATTAATAAAACGCCTTTGAACAACAGGTTGATTATATTTATTATTTTCAAAGAGTCGGGACGAAAGGATTTGAACCTTCGACCTCATGGTCCCGAACCATGCGCGCTAGCCACTGCGCTACGCC
>MGFH01000086.1 GCA_001791795.1 Candidatus Wallbacteria bacterium GWC2_49_35
CGCCGCCGAAATCATAAAAGCCTGTCAATAGTTTTTAAAAAATAATTTGAACAAAATTACTAACAATTTCAATATTTTAAAAAGCCTTGATTTATAGTTATTCACAGACTTATCCACATTGTCCACATAAGGAACCGGGTTAATCGCGACTTAATTCATCATATATTTTTTCGAATATATTTTCGATAAAAACGGAGGCGGAATTATTAATTCCCGCCCCCGTTTTTTTGCCGAAAGATTATGCTATAACAGTTAAATCAAATATTCTAACATATTAATATGCCGCCCGGCGCGGCCGTTTTTTTTATAAAAATGGCTCTTATTCGTTTCGTTTGGGTAAATAAAAGATGTTCAAAGGGTGACGGAAAAATTTTTGGAGGGGTGTTGCGGAGTCGCCGGAGCCCATGGATGGGCGAGATCGGGGCACGGATGCCCCAATGCCGCACGCGCCATGGATGGCAACGGCGTGCGGTGGCGACGAGCACAAGCGGCGAAAATCCCGGAGGGATTTTCGAACGCGTCCCCGAAAAAAAATTTCCGGCACCCGCTAATTGCTTACCAATTATTTCAGGTTTAGCACTTCATAGATCTGGATCTTGTCGGCCTTACCTTTTACCTGCACCAATTCGAGTTTATTGACCTCTATGAATTCCTGCACGTGGTTGTAGGTGAAATCGGAAATGATTATCTGGCCGGCTTTAGCGACCGAGCAAAGGCGGGACGCCAGATTCACGGAGTCGCCGATCGCGGTGTATTCGAGCCTGTTTTCAGAGCCTATATTTCCGACGACCACATCGCCCGTGTTAATGCCTATGCCGACGCCGATGGCTTTACGGCCGCTCTTTTCAAGGTGGTCGTTGAGTTTCTTGAGCTTGCGCTGCATCTCGATAGCGGCCGTCACGGCCCTGAGTTCATCGTCGGCGCCGAGTATGGGCGCGCCGAAAAGCACCATCATGGCGTCGCCGATATATTTATCGAGCGTTCCGTTCCAGTTGAATATGACGCCGCTCATCTCCGAAAAGTATTCGTTGAGAACCGAAACTATCGCCTCAGGTTCGAGTTTTTCGCTCATCGGCGTGAATCCGCGGATATCGCTGAAAAGGATGGTCGTCTTCTGTTTCTTACCGCCCAGACTTGTGGAGTCGGGATTTTTCATCAATTCTTCGACGATCTGCGACGAAACGTATTTTGAAAATATCTTGGTCAGTTTCTTTTTTTCGAGCAGCTGCTCCTCCGAGAATTTTTTCGAACTTTCAAGATCGGCCGCATTATAAAGGGCGTTGCCTATGATCGTTGAAAGCATCGAAAGAAGCGAAAGGTCTTCGGATGCAAGCGCCGTTATCTGGTCGTTGAATTTTTCGATCGCGATGGCGCCCGAAGGTATTAGCTCGCCTTCGGATATCGCCATGAGCGGAAGCGCGTAAATGAACTTCTGCGAGCTCGATTGCAGCGCGGCGTTCAGGTCCCTGTCGGCGCAGGTGTCTTCGATGTGGACGAGCTTTTTGGCGTAGAACGCGTGGGCGACTATGGGTATCTGGCTTACGGGAAACTCTTCGATGTTCTGGTCGTTTACGGCAATGCCGACGCCGCCTGCGAGCAGAAGATTGTCGGATTCCTTTTTCTTTAAATATATGACGGCTCTGCTTACGGGAAGGTTATTTTTGAGAAGTTCCTGTATTTCCTTCAATATTACCTGCGGACTCATCGACGAAGTTATGTTTTTGATCTTGAGAACCAGCGTAGAGGCCTTTATCATCTTATCGTTATATTCGTTCTGGAGCTTGTCCAGCTTCGACATATATTCTTTTTCGATTTCGGCGACGAAACTTTCCTTTCCGGTCGAGGTTTTCTTCTTTTCGCGCTCGAGATCGTCTTTTTTGCGGGCCTCGTATTTTTCAATCATTATGGTAATTTTATTGTACGCCACCAGGAAGATGATGAGCATGACTATCGATACCGTGAGCGTGATCAGCGAATACATTACGTATTCGTCATTCAAATATTGCATATATCACCGTCATTAAATAAATTTAGCTTAAAGCCGCCCTAAAACATCGCTGTTATTAAGGGCTTCGCGAACTATATAACTATATTATGATTTAATTATACATGATTTCGGCCGTTAAATCAACTATAATTTTGGTTGACAAAATAGCCGTGTTTTCTTATAATACGACTGTCCCGACAGTGAAATTGAAAGGAACAGCGTTTTGTTTAAAAAAATAGCCGGATTTCTGGCCCTGAAAAAGAGTATGGCGGCTCTTTTTATGATGGTGGTATTCGTCGGCATGGGCGAAAAGCTCGCCGAAAGGTTCCTGCCTAAATATATCGAGGTCCTCGGCGGCGGCGCACTGGCGATAGGCCTTTTAAACGGTCTGGACAACCTTTTAAGCGCGCTTTATTCGCTTCCGGGCGGCTACCTCAGCGACCTGATAGGCTTTAAAAAAGCGCTCGTCGTCTTCAATATTTTCGCGATGTGCGGATATCTTATAGTCATATTTTTTCCGGGCTGGCAGGCGGCCGTCATCGGGGCGATATTTTTCATATCGTGGGACGCGCTCTCGCTTCCGGCTACGATGAGCATGGTGTCGAAGGTGCTTCCGGATAAAAAGCGGACGATGGGCGTCACGATGCATTCGCTGGTAAGAAGGCTTCCCATGGCTTTAGGCCCGCTTATCGGCGGGTATCTGATAAACCGCTTCGGCGTGGAGGCCGGCATAAGATACGCTTTCATGGGAGCGTTCGCGCTCGCGGCAATATCGCTTGTCATGCAGCAGTTAATGATGGAGGAAGACCCTGGCGCGAAAGACAAAAAAGACATCGGCGCCCCCTGGGCCGGGTTGTTCTCGAAACGCCTGAGGGTGCTTCTGGCATCGGACATTTTAATAAGGTTCTGCGAGCAGATACCTTATGCTTTCATCGTGCTGTGGTGCCTCGGCGACAGGGAAACCGGCATAACCGCCAAGATCAGCGCGTTCGATTTCGGAATTCTCACGGCGGTCGAGATGACCGCCGCTATTTTGATATATATACCGGTCGCGCATTTCGCCGACCGCGGAACTAAAAAACCATTCATCGTGGCTACTTTCGCTTTTTTCACGGCATTCCCCGCGGTGCTTTATTTTTCGCACACGTTCACGACGCTCGTATTCGCTTTTATAATAAGGGGATTCAAGGAATTCGGGGAGCCGACAAGAAAGGCCCTGATCCTGGATCTGGTTCCGAAAGACCACAGGGCCTATACATACGGAGTTTATTATCTGATAAGGGATATCATAGTGTCGTTCGCCGCGTTCGGCGGGGCTTTCCTGTGGCGCCATTCGCCCGCGCTCAACCTGGGTGCGGCTTTCGCCTTCGGCCTGATCGGAACTATTTATTTCGCGCTGGCGGAAGATAATAAGTATAAGGAACATGATCAGTAAATAAAAAAAAACGGAGTGTGATTTGGTTGTTTAAAAAATTATTCTCATACGGCTGGCTGTTGATTCTATTTTGCACATTATCATATCCCGCGGGTTTAACTACGATTTTTGCGCAGGCGGCTTCCGCAGATCAAATAATCGCGCTGAAATCCGGATTTAATTTCGTAAGTTTCACGGTCGCGCCTCCCGCCGCCGCGCAGACGCTTAAAGATAATAATGCCGATATCGAGGATATTTATCTTTACAGCGCGGCGGCCGGCAGCTTTTTAAGCGTGTCCGACGGCACGCTTACCTCTCTTTCTTCCGGCAGGGGATATATAATTAAAGCCAGAGCCGAAACCAGCGTCACTATAACCGGCTCGCCAGCCTCAACCATAGGCGATATCAATCTAAAGACCGGATTCAATCTCATAGGCTTTTCAAAATCGCCTTCCGCGGCCGTGACATTTTCACAGTTAATGAAAAATAACTCATTGATCACCGGTATCTACAAATGGAGCCCTTCCGCCGGAAGCTTCATTCAGGTGATCAGCGATCTTAACGGCAATCCCTTTCAATTAGACGGAAGCGATCCACAAATTAAGCCTGGAGAATCTTATTTCATAAAAACGAGCGGCGATACAGCCATAAATTACGATGACGGCATTACCAGCCCGAAAGTGCTCGCTTCTCTTGAGCTGTCGCCCACTTCGGCGTCGGCGGCCCCCGGCGCCGCTTTTGATATGAGCGGCATAAAGGCCTTCGCGGTTTATTCGGACAAAACCACGGAAGAAGTCACTTTAAAAGTATCTTTTACGGCCGAATCGGGAATTATCAACGGCATGGTGTTCACCGCTCCGAACCTCGGCGTTACCGCGATGATCAAGGCAGCTTACACTCCCGCCGGCGGCGCAGTTTCAAAAGAAACTTATTTTACGCTCTTTTTGGCCGCGCCCGGAAGCGGCTCGATTTCGACCGTCACTTCTCAATATTATAAATGTTCTTATAAACTTGCGTCGAACGCAAAAATAATAGACGAAGAAACTATAATCACCAGGTCGGTCACAACCGATCAGGTAGTGCTCAGCGGTTCATTGGCTTCGTCGATCGCCTCGGGAGACATTCTGGTAGGCTACTACGGAGACGGCTACTTAAGAAAAGCGGGCTCGATAGTGAAACAGAGCGACGAGGTCTATATTTATACTTCGCAGTCCCGGCTGGATAAAGTTTTTGAAGAACTCGACTACAATTACAGAGGCAAACTTTCCACGCTGGCCGCTTCAAACAGCGTTCCGCCCGGCAGCTCCGAATTCGCCGCCGTATCGCGTTTTTTAAGATCCACAGTGGTATTCGCCCCGGCAGCTCCAGATCGAAGCATAGTTTCCGCCGACAAACTCAAAAAAATACTCGACAATTTAAGTTTGAGCGTCACGCTTGCGAAGGCCGATATCGCCTTCGACCCGGTCATCGAGTGCGACATTCATATCGGCACGGGAAGTTTAAAAAGATTTTTGTTCATGATAGGCGGCGATATTTCAGCCGGCCTTGCTTTTGACGTCGAGGCGACGGCGGTGGTAAATTTGCCTGTCGGCGCGGAATTGACCATATACCAATCCGTTCCATACGTATTTTCGGTAGGTCCGGTGCCATTTTCTTTCGACTGGGACATTAAATGCGGCGTCGAAGCGTCCGCCAGCGCGGCCGGAACATTTTCATACGCGGGCAATATTAATTATAACGTCAGGGTTGGAGCCGAATATGACGGCAACTCATGGAAAAAAATCAACGATATCTCAAAAACCGTCACGGCAAGCGATAGTTACGAATTGAACGGCACGGTATTGATAAAGCCTTATCTGAACACTGAATTCTTTCTTAAAATAACCGGCATAGCTGGACCTGAGGTCAGCATAGAAACTTTTATAGAATTCATTGCGCGGCTTAACTCGGAAATGAAAACCGATATAAGCGTCACGGCGGGAGTTGAAGCGGGCGTATCGTTCGTACTGGAAATGCTTTCGCTTGAAATCGCCAGATACGACGCGTCGCTGTTTTCGTTCAATTGGGACATTTATAAAAAAACCGTCGACAATTACGTCGCGCCGCCTGAGTTCGCTACTTATCCCGGCGGTTACGAAGACGGCTTCGGCGTCGCAATAGTCCCTTCCGGCACCGAAAGCGTTACCATAAAATACACCACCAACGGCCAGGAACCGAAATACGACACCGCCGTCACTTATTCAGGGCCAATATCGCTCGTTTCATCTACGGCCGGACAAACTATAACGATCAAAGCGGCGGCCTTTGAAACCAATTCCGAAGGTAAAATTATTTCGTCACAGATAATTTCGGGCAATTTTTTCGTGGTGGCGAAAGGCGATCCTGATTATGTACAAATATTCTGCCAGCACAGATCTTCATCTCTCAAACTTTATCCGCGGACCGGAGAATATTATGACGGAGTTGCCTACGACGATTTTCAGGCTAAATTTCCCGAATACATATATTTCAAAAAGGGCACGACCGCTAAATTCACTATCACTAATTCCGGCACGGGCGTCATCGACGGCTATAGCGTGGTGCGCGGATATACCGGCGGCAATCCTTTTCAGACGACCAGAAGCACCTATAGCGGCGAAGAGCGCGCGACGGCGAAAACGCGTTTTTTCGAGTGGTACATATCGGACAACGACCCGAATTTGAGTTCGATTCAGGTCACATGGATTATTTTAGACAAGTAAGGACGGCGGGCCGCTTCCCGTTACTTTAAAACCACGATCTTATCGAGGTTGATAACGTAATCGGTCGAGTCTTCGCACTTGCCCTGGCAGGTGAATTTGAACGTGACCATCTTTCCGTGGTAGGTCGCGTCGTCCGCGACTATGAATGTCACGGGATATTTTAAGATATCGTAATTGTTGTTCGAATAGCAGTTTATATTACTATAAGTGTTGCCGCCGACTTCGATCTTATAAATGCCGGCGTCGGTGCTCTTTTTGATCCAGATCTCGCACCTGTACGTGCCGGAACTCATGAACTGATTCAGGTCTATGTAATCGTCGAGCGCGTCGACGTCCTGCCCTGAAAGCGGAACTCCCCTTACCGATTCGCCGTCGGCGGTCGAAATGGGCGAAAATCTCAGGTAGTCGCCGGTCTTGTTAATGTCCGAAAAATTCACTACGTTCACTTCGAGCGCGAAAGGCCGGGTGACGGCGTTCACGCCCTTGGAAATATCGCTCAGGTAAGATTCGCATTCGATGGTCTTATAAAGGATATTGCCGACCACCTGGATGGCGGTCGAAGGCGAGCTTTCGACGCCGTTATCGCCGGAGGCGGTGACTTTATAATAGTAAACGTTGCCGTACGGAATGCTCATTATATATGTATTCGTAGCGGAATCGCCCGTTTTTACATACACGCCGTTTTCTATGGGCGCCCTGTACACGCTGTAGCTTTTAGCGCCGCTGACCGCGTCCCAGTTGAGCGTGAGCGTCGAAGATTTGTCGAGTTTGGCGACCAGGTTCACGGGCGTGTCAAGATAAGTTATTTTAGGCTCCGAAGAGACGGGTTTGGACATTATCGATTCATTGCCGGATATATCGAATGTGGTGACCGTATAAATATAGTAACTGTCGAGGTTTATATTGAAATCGGTATATGAGATGTCCTGCGGCAGTATTTTAATGAGCGTGAACGGCTCGGAGCTGTCTTTGATCTTGCGGTAAACTTTGATGCCGGTGAAATCGAGCGATTTGCCGTCGGAGTCTTTGACCGGGTTCTGCCATCTAAGGTAATTTTTGCCCTTCTGGTACCAGATCTCGAGGTTTGTGACGGGGCCGGGCGCGATATTGTCGAGTTTTCCGTAAATGGAGAAATTTCCGTCGACGTACTGCGAAAAATTTCCGGACGAATTTTTGGCGCGTACCCTGTAAAAATATGTGCCGGGCGTCAGGTTCGAGTCAATGAATATATTTTTATCGCCGGGAATTTTGGCGATCTGCTTCCACGCCGTCTGGCTGTGCGTATGCGATTCAATCTCGTATTCGATAATATCGGAGGCGTAAGAGTTATCGATATTTTCCATAGGCGCGTCCCATGAAATAATTATATCACCGCGTTCGTTTCCGAAGGCGATGTTGGTGCCGGGGGCGAAAAACATTCTGGAAGGCGATTTCGGTATAGTCTTTTTCTCGGGCTGAACGATGATCATCTGCCCGTCGGCGTGGATACTCTCGCGCAGCATGTTGTCGAAGGCGGATACGCTGTATATGTATTTTTCGCCTTCTATAAGTTCGGACGACTTGTCGATATAATAATGCTGATCGGAGGCGAGCGTGGCTATTTTTTTATCCACGGTCGATTGCTTTCTGCGGTAAATATTATAGCCTATGACGTTCCTTTTTTCGTCGTCGTCTTTATTGGTCGTCACGGGTTCCCAGTCGAGTATTACCTGGTATGATTTTTCGCTGACCTTCTGAAGGGTTGCCGGCGCGTTCTTGTCCCATTTAGGACTGTCGGGAACGTATCCGTCATCGATCAAAAGCGCCGCAGCCGGTGCAGTCTCGGAGGTCTTGCTATTGCAGCCGGTAGAAAGCGCCATAGTCAACAATATTAACAATATTGAATATAATGCGAATTTGATATTGTACATGCCGTTCCTGGTCATCTTTATCACACTTTAAAACTTCACGGAGTCTTTTGGTTCTTCAAATATCTCAAAAATATTGGTCAGGTTGATAAGATTGAAAAGGCCTTTCACATGCTCATTCAATCCGGTAATGTGAAGCGCGCCGTGCTTTTCCTTGAGTGTTTTAAGCGTGCCAATGAAAAAGCCGAGGCCCGACGAATCGACGTATCTGGCTCCTGAAAGGTCGAACACCATATTGATGAACTTTTCGTTGATAAGTTCTTTAACGGTTTTTTTCAGCGATGAAACGGTCTTTAACGTCACGTCGCACGTAACGCTTAGTTTCACGTAATTTTTCTTTTTATCGACTGAAACTTCAGCGGTTTTAAAGGAATTTTCAGCCGCGGAAGACGCGCCGCCCGATTTTTCAGCGGCCGCCCTGACGTTTTTTTCCGGTTTAACGGCGCCCGTTGTTTTTTTAGTGGCCAATTTCACTCACCCCGTTTATTATTTTACCTTTTATGCCTTGGATTTTTGCTCACCAGATCGACCGCTCTCACGCAGCGCGTGGCGATTTCGATCTTAAGCGAGTCGTTGGTAAGGTTCTGCACTTCGCGGTGAATTCCGCCGTCGGAGGTGGAATAGGATATCACCGGAAGGCCGTTGATAGCGAAGGCCATCATGTCGTCTACGCATCTCGCGCACCTGCAGGCGTTCTCCTTTTTAGAAAGCACCTGATGGAGCTTGACCTGTATTAAATCTTCCAGATAATTATAAATTGCCATACTTTACATATCGGCCGGCTTATCGATTTATTTATAATGCAAAATTTAATTCATCAATTGATTATTGAACGACATTATGATATTATTATAAAATTCAATGTTTATTTCACTCAGGATGATTTTACTCTGAAAGGATATTTTAAACCGCACATGAAATTCGATAAAGGCGTTCTCAACGCAATAGGGGCGGCTGCGCTTTTCGGACTGAGCACGCCGCTGGCTAAAATAATTATAGGCGAGATCAAGCCGTTTATGCTCGCCGGCCTTCTATACGCAGGATCGGGCCTGGGCCTTCTTATAATAATAATTTTAAAAAAATCCCTTAAGATCAACGAAGGCTCATCCGAAGCCGGTCTCAAGCGGGCCGACTGGCCGTGGCTCCTCGGCGCGACTCTTTTCGGAGGGTTTCTGGGCCCCATCTTTCTCGTGTTCGGGCTTTCGAACACCCCCGCTTCGTCGGCGTCGCTTCTGCTCAATCTTGAAGGCGTCTTCACGGCGCTTATCGCCTGGTTCGTCTTCATGGAGAATTTCGATAAAAGGATCGCGTTCGGAATGGCGCTTATCACTTTAGGAAGCGCGGCGCTTTCGTGGGAAGGCGGGGCTGAAAGTTTTATCTCCCTCACCGGACCGCTCGCCATAGTCATAGCGTGCCTGTGTTGGGCCATAGACAACAATCTCACAAAAAAAATATCGGGCGGCGACCCGTTTCATATTTCATGCATCAAAGGACTTATCGCCGGCTTTACCAATCTGCTTATTTCCGTATTTATTTTAAATATATCATTCCCCGTATTCAGCGCCGTCGCAAAATCTTTCGTGTTAGGATTTTTCGGATACGGCCTGAGCCTGGTAATGTTCGTCCTCGCGCTTCGCCACATCGGCACTTCGCGCACCGGGGCTTATTTTTCGATAGCGCCCTTCTTCGGCTCCATCGCCTCGATAATCATATTCGGCGAAAATATCACCGCGGTTTTCTGCGCGGCATTTCTTCTAATGGCCGGCGGCGTTTACTGCCACCTTTCCGAGCGCCACGACCACGAACACGAGCATGATTATATCCGTCACGACCATCTGCATACGCACGACGACATGCATCATGAGCACGAACATGAAGTTGGATATGAGAACGAAGCGGCGCAAGCTGACGCTGAAATTAAAAAGTCTGCCCACAGCCACTTTCACGAACACCGCCCTGTATTTCACACGCATTTTCATTATCCCGACCTGCATCACGGACATACGCATTGATTGAGTGGAGAATGGAAAGTGGAGAGTGGAGAGTGGAGAGTGGAGAGTTAAGGTATTTTGACAAAATAAATAAAAAATTAAAGATGGAAAATATTATCAAAATATCAAAAAGTCATTTAACTCTCCACTCTCAGTTCTCAACTCTCAACTATTATTATTTTCATTGAATAAAAAACTAGTAAAATAAATTAATAAGAGGTGTATCTATGATCAAAAAAGTCGACCTGGAATTACCGCACAAGGAGATCTTCGCCAGCCCGACGCCGCTCGGCCTTATCGGACTGGCAATTTCATGCGCCGCGCTGATGCCCGTCGCGCTCGGTTATACCGTCACGCCGGCCGCGCTGAAAACCGTCGCCGTACTGGCCCTTCTTTTCGGCGGCGGCTGCCAGATGATCACGGGCCTCATGGAATTCGCCAATAAAAACCTTTTCGGCGGAACTATATTCACCGCTTTTTCGTTTTCGTGGGTCTATCTTTCCTGGTCGTTCTATTCGCTCGCTAACGGCTTCATGCTCGATCACAGCGTGGCCCTCGCCGTCGACGCGGTTCTTCTGGTCATATTCACGGTATTGACCTACGGGTTCGGGTTTTTCAGCAAACTTCTCTTTTTATTCCTTCTCGACATAGACCTTTTATATGTGTGCAAAATCGTCAACGGCCTCACCGGCACGCAGGCGCTGGCGTTTCCGATAGCGCTTCTGACAGCTGGCATGGGCCTTATCGCTCTGTGGATAGCTATGGCTACGCTTATAAATCCGGTCGCAGGCCGCAGCGTGTTTCACATTCCGGGCCCGATGTTCTTCGCTCCGAAAAAATCGAGACTTTTCGATTTCACGCAACGCTACACCATATTCGAGATCCTTTACAAGCACTGGCAGAAAAACGCCTACAAAGAAATGGAATTAAAAGATCTGCAGGCCGCCATGAAGGAGAAGACCGGCAAAGACGAAATAGTCCACGAGCTTTTCTACCTGCATGAATACGGCTGCATGGTCCTCACTTTCGACGTATTCGAAAAGGAAAAGATCCACACGCTGCGCCTGAACGCCCAGGGCCTCGATCTTTACGAACAGCTCGTGCTCAAAAAATACAGCTGGTCTTAATTTAGAGTATAGTTAGAAGGGAAATTACAAGTGAACGAAGTTTATCTGAGCCACGGCTCGTTATATGATTACCAGCTCATGCCGTTTTTCAATATGGCCGCGAAGTGCGGCTTTAACGGCGTCGAAATAATAGTCGGCCGCAACGAGGAAATGTCGAATATAAGTTATATGAAGAAACTTTCGGCCGATTTCAAAATACCGGTGAAGGTCCTGCACTGCCCGTTCAACTCGTGGCAGAGCGATCTGTGGCCGAAAAAACCGCATGAAAAACTTATCCGCACGGTTGAAATGGCTTATAAACTCGGAGCGGGTGTAGTCGTCGCGCACACCGCGCTTTCGGAAGACAGGGAGTATAAGGATTGGCTTATAAACGAACTCGGCGGATTCCAGTCAAAACATCCGCAGGTTAAAATAGGCATTGAAAATATGCCGAGACGCTATGTTCTATTCGGCAAACTCGGGCGCGTATTCTTCAATTACAAAAAACTGCCCTTTAAAATAAGAAGAAAGATCATATACGACATCGCGGCGCATCTGCCTAAATACAATAAATTTGCGCCGATCGAGCTCGACGATTTCACCAATTCGCTCAATTCGGTAGAACTTTTGAATAAGTTCAAATACGTAACGATCGATACGACCCATCTTGGCACCTGGAACTGCGCGCCGCACGAATATCTGGATAAAATAACCACCGGCATCGCGCACGTGCATCTGTCGAATTATAAGATAAGCCTCGAGCACAGGACCATAGACGACGGCATAATGGACCTGGCGAAATTTCTGTCTAAATTGCGCAAAAGAAATTACGGCGGCGGCATCACCATAGAAACGGATCCGCATTCATTCGAAAATCACCGCTCGTTCGCGATAACTTCAAAAAAACTAATAGCCGACATAGAATTTATCAGATCGTCATTCAATAACTGACTCTAAAGACCTTATGAATGCCAGCATCTTGTCCTTCGAAAAATCCGGATGATTTTTCTGGAAAGTGTTGAGTAGAAACAGCGTGTCGTTCCATAGATATTCGAAATCCTGCGCATTGAAATTACGCGGCGCGCCCGCGTTTTTGAGCGAGTGGAACTGCGGCTGATCGGTCGCGGCCTGATGCTGCGCCGCCGCGGGCTGTTGCCTGACGGACTCAGGCTGGGGCGTTTTCTTCAGCGGCTCGGCCTCGGGCGGCTTCACGAACTGCTGCTCTGCCTGGGGCTGGCGTACAGCCGCGGGAGGCTTCTGTTCAGGTTTTGCGAGCGGAGGCTCGAAGGCTTTTGGTTTTTCTTCGAATTTTTCGGCCGGCGGCGGCGCTTCGGGCTGTTTTTCTTCTTCCGCAGCCTCTCCGAGAAGGGAACGCGCGAAACTCGAAACCTCGTCGTCGGGGTTCTGCGCCAGTTCTCTGAGTAATTCCATCGAGCGGTCCGTGTTGATCTTCGCGAGGCCTTCGGCTAGTTTCTTTAAATTACCGGAGTCTTCGTCGTTTTTAGCCTTTTCAAGAAGTTCTATTACCTGTTCGCCGCCTATCGCGCTCAGAGCGTATATCGCCGAACCGCGTATCGAAATATCGTCAGATTGGAGCATCTCGTCGAGTTTTTCGAACATATTGGTCTTGCCGAATTTGGAGAGGACTTTTATCGAATTGGCCTTGACGCGGTTGTTTTCATCCTGCAAAAGCGGGATGAGGAATTTGATGATCTTCGGATCGCCTATGATCTCGAGCGCCTCGATTGTGTTAGCGCGCGTTCTGGCGTCGGGGTCCTTGAGGTAGCGCGCTATTATAGGAATGAGCTGCGCGCCGCCGACCCTGGCGATGGCTTTTACCAGCGTCGCTACGACGAACGCGTCCTGTTCCGAATTAAGCAGGTTCAGTAGAGGCGTCAGAACGCGGTTTTCGCCAATTAAACCGAGCGACTGCACCGTGTACAGCCTTACGCTTTTCGAAGGGTCGTGTATCAGGCCCAGAAGAGGTTCGGTCGCGACGACTTCTTTCTTATCGCCGAGCTGTTTGATGGCTTCTATTTTTACATTTTCGTCATGGCTTTTAAGGTCGTTGAGTATCTTGGTAAGCGAGCCTCCGCCCGACCCGAACAGGTCCGCGGGCGGCGGGGCGAGCGGCTTTTTGACGGGCTCTTCCGGAATCGGGGCCTCGGCGTGCGCGGAAGGGGCCTGCTGAACGGGAGGAACCTGCAGCGCCGGTGCGCCGGAAACCAGATCGAACCCGCCGCTTTGCTGTACCTGAGTCGCGGTCATCGATTCGAAATCTTTCATAGCTTTTTTAGCGAAATACCTTACGGCCGTTGAAGAATCGTTGGTAAGCTCGTTAAGCGCGTCCTTCACTTCGGGCAGGTTGTGTCTGCCGAGAGTGATAACGGCTTTTTTTCTGATCTCTTCCTTAGCCGATTTCAGGTCTTCTAACAGTTTTATTACTTCAGCTGGTAACGCCATATTTTGCACGCTCTTTTTTTATGTATTATAGATTATATCATATTCAATGCGGTTTAGTAAATATAAATTTGGTTAAATTCACGGCCGTAGTTTTGCCGGACCGCAGGCGTTTTCATAAATTATATCAGCTGGCCGCTCTCCGGTAAAACGTTTCATCTTTTGCCGCGCCCGCGCGGACTTTCGTCGTCAAGATAGAAAGTGGCCGAGATCCTGTGTATATCGTCATAATCGTTTCCGGCGAACGCGTAATCTATTTTGCTGCGATTAAGTAAAAATCCCGCGCCATAGGACATTTTGCCATCGTTCAGCCCGAGCCTTACCTTCGTTTTTGCGGACACTTTCTTTTCGAAGCCGAACGAGGCGGTTACTTTTTTACCGCGCCCGGACGGGTCTCTTGTTATTTCGGCGGCGAGCCTTCCATTTCCGGCGCATTTGATCGAATAACCGGCGCTGAATATCCTGTCGAGGCTTTCTGACGGGTTTCCCTTCGTTCCGCTCCATTTAATTTTACCCGCGATATTTTTAACCGCAAGCCCGAAGCGGCGCCCGTCCGGTTCCTGTTTTAAAATGCCGGCGTCGATGCCGTAACCGCCGGCCTCCGCGTCCGCGATCTTATGAGTGAGATACTTCGCCATAAAACCGTACGATAATCCATGTTTCTTTAAATATTCATTGGTGTTGCCTATCGCATAACCTAAAAGCTGCGCCCTGTCGCCGAACATTTTTGTAAAATTTCCGGCCGCGTCGCGCCCTTCGATCTCGCCGGCGTCGTCTTTGATATATGTGATCCCGCCATAGGCGCGCTTTTTATAACCGTTCAAAAACGAGTAGCCAAAACCGTCATACTTCTGCCCGAAATCGCTTTTAGCCGAGGCCGCGCTGATTTCAACGTCTTTGAGCCCGTAAAGACAGGCAGGATTATAATGCATGACGTCCGATCCGTCCGTCATCGTGACATACGCGCCGCCCATGCCGGCCGCCGCCGCAGATACGCCGGACTGTATATAGCTGA
>MGFH01000087.1 GCA_001791795.1 Candidatus Wallbacteria bacterium GWC2_49_35
GGCGTCTTCGATCATTATGCGGGCGTCGGCGGTAAGGTAAGGCTCGCATTCGACGCCGTTGAGGATGACGGTATCGATCTTGACATCCGGCGGGGGAGCGAGTTTCACGGACGTCGGGAACGCCGCGCCGCCCATGCCCACGATGCCGGCTTTTTCGACAGCTTTAACCGCGCCGGATACGTCGAATTTTTCGATGAGTTCGGGCGAGGGAGCGGTTTCGGTGTAAGCTTCGAAATATTCGTCCTTCATATCGTTTTCGATGACTATGCAATCCTGCTTAAATCCGGTCGGCGTCATGCGCGCCTCTACGGCCTTTACGACGCCGGATACGGGCGAAGTGACATTGGCCGAGATAAAGCCGGCCTTTTCGGCGATGAGCTGACCTATTTTAACGGCCTGGTCTTTAGCGACGACGGCCTTAGCGGGAGCGCCTATGTGCTGTGAAACCGGAATTACGACGACTTTGGGCGCGGGAAGCATTTCGATGGGACTTTCATGGCTGTATTTTCTGTCGTCGACGTGAATACCGCCGCGCGAAAAAGTTTTCAATCCGAGTGCCATTATGATTTCACCTCTTTAGTATCCGGAGCCGCTGCGTTACCGGCGGCGCCCGCAGCCGCGAGAGCGGCCGCTTTCTGTTTTTCTTCTTTTTCCTGCTGTTTCTTCTTTATGATTATCTCGACGGCTTTAACCACGCGGCCGTCGGCCGTGATGGCGTGCATCGTATCGCATTCGGCGACGCATTTGCCGCAGAGTATGCATTTTTCGTCGTCGATGATCGCCAGGTTCGAGCCGGGAGCGACGGTGATGGCTTCTTTAGGGCAGACCTTGACGCACTTGCCGCAGGCGATGCAGCCGACCTTGCAGTTCTTGCGCACGACCGGGCCTCTGTCGTGCGACGAGCAGCTAATGCGGACGTTCGAAATTCTTTTCTGGACGAGCGATATTACCTTGCGCGGGCATTCCTTCACGCAGAGGCCGCAGCCCGTGCATTTTTCAGCGTCAAAAACGGATATGCCGTCTTCTATGGTTATGGCGCCGAACAGGCATACTTTAACGCAGTCGCCATAGCCGATGCACGAATACCTGCAAGCCTTGTCTCCGGTGTAGAGCATGTGCGCCGCCGCGCAGCTTCTGATGCCTATATATTCGGATACCTTCTGAACGTTCGAATGCCTGCCGTTACAGTGAAGCACGGCGCGCATGGGTTTGCCTTCGGCGATGTTTCTGCCGACGACCTCGCCGATGGCCTTGAGAACTTCGGCCGAAGCTACGGGACAGCGCATTCCGGGAACCGGCTCTTCCACGAAAGCTTTCGCGAATCCGGCGCAGCCCGGAAAACCGCAGGCGCCGCAGTTGGCCTGAGGCAGAAGCGCGGCCACTTTTTCGATAAGCGGATTTTCGGGGACGTAGAATTTCTTCGAGCTGATGATAAGCGCGACGGCAAGGACTATCGCGATCAGACCCATAACCAGGACCGACATTATAATTTCATTCATAGAAACTACCTCTTACTAAATATATTTTTTTGTTTTCGGAAATTATGAGAAAGAAAAAGCGGCGGGACGGTTAATTTAAGCAGAAACAGGCATTCGCCCAAAATTTTTCAAAATGATTTTATCATTTTTCGGACCGGCTGTCAAGAAAAATAAATTTATTTAAAAGCAACTTAAAAGGGCGATTTCATTGGATTTTGGTTCGTTTTTCTTCGTCGGAGGCTTCGAAACCGGGCTCGTTTTTTTTCAGATCTTTTCCGCCGCAAGCGCCGCAGTGTACGCATCCGAAGCCGTGGCCGCCGGTTTCGCCGGAGCAGCCTTCTTTTTTCTTTTCCCTGTTATAAAACAGAAAAACGGCCGCGTAACCCGTTCCGAGAACGGCCGCTATTAACATTGGAATAAGTAATTCGAGCATAATCCCCCCACGCGCGATGCGCGTTTTATTAGAATTTGCGAACGCAAAAATCAGGGCGCGCGGCGCTACTGCTCCACCGCGATCGAAATGCCTTCGGGGCCGATGAGTATTTTTCGATCTTTATAAAGGCCGCCTATGGCCTTTTTGAATGTGAGCTTGCTCATCTGGAGCCTCTGCTTGATAAGATCGGGCGAACTTTTATCGTTGAGCTTCAAGAAACCGTCTTTTTCGAGAAGTTTTGCCATTATCTTATTTTTGGCGGCTTCGACCTCGTCGCGGGCGCCTTTTCGTATGGTGAGATCGATCTTATTATCGGGCCTGACTTTTTTAACGAAACCGGATAGTTTATCGCCTATATTGATTTTTTCGAATATTTCGCTTTCATATATTATCCCGGCGTATTTATCGTCGATTATCGCGAGCACCCCGTTAGGCGTGAAACGCGCAACCATAAGTTTTACCGCCTGGCCTTCGCTGAGCGCTATTTCTTTTTTTTCGATGTGTTTGTCGAATTTGGCCGAGGCGAATATCCTTTTGGACGCTTTGTCGAGCGAAACGTACACGACACATTTATGGCCGGGTTTCAAGTCGCGCGGCGCCTCCGAATATGGAAGCAGCAGGTTCTTTTCGAGGCCCCAGTCTAAAAATACGCCGGTGTCGTTGACGTCGCGCACCATCAGGCAGGCGAACTCGCCCGCTCTGGCCAGCGGCTTCTGAGTCGTGGCGATAGGCCTGTCCTCCGAATCGGTGTAAACGAAAACCTCTATTTCATCGCCTTCTTTAAGGCCTGAAGGCACGTATTTATTAGGCAGAAGTATATTGTATCCGTCCCGCGAATCGAGATAGAACCCGAAATCGGTTTTATGGCTGACCTTCAGCGTGTTGTAATCGCCTATTTTTAACAATTTATATCTCCTTATTAGATGTAATTCAAGTTTTATTTAAGGCCAACCGGCATTATATACAGGGGCTCTTCGTTATCGGGCAGGCCGAGGGCCTTTTTGACCGCCGCGTCGTTCACCGATTCGTGTTGATGGCGTCTTTCAGGCGACGGGCGTCGTCGTTGACATTACTGTCGCAGTTTAATTCCAGCAGTTTTTTGTAATAAACCAGAGACTCCGGCTGCATATTCATTAATTTATAAGTTTTAGCCAGAGCGGCTATTACAAAGGGGTCTTCAGGCGAGAGGCCGAAGGCCTTGAGATAGCAGGCGAGAGCGCCCTGATTATCGCCGGTGGCGAGAAGCACTTTTGCTTTGTCCTTGAGTACGTCGAGGTCGTCCGGCGCCAGTTCAAGAGCTTTTTCGAAACATTTAAGAGCCTCGGCGAATTTAAAGGTTATCCCCGAAACATACCCCTGCTCCGCTAGCGCCAGCCCTTTTAAATACCAGGTCCGCTTGTCGCCAGCCTCGCATTCAAGAGACATTTCGAAGTATTTCAACGCCTCGGCAAAGTTTCCGCAGCTCTGATAAATATAACCTATCTTCAAAAGGATACGGCCGTTTCGCGGCTCGAGCTCCAGCGCTTTCAAATAACATTTGAGCGCTTCTTCGTAGTGGCTGATCTCGATGAGCGCGACACCTTTATATTCCAGCACTTCAGAGTCGCCCGGCTCACAAGTCAGCAGCAGGTCATAACAGCAGACGGCCTCATCGTAGCGCCTGAGACTGACGAGCGCAACGCCTTTATAAAACATCGCGCTGGTAAAACCTTCGTCCAGCGAAAGAGCGTGGTTGTAGCATTCTATAGCCTGCTCAATCTCGCCGGCCTCAAGAAGTGTATTGCCTTCTACAAAAGCCCTGTCCGCATAGTCGTCAAAATGCTGTATATCTAACATAAACTCGGTTCCATTTTTTATTTATTTTAACCTGCACTCAACGAACCGTTCTATATTAAAAAACTATGATATTCTATAAACGATTTTTATAAACCGAGCATTTCAAAAAACTTATTAAATCGCCTATAAATTCAATGAAATCCAGGCTCAATGCTTTTCGCTGAGCCTGGCGCTAAGATATTCGATCTCGGCTGCAAGGCCGCTGTCCTGATTAATTTCCATAAGTTTCTGGTAATAGCCGAGAGCCGCTTCGAACATATTCATCTTTTTGTACGTCTTCGCCAGAGCGGCTATCACTTCAACGTCTCCGGGCAAAAGTTTTAACGCCTTCAAATAACATTCAGCGGCCCGGTAATAAGCCTCGGTCGCCAGAAGCGTTTTCGCTTTTTCTTTCAGTACGGCGATGTCTTCCGGATCCAGCTGCAAAGCCTTTTCAAAACACTTGAGCGCCTCATGGAATTTGTACGGCACCGAAGATATATAGCCCTGCTCCGCGAGCGCGAGCCCTTTCAGATACCACGCCTGCTTCTCGGAATCGTTCAATTCAATGGACCTGTCTAAATAAGAAATTGCGTCTTTATAATTGCAGAAAAAATGCAGAATATAACCGGTCTCCAGCAAGGCGCGGCTATTATCGGGCTCGAGCTCCAGCACTTTTTTATAGCATTTGAGCGCGTCTTCGTGAAGTTTCAGTTCGAGCAGGGCCGCGCCTTTGTTTTCGAGGGCGCCGGCATCAAGCGGATCGGCGGCGAGAAGCGAGTCGAAACAGCCGATCGCTTCCTGAAAACGCTTAAGGCCGTTCAGAGCCACGCCTTTACAAAAAAGGGCGCTGGTAAAATTAGAGTCCATGGAGAGCGCCGCGCTATAGCATTTAAGGGCTTTTTCGAATTCGCCCGCCTCCAGAAAGTCGTTGCCCTCTATATAAGCCCTGTCGACGTAGTTGTCTGAAATAGAATTCAATTCCATCTTTAAAACCACTTTTTATAAAATTTAATTTTTAAGAACTTTATATAAAAACCATTAAAAATGATATGCTATATTATACTACATTTTTTGTAAAAGTAAAATTATTAATGCGACATTTTTTGTAAAATTTTAATTTGCCTCATGCTTTGCGGCGAATGGCATTAATTGTCTTCCCGTATTTGCTTCCTGTTGATAGAGCATAAAATTTTGATGATTATTTTACGGTTTTATGTTAAAATTAGTTCAACACAATTTAAATAAATCCGCCGCCGGCGGAAAAAGGAAAGATCAACCGTGAAACTGTATTTTAAAATATTATCCGCCGCGGCCGCGCTTGTTTTGTTTCTGCCGTTTTCGCCTTCGCAGGCCGGCGTTTCAGAAGCTCAAGCCCGGAGCGGATCCGTAAAAAAATGGACCTTCATGGTTTATATGTGCGCAGATAACGACCTCGACGCGCGCGGCCCCGAAGACATAGCCGAACTCGAACTCGCCGGCTCGTCGGAGAACTCCAATATACTCGTCCAGCTCGACCGCGCGAACGGCCCGGCGCGAAGATATTACATTACAAAGCGCGCTCCCGAAAGCCCCGTGGACGACTGGGGCGTAACTTCGAAGATGGAAGCGGACCTCGGCGAGCTCGACATGGGCGACCACAGGCAGCTCGTAGATTTTTTCAGGTGGTCGGCCGAAAACCATCCGGCCGAAAAATACGCGCTTGTCATATGGAACCACGGTTCGGGCTGGAAACCGGCGGCTCGCGCCGCAGGCGCGACTAACCCCGAAACAAGAGCCATAGCTTTCGATTTCGACTCTAAAAACAGCATATCTACGCCCGCGCTCGGCGAGGCTATGAGGGCCATGAGCGGTATCATTTCGAAGAAGGTGGACATTCTCGTCATGGACGCCTGCCTCATGCAGATGATCGAGGTCGCCTGGGAGGTCAGCGATGACGTTAATTACATCTGCGCGTCAGAAGATATCGAGCCGGACAGCGGAATGCCTTATCGTCCCGTTTGCGACATTATAAATAAATATCCAAAAGTATCTGCCAGGGCGCTTTCTATCATCACCGCCGGAGCCTTCGCGGAAAAATTCACAAAAACTTCCACGCCGCACACGTATTCGGTCGTCGACTGCGCGCGGCTTGGCGAACTCAAAACCGCGCTCGACGGCCTGTGCGCTTATGCCATAACAGAAAAAGAAAGACTGCGCGACGCAGTAAAAAAAAGCGCCGCGGCCTCGCAGCGCTTTACCTACAGAGATTATGCCGATCTAGGCGATTTTATAATCCGATTATCTTCGGCCGACGCGGACGAAGAGCTGCAGCTCAAATGCGCCCTTGTGAAAGCGGCCTATATGAAATGCGTGCTTTCGAATAAAACATACGGCGAAGCGTTAAAGTGTGCGAGCGGAATATCGGTTTATCTTCCATTAAGATCCGTCAAGCAGGCTTACTCGACTCTCAAATTCACCGCGGATTCGCTCTGGGACGAAATGCTGCGCGGCGTTCTGGAACTAAAAGAAGGCTGGTAGAAAGGCGCCGCGGCCTTACTATTGATAATTTAAACCCGCCCGCCGGTCAAATATCAAACTTCAGCGTGCTCTCGGTTCCGCCGTTGCTTTTGATCGTATAGGTTCCTTTTAACTGCTGCGTGATCATTTCGACCAGCCGCAAGCCGAACCCGTTAGAGTTATTTACGTCAAGCCCTTCCGGAAGCCCCCTGCCGTTATCCTTTACGGTCAGGGTCACATGGTTTTCAGCCTTATCCAGAAAAATCTTTATATGGCCGCTTTCTGCGCCGGTGAACGCGTATTTCATTACGTTCGTAAAAAGTTCATTGATAATTATTCCAAGAGAAAATAAATTTTTTGAACTGAGATTGAAATCGGCGACGCGCTTATCGACCGTAATTTTAATATTTTCAGAAAACAGCGCGGTTATAGTATCTACAAGGCTTTCAATATAGGTTTTCGCTGATAATTCTTTATATTCGTCGCTTATCAGCAGCTTGTCGTAGAGAACGCACATGCTTTTGATACGCGCGATAGAGTCAGTAAGCGCATTCTTTACTTCCATAGAGCCGCTCGATTGCGCCTGAAACGAAAGAATGCCGGAAATGGCGGTGATATTGTTTCTTATGCGGTGGTGTACCTCTTTAAGAAGCGTTTCTTTCTCTAAGAGCTGGCGCTTGATCTCTTCTTCGGCCTGCCTGCGCTTTGTGATATCGGTTATTGAACCGAAAAAGCCGGCCACCCGGCCGCCGCAGAAGTGGGGTATGAGCATTACGTTGACGTAGCTTTCCTTTCCGTCTTTATCGAACGTGCGATTCTCGAAATATACCGTTTCCCCATTCAGCACCTTAAGATAATTCGGAAGGGCCCTTTCATATGCTTCTTTTGCGAGAAGATCGGATATCTTTTTTCCGGCGACGTCCTTTACGGCCAGGCCGTACCAGTCGGCGTAAGATTTGTTCACCTGCACGAAACGCAGGTCGGAATCGATATAGGTCAGCAGGGCGTGAACGCCGTCAACCATAAGCGTAAGTTTTTCGTCTCTTGAGCGGAGCTCTTCTTCAGACCGCCTGCAGCAGGCCAGTTCGGCGCTTAATCGTTTATTCGCTTCGAAAAGCCTGAACGCCGCTTTAACGCACGCGGCGAGCGCGGGCCCGCCCGAGCCTTTTACAGCATAGCCGGAGGAGATATTTTCGACATTTTCTGAGATTTCAGCCTGCGGATCGGCTACGAGAAAAATTATCGGCAGTTCGTGTTTTTTTGTGATTATTCCGGCGGCCGACGAGCCTTCAGCACCTTCGTATAAGCCAATGTCCATGAGGACAAGATCGATCCCCGGAACCGTATCTAAAGCTTCAGCCGCCGATTCAACGGCGCTGACGGTTATGACCGCATAACCGCAATTTTCCAGCCGCGTTTTTGCGGCCGCGGCAGAAACAAATTCATCGTCAACAAGGAGCAAGGTCTTTTTATTTTCCGCCATGGTTATTTATTCCTCTGTCGAATACTGTCTTCAATAAGCCGGCGCGGCAGAACGCTTGGCCCGCGGACCGCCTGAATCGATGAAGCGCTTAATCATCTTAAATGGTATCATAAAATAATTCATTTTTCAATAAAAAAATACTTTATCGGTTTTCATCGTTTAATTGGAAATACGGCCAGTTTTTTTCGTGGCCTTGAACTGCGCGATCTTTTCATCGAGGACTTTTGACAAGCCTTCCATTTCAGGCACTTTAGCGAGTTCGACGGCCTTGTGAAACGCCTTAGCGGCCTCGTCCGTCTTGCCTGACTTGTGAAGCATGCAGCCGGTAAGGTAGTATCTTTCTATTTCCTCCGCCGCATCGTCGGATTGAAAATCGAGCGCTTTCGCCGCCATGTCGAACTCGCCGAGCGCGATGCGGCAGAGCGCCGTTTTCAGCGCTATCGAAAAATAGTCGCGGCCGCTTTTTTCTTTGACCGATTTCGACGCCGCGGCTAAACTTGCCAGCGCGCTTTTGTGATCGCCTTTATCGATATCTATTATAGCGAGGTTGAAATTCGCGTCGATATTATCGGGCGCTATTTCGAGCGCTTTTTTGAACATTTCGGACGCGCCGGCGGGGTTGGCTTCGATAAGAAAAATGGCGCCCATATTAATGTATGGTTCGTGCCTTTTGCCGTCGATGCGAGCGGCAGTTTTATAATATTTGACGGCCTCTTTGAGCGCGCCTTTAAGCTGATATGTATAAGCGAGGTTATACACGGCGGCGAAGTTTTTGTTATCGAGTAAATACGCCCGCGAGTAAGCCGAAACCGCTGAGTCGTAATCTCCCGACTTAGAAGCCATATCGCCGATCTCAAGATTGATGCCCACTTCGTCCGAATCGAACGGAGTCATTTGAGAACTGCTTCCGCCCGAAGCGAACGCCGGCGCGCACGAAAATAATGCGACCGCAAAACCCGCCGCAATTGTTCTTTTTATAAATTTAACCGTCCCGGATACGTTTTCATTCATTTTATTCACCTTAAAAAATACAAAGCATTTATGACCATAAATGCTTTGTAATGAATTTTTATTTTTTATTTTTTATTTTTTAACATAAGTATAGACTTAATATTCGCGATTTTAAATCAGGATTTGCCGGCGCGTGCGTTCACGCCGGAGAGCTTTTGACCAAAGCGCCGCCTAAATGCCCGTCGAGGCGCTTATGGCTTTTATGGTTACAGGCGTGCCGGCGCGGACCAGTTTATAAAGTTCGATCGAATCCTGCGAATACATCCTGACGCAGCCGTGCGAGGCCTTCGAGCCGATCGAGTCGGGCCAGGGTGTGCCGTGGATGCCGATTCCGCTCCATTTGGTCTCGAGCCACATGCCGCGCGTCGCTACAGGATCGTAAGGGCGGACATCTTTATAGCCTATCTTGAAATTACCTTCGGGAGTTCTGCTGTCGCCTATAGCCTTTTTGTTGCCGCCGTCGGGGTTTCCGCCGTAGGCGATGGGAAACGCGCGCACCGGCTTGTCGTTGAGATAGACCGTGAGAGTGTATGTTTTTTTGTCGATGATAATCTTTGTCAGCGCGGGATTTTTCTGCAGAGTTTTATATTCGGGCGACAGTTTCGCCAGGCTGCTGTATTCGTAGTAAGCCTTTTTAAAAACGTCGTAGGTCGCCTTGTTGCGAAGTTTGGTATAAGCCTCGTAGGTGGTTTTGAACTTTGCGTGAGCCGCCTCGAGCGCCTCTTTCGAATATTCGGCGTCGGCGAGGAGTTTTTTGTCGGTAGTGGTAACCAATTGCTTAGTTATCCAGCCGGTGGTGCCGTCTTCGAATTTAGCCTTGTAGAAACCGTTCTTTTCTTCGAGTATCTGGAAGCGCGCGCCGTATAATACGTCGTGTATTTTCTTTTCGGAGGTCGAAGGGCCCTTTCTGACGTTGACGCCGTGTCCCGTTACCGCGCCGGTCTTCGGCAGTGCGATTTCGGCGGCGGGCGCTTTCGCCTGGCCGGCATCGGATATTTCGGCTTTGTCGATATTGCGGCCTATCGTGGTTATGGAAGACGACTGGGCCCCGGCGGAGACTATGCTGAATGCAGTAAAGACCGATATCAGAAAAACGGCAAAAGCAAAATTCGTTAGTTTTTTCATGCGACTCACCTCTATATAATATAAATATTTTTTCAGCTTACCAGATAATTATACTACAAATTTATTATTTTGTGCCATATTTTTTTATTTATTAACGGAAAAAGTTAAAGCCGGGTCATAAACCCGGCTTTAATTCATACTCCGCTTTCAGCGGAAGTACGCGGATATATCAGATTCGCGGAATTTATTATTTCGTGGGCGCCGGCTGAGCGGGCATCTGCATTTCCTGAGCGCCTTCGGGCTTTTTGAACATTTCATCGCCGATTTTTTCGAATTTCCAGTCGGTGTAATTCATTTCGCTTACGAGTTCTTCTTTTTCGTTAAAAGTATTCATTTTAACGATGAGATTGTCTTTAGGATTGATCGTCGTAACGACTTTCATTTTGGTGGCGTCGTCGGTGAAAGTGAATGTGACGTTTTCGCCGTCTTTGCCTTCGGTGTAATTGATATCTTTTTTAAGGTCAGTCGGCGAGGGAGGAACGGGCATGGTCATTAACATGTTAGCGGCTTCCATGTAGTTCCACGCTACGTCGCCGTCTATTACCATTCTGGTTTTCTGGCCGGCGACTTCGCTGTCCATTCTATAATGTTTCGCGTCTTTGAAGTACGCTTTCGTTTTGGTGACGAATTCCTGATTATTCATTTTTGCTTTTACTTCCATCGAAAAGGTGACGTCTGCGGTCATTTTTTCGTAAGCTTTCATTAAGAGTTCGGGGATCTTGGCGTCGCCGGCTTTAACTTCAGCTGCAGGAACGGCCGCGGGAGCGGTTTCTACCGCGGGTGCGGCTTCGGGTGCTGGAGCGGCTTCCTGAGCGAAAACCGTGACGGCCATCGATAGAACGAACAATACCGTAAACATAACTGCGAACTTTTTCATAATACCTCCAAAAATTGAATTACCTTGAAGAAGATAATATCACTTATTTTTTATTTTTACAAATGAATTTTTTCGTTTTTGATTTTTTTTAAGACCGCTTACTAATCGGGTTAATTTCATTAAAAATTTCCCCCGCCATGATCCGGATAAATAGATATTGAAAATAAATACAAAATAATGTATAATTAGGGGAATTTTATCTTAACTTAAAATTTGACCTTTTCAAAAAATAACATGGTATGAATGGAGAACATTTTTAATGCAGTACAAAAATTTTACCCTGGACGATTTCCAGGTTCAGGCGCTGGAAGCCATAGACAATCAAAATACCGTAATAGTCTGCGCGCCGACCGGATCAGGAAAAACCCTCGTCGCCGAATACATAATCGATAAATGCATTCGCGAGAACGCCGAAGTCATCTACACCGCGCCGATCAAGGCGCTTTCCAACCAGAAATACCGCGATTTCAAAGCCGCTTACGGCGACAAGGTCGGAATAATAACGGGCGACGTCGTTATAAACCAGAACGCGCCCTGCCTTATAATGACAACCGAAATATTCAGAAATATCGTATACGACGACCCACAGAGGCTCACACACGTCAAATACGTCATTTTCGACGAAATCCACTTCATAGAAGACCCGCGCCGCGGCACGGTCTGGGAAGAGAGCATCATGCTCGCCCCGACCCATATCCGTTTTTTAAGTTTATCCGCCACCATAGCCAATGTCGAAGAACTCGCCGGCTGGATGCAGTCGATACGCGGCCACGAGGTATCCATAGTTCTGCACACGATAAGGCCCGTTCCGCTCGACTCGTTCGTTTACATTGACGGCGGCAACAAGGCTTTTCCGCTCAAAAGTCTCAACAGCGCGCTTTCATACGCGAACTCCATATCCGACAGAAAAAAGCAGCTGATCGCTTCCGGCGCGCCGCTCGAGCAGCAGCGCACGGGCGTTTCGGTCTTCGAATACCTCAAGGGAAAAGACCTCATGCCCACCCTCTGCTTCAGTTTCTCGCGCAAAACATGTGAAAAGAAAGCCTTCTTTTATAAATACATGAACCTTCTCACGCCCGAAGAAGCCGATGAGGCCGTCAAAATTTACGACGAGCACATCACCCGGTTCAACCTCCAAAACTATATGTCCAGCCAGAACCTCAGAAAGCTCGTCGAGCACGGCACGGCATATCATCACGCCGGAATGCTTCCTCCGCAAAAAGATATCGTGGAAATTCTGTTCTCGAAAAATTTAATCAAACTCCTTTTCGCGACCGAAACCTTCGCGGTCGGCATCAATATGCCCGCGCGCACGGTAGTTTTCGACGGACTCGAAAAGAACGACGGCGTTTCGTTCCGCTACCTGAAATCGCACGAATATCAGCAGATGTCGGGCCGCGCCGGGCGCCGCGGGATCGACCCCAAGGGCTTCGTTTACGCCCTGATCGACCCTAAATTCTATAACTACGCAGAGGTCCGTAAAACCCTCACCGGCCGCATCGAGCCCCTGAAGAGCCAGTTCGCGTTCTCGTATTCGAGCATACTCAACCTTTACGCCGACCGCGACCGCGGCCAGATCATCGAGCTCTGCCACAAATCGTTCGGCTATTTCCAGATGAAAAACGTCATCCAGACCAAGATAGACCGCATCAAAACCGTCGAGAAAAGCCTCGACGCGCTTGACTGCCAGCTGCCCCAGCCGCGCAAGACGCTCGTCGAATACGTCGAGACCCTCAAAGACGCCGAAGCGCGCAAAAGGCATTTCATCGAGCTGAAACGCTCCCTCAGAAAGACCAGGCCCGAAGAACACGCTGGCATCCGCTCCCAGATGCACCAGGCGCAAAACGACATGAACTTCATGCGCCGCGATATGAAAAAACTCAAATGCTCGCATTGCCATTATAATACCAACTGCATCGCGCTCGCCGACGGTTACGTAAAGGCCAAGGAAGAATTATACGAAATCAGCAACTACATGGGATTCGACCTGGACGAAAAATTCTCTTTCCTCGAGGCTATCGGATACGTCGACAAAGAAAAACTGATGCCCAGGGGCGTTTTCGCCTCGCAGATATTCGGCTATGAAATACACGCCACCGAACTTTATTTCGACGGCTATATCCAGCGGCTGAACGAAGACGAGCTCAACGCGCTCATCTGCGGCATAGTTTTCGAAAATAAGACCAGGGCCGCCTATACCATAAGCAACCGCGAGCTCAAGCACGTGCTGCGCGAATTCCGCATGAAAATAGACGACATGGTGAGAACCGAGCTCCAACACTGCAAGTTCGGTAGCGTCAAGCCGCTCGAGAACGCCATGGCCGAAACGGCCTACCGCTGGAGCGCCGGGGCGACTTTCAAGGAGATCACTTCCAGCCAGACGCTGCTTCTCGAAGGCGATCTGATACGCCTTTTCCGAAACTGCGTCGACCTGCTTCGCCAGCTCAGACGCACGCTGGTTCAGGACCCTTCGGCCTTCGCGAAGATCGAATCGTGCCTGAGAAAAATGAACCGCGACGTCGTCGACGCCGCCCAGTACTTTTAAGGCGGGCCGTGGTTCGTCCATGAAAAAAAACACATTACATATCGTTGATATTGCATATAGCCTTCTTTTTTTCTCCCGCGTCAATTCCGCCGCGGCGTTATTGCTCGCGGCCGTGATTTTGTTTTCAGCCGCGCCCGCCCGCTGCGGCGGTCTCGAAGAACTCGACAAACTTAAACGCGCCGAATTAAAAATGAAGACGATCAAGGAAAAACGCTTTGAGCAGGGCGAGGCGCTTCAGTATTCCAGGTCAAAACCGACCGGCCCTCTTGAATTTTACGATCCGCGCGAAACGGTTAAAATGATAAAAATAACCGACGGCTGCGTAAAAAAACTGAAAAAATTCCCGGACGCCGACATGGTGAAGACCGTCTGCGACTATATGCTTCGCGCGCGCGCGGCAGCCGTCGGGATCGAAATGATCTACGATACGCCGTCCGTTAACGATTCGGGGCTTCGCGCCCTGCTTTCACGCACGACGCGCGTGGTTCTCGCCTCCGAGGTCACGCTCGATCCGAACAGTTACTTTAAAAATTGGGGCGGCGCCGCGCGCGAATTCGGCCTGAAACTTCCTCACGACGCTCTGAACGAAGCGGCGCGCAAAAAGGGATTCGTCAATTTCGACGTATCGGGAGGCTTCGCCGAACTCCGCTGCCGCACGTTCCTGGTTAAAAAAGGCGAGCTCATACTTTCAATGCCTCTCGCGCTTATGTTTTTAAAGGAAAACGCAGAAGAGTTCGACATAGTTAAAAGCGCCGCGGAAGACACCGACGGCTATTCGAAATACGAGATCCGTTTCGGCCAGTTGACCGCGCCCGAGGCATTTATTCCACAATGCGCATATACTTTCGAATACGATACGTTCGGCGACATCTATGAAAAAGCTTCACGCTTCATAGCCTCGCCCGACCCGGCGGCTCTTCCAAAATCATATGAAGGCAGGATCATTCTTATCGGCGACGCCACGCGGAACGCGAAAACATACATACTGAAACTAAAACAGATACATAACGCGGACATCATAGCCAACTGCATAGTCGAAATTTACAACGCGAACGCCGTCCGCGCGTTCAACAAAACTAACGGAGCGCAAAACAGATGATCACCGAAGAAGAAATCAGCAAAAACCGGAAAAATCTAGGCAAGGAAAAGCGATCGCTCGACCCGCTTTACAACATTTTAAAGGCCGAAAGGCAGGACGGCGTGGGCGCCGAATTCATCCTCGAGAGCATAATGAAAATGAAGGGCGCAAAAGGCGCGCTCGCCATCAAACTCGCCGAAACGCACATAGGCGACGACCCGCGTTTCATATTCGCGGACGGCGTGTGCAAACTCAAACAAGCGCCGCGCGGCGCGGAACTCTTCAACGCACCTTCATACTGCGCGGTGGACATCGAAACGACCGGGCTTTCGGCCAAGAACGACGCGATCATTGAGATCGCCGCCGTGCGCGTCTGCGACGGCCTGATAGCCGGCTCGTTCTCGTCGCTTGTAAACCCTGGCGTATCCATCAGCGAAGAAATAACAAAAATAAACGGCATCACGAACGAAATGGTAGAAAACGCCCCCTTTATAGAAGACGTCATGCCGAAGTTCCTCGACTTCCTTTCCGATTCGGTTTTCGTGGCGCATAATTCCCCATTCGACCTCGCTTTCATAAACGAGGCCCTGCAGCGCCAGTATTACCAGAAAATGGTCAATCCCATCATATGCACGCTCAAACTTTCCAAAATGATTTATCCGAGCTTCGACTCGCACTCGCTCGGTTCGGTCACAAAAAAAATGAAGATCGGCATGACCAGCCATCACAGGGCGCTTTCTGACGCTGAAGCGTGCGCGAGAATACTTATAAATCTTTTGAAAACTATCAAAAGCGGGGCGAATAAAAATTGAATTTCGAACGAAGCAAAAAAATTATAGGCGCTCTTATCGATAATATCGAAAAAACTGTCAAAGGCAAGCGCGAAGCCGTAACGCTGGCACTGACGGGCTTGCTCGCTAAATCGCACATACTAATAGAGGACATCCCCGGCATAGGCAAAACCACGCTCGCCATGGCGCTCGCGCGCTCGATCGACGCCGAATTCAGGCGCATCCAGATGACTGCCGACATGCTGCCTGCCGATATCCTCGGCGGCCTCGTGTTCAACCCGAAAAGCCAGGAATTCGAAGTGCGCTTCGGGCCTATTTGCGCAAATATCGTCCTGTGCGACGAGATAAACCGCTCGACGCCGCGCACGCAGTCGGCTCTGCTTGAATGCATGGCCGAAGGCCGCGTCACCATCGACCGCCAGACGCACACGCTGAGCGACCCGTTCATGGTCGTCGCGACGCAGAACCCCATGGAATACGAAGGCTGCTACATGCTCGGCGAATCGCAGAAAGACCGCTTCATAATATCTTTTAAAATGGGCTATCCCGATTACGAACACGAAAAAAATATAATAAAGACGCATAAGGACGTGCGCATCAACGACGCCGAGATAAGCGCGGTGGCGAATGTCGAAGACGTTCTTTTCCTTCAGGAAGAAACCGCCGCCGTTGCCGTAAGCGACGCCGTGCTGGAATACGTCATGAATATAATCAAGGAAACCCGCAAAGACAGGCGCGTTTCAATAGGGGCGTCCACGCGCGGCGCGATAATGCTCAAAATCGCTTCCTGCGCGTACGCTCTCATCGCCGGCCGCGACCACGTTATATTCGACGACGTGAAGTACCTCGCGCCCTACGTCCTGGCGCACAGGATAGAGCCGGCCTCCGAATACGCCCTCGAGCGCGACATCGCCTTCAACATCATAAGGGACTGCGTGGACAATATCGCCGTCAACTAACCCCGCGCCGGCTGACGGCGGCAATACTGATTACTAACGACTAATGACTAACGACTAACGACTGATTTATGAAATTATTACTTGCTTTCCTGTGGCTGTTTTTCCTCATCAGCGCCTTTAATTCGGCCAACAATCTGTTCTACCTGGTTTTCGCGCTGTTCACGGCGTTTTTTGCCGCGCCAGCCGTCATCGCGCGCCGCGCCGGAATCGGCCTCAGCGTTAAATTAACCCCGCCCGCGGCCGTTTTCGCCGGAAGCGCCGAAAGCGTCGCCGTCGAGATCACCAACGCCTGCGGCGCGGAAAAATTCATGCTCGAATTCGCCCCGGCCGACGAGGAACTTTACAGTTTCTCGCGGGCGCGCCTTCCTTATTTAAGCCCCGCGGGCGTCAGGACCGTTCCGCTGGATTTCCATTTTAAAAAACGCGGCCTGGCGATAGTCAGGCCTTTATCGGTCAAATCGAATATTCCCCTGCTGCTGAAGGAAAAATACATAACCGTAGGCGCTGAAAGGCACATGATCGTTTTCCCCGAGGTTGCGGCCGTGAGGTTCGCGGCACCCGGCAGCGCCGGAAATTCGGCCGCGAAAAAGAGGGTCTTCAATTCAGATTACGGCGAGCTGAGTAAATTCAAGGACTACGGCGCCGGCGATTCCCCTTCGAAAATAAACTGGCGCCATTACTCCGTCACAAAAACCCTCATAGTGCCTCAGAACGAGAATCAGGTCAGGGTGGAAAACTCCGTCCTGCTGCTGCTTGCCGAAGACCACGCGAGCGGAAGCCCCTCGTACGAACTCGCCGTCAGCGCCGCCGCCAGCATCATAAAAAGCCTTCACGACAGGCGGCTTTCGTTCAAACTGATAAGCGTATCCGATAAGGTGAAGGTGATCGACTCCAGGAGCGCGCCTATCGAAAAAATACTGACGCATCTGGCGCTTTTAGACCAGAACCGCACGATATCCGGCGCGCGCCTGGCACGCGCGGCGAAAAACGCCGTCAATTCGGCGTCGGTTTACGCCGTATCGTCCCAACGCTTCGAAGGCCTGAATTTTTTGCACCGCTTCCTCGGCGACAGGCTGCGTAAAATTATAATCGCCTCCGGCGACGCCGCGGAGGGCGCG
>MGFH01000088.1:0-4132 GCA_001791795.1 Candidatus Wallbacteria bacterium GWC2_49_35
CGATGATCGAAAATATTTCCTACAAGGAAGCGCTTATAAAACTAGCCGGCGTTCAGGGAATAGAACTGCCTTCAGGGCTTGTCAGCAATTTTTCGTCCGAGGAAACCGACAAGTTCAAGATCATCTATAACATGCTGAGCGAAGCCAGCCTATATTTTTTCAAAGTCCTCGCCAGTGCGTCGAAAGAAGCCGAAACCGCCCGTAATTATCTTTATATGCGCGGACTGAAGAACGAAGACATCGAACAGTATATGCTCGGCTATTCCTTCGCTTCGCCGGCGAAATTCCACGAAGCCGTCCTTAAATCGGGCAAATATTCAGCGGCCGACCTCGAACGCTCCGGGCTCATAGTTAAAACCGACAACGGACGCTATTTCGACAGATTCTTCGGGCGCGTTATATTTCCGATATTCGACCGCAGCTCGAAGGTCATAGGCTTCGGCGGGCGCACAATTCAGCTCGAAGGCTCGCCTAAATACCTCAATTCTCCCGAAACCGCCGTTTATAAAAAAAATTCGGCATTTTATGGCATAAATATGGCCCACGATGCTATAATTAGATCGAAAGAAGTGATACTGGTCGAAGGATATTTCGACTTCATATCGCTGCACAGAAACGGCATTCAAAACGTGCTTGCGACCTGCGGAACCGCGCTTTCGCCGTATCACGTCAAATATATCGAAAATAATGTTAATAAAGTGATCTTTTTATACGATATGGATGAAGCCGGAATACGCGCCACTATGAAAAACTTTGAATTATTCTCGAAGCCCGGACTGAACATCTCGGTGGTCAAGTTCGAAGGAGCCAAGGACGCTGACGAATTCATCAATAAGCACGGGCTCGAAAGAACCGGCGCCGTACTCTCAAAGGCAGTTCCTTTCACCAGATTTTTAGTCGATTACGCTTATAATAAATTCGGCCGGCGCGATATCGAATCGAAAACGGCGATCATTAATTTTTTGAACCCGCACCTGCGCTCGATATCGTCTGAAATTAGCCGGAACCAGTACATCACAATGCTCGCACAGGAACTCAACATCGCCGAAGACGGCATCCGCGAGCTGGTGTTCAAGGGAATGAAAACCTCCGCCCAGGGCGGCGGAGCAGTCAGAGAAGACGGCGGTGCGGCGATACTTTCGCCCGACGCGAGCCTGAGGCGTAAAACCGAAATAGATCTTTTACATTCGCTGATTCAAAATATAGATTTTCTCCCGCTATTTCTAGCGGGCGTTAATCCCGAAACGGTTAAAAGCCCTGAGCTTCTGCAGATGCTTGAAATGATGCTCGGCGCCGATAACCTTAGCCTGACAGAAGACATGCAGTCGCTCTGCGCGCAAAGCGAGTACGCTCCGCTTTATAACAAATTATTGGCCGTGCCGCTCGCGAGCGAGAACGCGTCTAAATATTTCGAAGACTTGATAACTAAATTTAATAATATAATCAGAAAGGAACACATCGATGAACTTAAAATGAAGATCAGGGAGGCTGAAACCGCTGGAGATGTTGAAACTTCGAAACAATTATTGCAGAAAGTTTCGACGCTGCAGAAAGATAACGTTTAACAATCAACTTACAATGGCCGGACTTTTAGTCAGGCCGGCGGACGCGATTAGCTGACCAGTTAACTTGAATTATTTGCTTTTAAAACAGGTTGGAGGTTTTATAGTAATTATGTATCTTAACAAGAACAACGAGCCGGAAACCAAAAAAGAAGCGGGACTTGATTTGTCGAGCGCCATATTGTTGAAAATACCGTCCCTGATCCATCTGCAGGTTGATGGAAATGTCAAAGCCGATGTAAAGACGGTAACTAAACAATCTTACAACCCCGCTGCCCCGCAGATAATTTTTAAGAGCACGTTGAAAGAATTTAAAAATATTCAGGCCGGCGCCGGAAAAAATATCACTGCCCAGGCTGCCGTGTCCTTTAAACTCACAAACAAGCCGGCGTATCAGCCGGACGCCCTCCCGCTCACGCGCAAATTAGAAGACGGACCCGCCAGGCCGAAATCGAAAGACGAAAAAGCCGGCCTTGTCAATTTTATCACCTGCCTGGTCAAACTCGAGCTCAAGATCGCCGAGGTCACCGCTGGCATTAAATTCAGCGGCGAGTCGATTGAATACCTCCTCGGCAACGATAAAAAGTCGAAAGGCCGCTCCGAAGAAAACGTTACGCCGCTCAGTTTCGACCTTATCGAAAAAGAGATCCAGAAAAGGCTCTCGCCCGCGCTGCAGCCCATAATAACCGAACTCGTCAAAAAGGCGCTCGCCAATAACAGCATCTCCTACCAGGAGATTGAGTCGAAGCTGCCGCAAACCTCCACCATCGACGAGATGGAAGAAGTTATCTCCATCATAATGGAATCGAAGATAGAACTCACCGACGACGACGAAGATAAATACGCTTCGCAGGACAGCCTGCTCGAAGAGATCAAGAAATTCGACGAATACCAGGCCAACTTCGAAGGCGACGACTCGGTCCTCGACTCGGTCAAGATGTACCTTCGCGGTATCGGCGAAGTGCCCCTCTTAAACACCGACGAAGAAGTCGAACTCGCCAAACGCATCGAGCAGAGCGACGAAGAGGCCGCGATAAAGCTTATCGAAGCCAACCTCCGCCTCGTCGTGTCGGTCGCGAAAAAATACAAGAAACGCGGCCTGCTCTTCCTCGACCTTATCCAGGAAGGCAACCAGGGCCTGATCCGCGCCGTCAAAAAATTCAAATATAAAAAAGGCTTTAAATTTTCCACCTACGCAATATGGTGGATCCGCCAGGCCATCACGCGCGCTATCGCCGATCAGGCGCGCACCGTGCGCATTCCAGTGCACATGGTCGAAATAATCAACCGCCTGCGTAAGATCGCCCGCCAGCTCTCGCAGGAGCTCGGCCGCGAACCAACCCACGACGAGATCGCGGAACGCCTTAAAATGCCCGTCGAAAAGGTGAAGAAGATATTTAAAATTTCGCTCGAGCCGGTTTCGCTCGAAACGCCTATCGGCGAAGAGGACGAAAGCCACCTCGGCGACTTCATCGAAGATAAAAACGCCGTCTCGCCCGTCGAGTCGGCTTCGTATCTGATGCTCAAAGAACAGATCAACGACGTTCTGAAAACGCTCACCGAACGCGAAGACAAGGTCATCAAGTACCGCTTCGGCCTCATCGACGGCTGCCCGCGTACGCTCGAAGAGGTAGGAAGAATATTCGGCGTCACGCGCGAACGTATCAGACAGATCGAGGCAAAAGCGCTGCGTAAACTCAAACACCCGTCGCGCTCGAAAAAACTTAAGGAATTTTACGCGGAATAATATCGGCTCGAAATAAATGAAACAGTAAAACAGATAAAGCGAAAACAGATAAATTAAAACAGGATAAAGCAAACAAGATAAAACTAAACTAAAATAAAAGTTACATTTAATATAAACAATTAATTGTTTAAAACTTTTCGAATTAAGGGGAGAGGAAAGGCCGATGGCCCTTCCTCTCCCCTTAATAATCCTCTCTCTATCCCTGACGTTTAATCATCGCAGCTACGCTGCGATGATTTGTTGCATCGGGAAAAAAATCCGCTCCGCGGACTTTTTTCCCGGGCGAAATTGGCTGCCGCTGTCGTGGGTGACGATCATTTCCTGCCGGGATTTTCTGCCTTCACGGCTTCTCAATAGACTGCGATGGAAAAAACAGTTGACGAAAAGAAACCAAAAATGCCAATAACAAAACAACAAAATAAACATCAATAAAAATAAATAATTAAATAAAATTAAAAACGAAAAACTGTAAAAATAATAGAAACAATCAAATAAACGCTGAAAAAGAATTATAAATTTAATTATTCGCTTTAAATCTACAAAATTGACATAAAAGCTTTGTTGAAATATAAACCTGATTGTAGTATAATCATATTACTTTTGAAAACGCATTAATTAGAGGGCCCATAGCTCAGTTGGTAGAGCTACCGGCTCATAACCGGTAGGTCACAGGTTCAAGTCCTGTTGGGCCCACCATCAATAAGCCGATAAGCTTACCAGCTTATACTTATTAATGCGGAAGTAACAAACGCCCCCTTCGTCTAGCGGCCCAGGACATCGCCCTTTCAAGGCGGCGGCGCGGGTCCGAATCCCGCAGGGGGCG
>MGFH01000088.1:4199-11586 GCA_001791795.1 Candidatus Wallbacteria bacterium GWC2_49_35
CCTCCTATTGACATTTAGAGAAAGTCATAGTAAAATTAGTCAACCGAACCAAATCAATCTTTGTTAAATTTTGGAGGTAGTAGTTTCTATGAAAAACCTCGTTGTCCTGTCGATCACGATCTTACTGGTAGTCCTTTCTTGCGGCGGCGCGTTCGCGGCCACTTACAAGCATTCAGACGCTAAATTCGAACTCAGCGTCCCCGACACCTGGAAAGTCTCCAACGAAGACGGCAACTTCCGCATAGAAGCCCAGGGCGACACCGCCGCGGACAACATAGTCATGGATTTTGAAGCCGTCGAAGCCGAAGATCTCTCCGCGACCATGGAAGAAGGCATGAAATGGATATCTAAAGAAATGGTTGAGATGTTCGGCGAAGAAAAAGGCGTGCTCAAAGAATCTGGCGAAATGAGCGAAATCAAGATCGGCGGCATGGATGCCATCAATCAGCTCTTCACCTGCAACGATGGAAAATACGCCGTCGACATAACCATATTCATAACCCCCTCGAAGAAATTCATGGCACTTTACTACTACGCGACCGTCGAGGCCGAAAAGAAACACGAAAAAGAGATCAGCGACATTATAAAAAGCATCAAACCGATCGAAGATGCCGGTTTCGAAAAGAAATAATTAAGAACTGAAATTCCGAATTAAAAAGGCCGCCGTTGAACCGTTTTTAAAACGGATATATACGGCGGCCTTTTTTGGCTTTGAATGGATTAATATTAACTTTATAAAAAAATCAAGTGACGGCTGAAACGGCCCGCCGGCGGGCGATATAAACAAAAACTGAATTTTAAGATACTATTTTTCAGGATTTTTCGGTTTGAAATTCCCGCACGGCTTTCCGGTCGATTCGAAGACAGCTCTGGCCGGCATATTCTTTGAAACTATCCCCCATAGCTTGCACCCGTGGGGAAAACTGTAATTCCAGCTCACCTGGTAGTTTACGCATTTTACGCAGTTGATCGCGGTCGGCATTATTTTTATTTGATCTGCATCGGCGGTTTTTGGTCAGGAATCGGCGCGGCTCCGCCCGGAGGAGGAGTCATGCCCTGAGGGAACGGAGGCAGAAAGTTGAAATAAAGGTCGTGTTTTTTGCCGTTATATGAAGCCGTACCCGCGAGCACGGGTATTTTTCGGCCGCCCTCGATTAACTTTTCGAATATCTTGACGTCGAGTTCGTTTTTGGAAGAGGCATTTTCATCCTTGCCTTTATCTTTTTCACCGGGGCTTTTTCCGGGAATATCCGGCATCGTTTCCGATTCAACCAGCGCCGCTACTATTTTCGCTTTGATGGTTCTGATCTTGGGTTTAATTCCTTCAGGCTTCGATGGATCGTAGTTATAAGCCGAATTTTTTTCGAGTTTAACGTCGGTGAGCATCAGACGCTGCGTACCTATGAAAAGCATGCCTTCGGGAATGCGCACGCCGCTGTTTTTAAGCAGGGCCTCCGGGTCCATAACGACGAATAAATTCGCCAGTTCGAAAGCCGTGCCCGATTCGACGGCATAGCCCATAAAACCTTCGTTTTCGGGCGGCTGCATTGACTGATGGCCGGCCGGCGGCGCCGTCGGCATAGGTTGAGAGCCCTGGGCAAATACGGCGGGCGGGCAGATGACTAAGAGCGAAAGAAAAACGGCCACAAAGATACCGATATGGCTTTTTGACATAGTAAGCGCCTCCTCGAAATTATAATTTATAAAGTTGATTTATTACGATATTCCAATTTACATATAAATTTTAGCATAATTTTATATTAAATTAAAGCTTTTTTTATTTCTTTTGTTAATTCTTTATATTTCATATCCGGTGATGCTCGAAAGGCGGGAATGTCCTTAATAAAAAATAAAAGCGCCCGAAAGCGCTTTTATTATGGCTGCATATCTTTATTCAATTTTAATTATCATTAAAAATTGTCCGTGCAACAGCCGAAAGAGCCGCACCGTATTATTCGGCAGTTCGCTCCGCCGACGCTTCAGTTTTCGATTTTAGTTCGTTAAAGCGCTCGCTTGCGCGTGTGAACTCGTCGAGGGCAGCTTTTAACTTAGGACTGCCTTCGATTTCGCTCGACAGAAGTTTTACGTACTTCTGATAAGTTTCGTTCACTTTTTTCTGCGCGCTTAAGAGTTCCGGGCTTGCGGCCGCGGCGGTCTGTAAAGTGCCCGCCTGCGCGTTGCCCGTTACGCCATCGGCCTTTTTAAGCCACGGCAGGTTCGGCGAAGTGCCGCCGTTTTCAACTTTTTCGGCGATCTTTTCTTTGGCCTTGCCGGTCGCGCTGTAATATAAATTCGATATAGCTTTTGATATTTTAGTGCCGATGAACCCGCCCGCGATGCCGCCGATAAATCCGCCGACGATCGGGATGGGGATAAGCGCCGAGCCTATCGCCATGCCGGCGGCCATGCCGACCGAGTGGCCGACGAGGTAGGACACGTCCATGGCGTCCCATACCCTTTTTAAACTCACGCTCTTGTTGCGCTTGTAATCGAGTATGGCGTTGGTGCCGATCTCGGAGCCGAGGTTCGCGCCGAAAACGGCAGGAGCCGTGGCTATGAAGGCTGAAACTATGGGACCTGCGCCCGGAATCGGGATCAAACTGCCGACTACGGAGCCGATCGCGCCGCCTACTACCGAACCGGCGAGGCCGCCGACAAGGTATTCGGGCGTGAAAGTGCTTTTAACTGCGTTTTTCATGCTCTGGCTGATAGGATATCCGTCGAGCATATTCGACGCCACGTTTAATCCGTAAAAAACCGCGACGTTGCTGAACGCGCCGCCTACGGCGTTTTTGAGTATCGGCTGCCAGCCGGTTAGCTGGCCGATACGGCCGGATTCAATGCCTTTTTTTATGGTAACTCCGCGCCTCATTTTGTTGGACATGAGCCGCGACAGGTCGGAAGGCGTAACATATTGCGAAACGCCTATTTTGAGCGCCCTTATCTTGTCGCGCGAATCGCCCGAAGCGGGGTCGGATTTCACGGTCGTGACTATCGAATTGAACGTGCCCGCGCCGACGTCGTAGCGGGCGTTGTTGGCGACTATAAGGCCAGCCTTGTCGGAGAGGTATTCGAGCTGGAAGCCTTCGAATCCGGCTTTCAAATTTTCTACATAGGATATCTCTCTCGCCAGAAATAATGCCATGCCGTTACCGCCGTCGATGTTAAAAAGCCCGGGCACGAGCGAGCTCGATATTTTAAGCGTTTTGCCGTCGTTTTTGTAAGTGGCCTCGGGTGAATCGACGATCTCGATCTTTAGCCCCGTATTCAGGCTGTTGTAAGATTGTAATTTAGCGTACATCGCGTTGATCTCTTTGAGCCCCGCGCCGGCGGCTCCCGCGCTTTGCGCGAATGACAGCGCCGGCGATATTATCGAAGCGAGCATCGATATTATCAATGCCAGGCATAGCAGCGAGCCCGCCTTGAATAGTGGTTGTTTTCTTCGGATTGCGTCCATAACGATCACCTTTATTCCTCTGTCCGGTTGCGATTATATTAACGGTTTAAGTATGTTCAGCTTCATAAGGGTTTCGAGTATGAACATCGTCTTTTTGTCCGTGAACGAGCCGGGGCCGTAAATTTCGTAAGGTTCGCCCTTTTCGTTTATGCCGATCTTATATTCCTTCGACTGTGAGATATCTTCAAATATGCGGTCGCGGCAGTCCTTTGAAAATTCGACCGATTTGACGGCGCAGACGTCTTCGCCGTTTATCTGTTCGCTCATGTAGTCCATGTTATAGGTTCCGACCACCGATACTAATTTATCGAACACGAACACTTTCGCATGCAGTTTGTTTTTGCCTACGAATACGAATACGCGGGCGTTCGGAAGCGCCATCATGACCTCTTTCCAGTCTTTGAGGAAGAACGCCTGGGTGAGTATGCTGTCGGTGCTTACGGGGCTGTTGGTGTGGATTATTATCTTCACGCCGCGGTCGCTGGCGCGCTTAAGCGCTGCGCGGGACTTGTCCGTAAGTATTACGTAAGGGTTCTGGACTATTATTTCCTGGGTGCAGGCGTCCATGAAGGCCACCAGGTTATCGGTGATGTCGTTTCTTTCCTGCTGGAAGTTATGCTTGCCGTAAAGTTTGACCGCCGCGTAGTGGCTGTTTTCAAACGGGTCGTAACCCGCGTAGTTGACCATTTTTTTGTATTTGTGCAGTTCGGCGTTGACCTCTTTTAAAACGGGATCGTTGAGAGGGCCCATGCCTTTTATCCACATGTCCATTGCTTTTTCGGCGGCGATGAGCTCTTTTTCTTTGCCGCTCCAGTTGCCGAGAAGGTCTTTGCTTATTTCAAAATTCTCGAGTGCGTCGAATTCTTCGTCGAAGGCTTCCTTCATTTTACCGGCGATCTCGGCGCCTCTTAATATAACGTCGGTGTCGCGGAATACGTTGGCGTCGTCGGTGGGATCGGCGAAGTAGTTAAGCGACACATTGCGGCCGCCAGTCATCGAAAGCTCGCCGTCGATGACTATTATTTTCTGGTGGTTGGAGCCTATAAGGTTTCTGATATTGGTGAAAGTGCTCGGCAGCGCCTTGTGCATCGGGTTGAAAACGCGTATCTGGACGTTCGGGTTTATCAGCAACTTCTGCAGATAATCCTGGCCCATGAAGGTTTTCGCGAGCGCCTTGCTGCCGCGCGCGTCGATCATTAATCTTATCTTAACGCCTTCATTCGCCTTTTTCATGAGCAGGCCGAGCATCGCCTTGCCGTATGCGTCTTTTTCGAATATGAAATAAGTCAGGTCGATAGTGCTTTTTGCGGCGTTAAGCATATACCAGCGGGCGTACCAGGCTTCGTTGTTGTCGGTGATGAGCCTGATCTGAGCGAAAGAGTCGTCGACCGGCATCGTCGTGTTGTCGAAAGTGTCGCCTACGCCGAATTCGGCGCGTTTTCCGAATACGTCGCTCAAAAATTCGTAGTTTACGTAATTAGGGTCTTTTTCGCCGTTTTCGCGGTAGGAGCGGTGTTCGGCGACGGTCTTGCGGTAGGTGAAAAGCGATTTATAGTACGAGCCGAGCGAAGCGACTTTTTTAATAGGATTTTTAAACCATGAATACTGCTGGTAGGTGGTCTTTTTGGCCTGAGCATCGGTCCTTTTTTGAGTGATGGTCGTCGCGAGCGTGGTTTTCATCTGCGAATATTTAGCGCGTGAAAGCGCCCTGTTCGCTTCTTCGAGTTTGGGGCCGGTGGAGGTTTTAACTACGTCGCTGAGCAGTTCGACGGCCTTGTTGAAGTTGAGCTTGAACATGGCGTAAGCGTTGGCGAGTTCGATCTTGGCGTCTATGAGTTCGTCTTTCGATTTTGAGGTCTGAATGATTTCTTCGAGCTGAGCGATCAGGCGGTCGGCTTTGTCGCGCGCTCCGGTCGAATGAAGCTCTTTAACTACGGCTGAAAGGGCCGCGCTCGAGGGGGCGGCGGCGGACTGAGCGTCTTCGGAGCCGGCGTTTTCAACGATGCGTCCGCGCTCGTCGGCGGCCGCTGCGGCGCGGTCAAGAGCCGATTCAGCGGCGCCCTGGCTGTCTTTCAATTTGCCCTGATACTTTTCGAGGGCTTCTTTGTAGCGTTCGGCGTAGGTTTTTAAAGTATCGGCGTCCAAGTTCTGATCGGCGGCCGCCTTGAATTCGTTATAGCATTTCAAATATTCGTCGTAGGCGGCTTTTACGCCGGGATCGGCCGCGAAAACCGCAAGCGGTGAGCATGCTACGGTTATAACCAGCGCGAGGACAAGAAGGAAATACTTTAAATTAGTTCTACTCATATAGATCGCCTCCATAAATTTAAAAAATGTTAAAAAATATATATCATAGATAAAAATCAATTTATTACATCAATTATAAATGCAGATATTATTTATGTCAAGTTTACATAAAATATTTTTTATTAAATTATGAAAAAAAAAATCCGATACTATCCATTAAGGTATATTAAATTTATTATTTAAGGTATTTTTTATTATGATAAAAGTATATAACAACCATCCAAAACGAGCATTATCGCTGCTCGAAACGCTGCTTACCGTCACTATCATCACCATCGCGGTTTCCGTGGTACTGCCGGTCAGTAAAATTTATATAGTGGCTCAGCGCGAGGAAACGCTTAAAAAAAATCTCGCCGACATACGCGAGGCAATCGATAAATTCCAGAAAAAAGAGTCGCGTTATCCCAATTCGATAGATGAATTGCTTGAAAGCAGGTATTTGCGGAGGATGGAAACGGAGCCTTTCGGGGGCAAATGGCAGTATAAGCCTCACACCGGGGAACACGAATGGGTGGATTTCGAGGTCACGGAGTTGACCGGCAAACCTTATCTGGCGTCGAATAAAAATAAGTCAATGAAAGCGCGCAAATATAAGGTGAAAAAAGCTGACGTTATCGCCGCGGCAGAAACGGTTGAAACAGTTGAAACTACCGAAACCGGGCTTGCGCCTGCGCCATGGGAGTCCGGCGCGGATGACAAAGATAAGGACAAGGATAAAGACAAGGATAAAGACACGTCCGAGGTCGGCTTGACCGATGGCGTTACCGTCGACGGCGCATACGAGGTCGAAATCTACGAAGAAATTTACGACATAAGGACGGCGACTGATTATACCGGGATCAACGGCGTTCCTTACGATCAATGGTGATGAAGATGAGTATATTAAAAAATCTGAAAAAATACGGTCGCGAACGCGCTACGACGCTGCTTGAACTGTCGCTTGCGCTTACGCTGAGCGTTATAATGGTTGGCACGGCCGCTTATTATTACGGAGGCGCGGTGGAAAAATCGAAGGAAAGCGCTCTCAAACAGACGCTTAGCGAAACAAGAAAGGCTATCGACTCCTATTATAAAAATAAGGGGAAATATCCGGAAAAACTCGAAGATCTGGTAAACGGCGATTTCGCCTATCTCAGGACTTATCCGGCCGATCCGGTCACCGGCGGCAATGTATGGCTGATCATCAAGGAAAACGGGCATACCGCGGTAACCAGTACTGAATATACCGGTCCTGTATACGACGTAAGATCGTCGAATCCGAAGTATTATAATTTTTAGGCTTTCAGGTGTGATATTATGAGTGAAATGACGACTTTTTTTCAGTCAAAAAAACTTGAGGACATTCTTGTAGATATGCGCCTCATGAAAAAAGAGGACATCGCGGCGCTTGTCGTTGAATGTCAGACCCGGCGCAAGTCGCTGCTCGAAGTTATCCTCGAAAAGAAACTCCTTGATGAAACGAGCGTTTATAAGGCGTTGGCCGTCCAGTCGAATCTGGAGTTCATGGACCTTAAAAATTACGAGGCGCCCCGCCTTTTGTTTTCGATCCTGCCCATCAATCTTTTAAAGATGCAAAACCTGGTGCCGGTGAAAAAAGAAGGAAATATACTTACCATAGCCACT
>MGFH01000089.1 GCA_001791795.1 Candidatus Wallbacteria bacterium GWC2_49_35
TTCATGCCGTGCGCCCCGGCGATGATCTCGTTGATGAACGATGAGCCGCCGATGGTCATTGGCGGGTCGCCCCAGATCTCGAAGTAGACCGAACGCATGATGTTTTTCTGCTTTTTATTTATGAGCGAGGACAGATTTCTCATGCGTTTCCTGAGTTCCGCCGAGTTTCTAGGCGCTTTCAGGATTTTGGCCGCGCGGTCTATCGAATCGAAAATATTTTCCATCGAGCTCAGATCCAGTTCCACCGGCTTTGCCCCGAATGAGTCGAGGACCTCGAATTCCTTCGTCCTGAGCCCCTTCATTAAAAATACCACGTCGGGCCTTATTTCGAGGACCTTTTCATAATTGAGGTTAAGGTCGCCGATCTTTTCGATCTTGCCGGCTTCTTCCGGGTAGTCGCACAGCGTCGTAACGCCTTTTACGCGTTCGCCGGCGCCTATGTAAAATAAAATTTCGGTTATGGCCGGCGATGTCGAAATTACCTTTACGGGAGATGTTTCGAACGATATCCCGTTTTCGGCCGCGATCTGTTCGCTTTCTTCGCCTTCAGCCTTCGCTCCGGGCGGCGATGAAAAAAGCCCGCCTACGGCCGCCAGAAATATCAGCAGCCTTCCCAGATTTTTTAAATTACCGATGCACTTCATTGACTCACCTTTTCTAGTTCTAACTCTATTATTACGCCGCCGGCAGCGTTGCCGGCATTAAATTCTCTATAATTTGCGAGTCACGGCCATGCCGTCCTCGTAGCCGTAAAAAAAATTTTCGACCGCGCCTTTCGCCTCGAGGTCCTTAAGGTAGTCGAGATATTCCCTGAGCCCGCGCACGATGCTTTTGTGGCGGTCGAGAGTTTTTTCGGGCTCGAGCACGCCCTGAAAATATATGTCGTCTGAAAAAACTATTGCGCCCTTCGAAAGCAGCGGCAAAAAAGCCTCCAGTATGGGCTTATATTGCCGTTTCATAGCGTCGATGAACAGAAAATCCACCTCGCCCGATATTTCGCCCGTGGCTTCGAGCGCGTCGACGCCGACCAGATTCAGCCGGCCGTTTTCAATGAAAGCGGCCATGTTGGCTTTCGCCATTTCAAAACGTCGCCGGTCTTTTTCAAAGGAAGTGACCCGCCCGCCGTTCTTTACGGCGGCGTTTATAAGATAGCACGTAGCGTACCCGTTCGCGCAGCCGACCTCGATTATGTTTTTTGCCCGCGAGAACGACGCGAGCATTTCGAGGAACCGCCCGGTCGAAGGCGAAACGGAAGGAATGGATTCTTTTGCCGATTCTTCCCGGATCTTATTCATTAATTCGTTTGTGCATGCCGCTGCAGCGTTCATATTCATCGATCCCATCGTTCGTTCGCGGCTTCAGTCTGCCGGAAAATCGCCCCGGGCGCCGCTCAAAGCTTCTGGACGCTTTTGATGATATCGGAAGCGTCTATCTTATATATGTGCCCGTCCAGCGTGCCGCAGATCACGTAATTTCCGGCGAAAGTGACCGAGAAGCATCCGCTTATCGACGCCAGAGGCAGAAACCCGTACACTTTCGATTCTTTGTCGCCCCACATTTTGATTATGGCGAAAAGGTCCTCGCCGTTGACGGCGAACATGAGGTTTTCGCTGTGAATCGCGATGTCGATCGCGTAAACGCATTTGAGTTTTTCGGACGAATTGAACCGCTCGTATTTCTCTGTTTTTTTATCGTATCTGATCAGCTCGTAAGGGTCTTTCGCGTAAGGCTCGAAAGAGAACCAAATGCTGCCAGGCTCGTCATAGACGAATGCGGGCGATGTTTTCAAAAGGTCGCGGTTGAATATTTTTTTCAGTAATTTAGGCTTTACCTGCGCGCTTTCATATTTGAGCGCGGCCGGATCGAAAGGCGGCATCCTGTCTGTTATGATGCCGTAATCCTTCGATATGAGCATATAGTTGGTCGCGAGCGTCGCCGGGCTCTTAAAAACCGTAAGATTCTGCAGTTTGCATTTTTTCAGGCCCGCGAATTTTTCATAGGGTACGGTGAACCATTTGGAAAGCTTCATGTCGTAATAAAAAATCGACTCGAAATTGGCGAGATATAATTTTTCGCCGAAAAAGCACATCGAATACCAGTCGCTGTTCTCGAAGAGCTCGTCGATGCCGATATCGCTCGCCAGGGGCTGGGAAAGGTCTATCATATAAACCGTCGAAGGTGTCCCGACGAAAAGGAACTCGCCGTCGCCGGCCATGGCTATTATATCGCAGGGCGGAATGGCTTCGTGCATGAATTTATCGATCTTCGAAGGTTTTGTTTTTTCGCCATCTTTGATCTCGCTTATTCTGTCGTTGGGTATAGAGTAAAGGCCGCCGTTGGTGGCTATGTAAGTAGTTTCCTTGTATCTGTAAAGGAATTTGGCGGCCAGTTCTTTGAGTTTTAATGACGTTTCGGAAGTTTGGTCGGGTTCGTCGGGGGGCGTTTTCGCGTCGGATCCGGTTTCATAAGGATATTTGAGCGCCACCTCGGAAGATTTGACCGAGAGGTGGTATTCGTCTTCGACCTCGCCGGTTTCGTCGTCGCCGAGTTTTACCGCGCCCAGAAGCCTTAAAATGGCTATTTCCCTGCCGGCGCTGTTTTGGGCGATCTTATAATCGTAGAGTTCGACGCCCAGAGAGTCGACGTCGCTGAAAAATAGCGAAGACATGCGCCCGGCGAAGCCCGGTTCTACGGAGGCTCCGGCTTCGTCCGTATCGCCGTCGCCGGCGGTCACAAGGACCTCGTCCGTTTTTTTCGCCGCGTCCGCGGGTGTTTTTACTGGAGGGGTCTTTACAGGCGGCGGCTTGAGCTGATCAGCCGGCCTTTTAACGGGCACCATTCTTTTGAACTGATCCGGCGCCGAGCTGACGATCGAGGTGTTGTAATTTCTGGGGCGCGCCGGGCCGGTCGCGGTATTTATCGCGCCGATTTTTGGCGGGTCTTTTTTTGTCAGGTTTTTTTCGAGCGCGGTCTTTTGTTGAAGCAGCTTTTTGCGGGCGGCCTCGGCTTCTTCCTGTTTATGCTGCTCTTCGAGCTGTCTGGCGAGGTATTTCGCGTCCTGGGTTTTGCGGATGGAGCTGCCGAGGCCGAAAGAGGCGAGCATCATAATATTTATTATTATAAAGCAGGCTATTTCGGCGCCGCCGATGAAAAAACCACTGTCGTTTCTGTCGCGAAATATCATATTGCTGTAATGTCTTTCAATTGTTATTGTTTGAGGTCGATAACTTCGAATATCTCGACGGCCTCGCGTTTGCCCTTGACCATTATGGGATCGAGCGTTTTAACGTTCACGCGGTCTTTGACCAGTTCGAAGGTAGCCCGCGATATCAGCAACTGTCCGGCGCCCGCGTTTGCTTCGATTCGGGCCGCGGTATTGACGGCGTCGCCTATCGCGGTGTAATTCATCATCTTGGTCGAGCCGACCATTCCGACGACGACCTCGCCGGTGTTAATGCCTATTCCCACGTTGACGGCGGTTTTGCCTTCTTTGATAAGCTGTTCGCGTATCTTGCCGCATTCGTTCTTGATGGCGATGGCCGCCACTATCGTGTTGTAGGCGTCGTCTTCGATCTTTGCGCTCATCGGCGCGCCGAAAAGTGCCATCAGGGCGTCGCCCATATATTTATCTATGGTCCCGCCGTTGGCGAGGATTATATCGGTCATCGACGAGTGGAAGCGGTTGACTATATCTAAAACCACTTCCGGGTTTCCGGCGAGGGTCTCGCTCATGGAGGTGAATCCCCTTATGTCGGCGAAGAACATGGTTATGGCCCTGCGCTTGCCTCCGAGCGAGAGGCCCGCGGGGTTGTTCATGATTTCTTCGATGACCTTCGGGGACACGAATTTATCGAATATGCTCCTGATCTTCTTTTTCTCTTCGCGCTCTTTATCGGACAGCTGCTTGATATTTTGCAGGTCGCGCTTTGAAAGTTCAAGATCGCCTGCGTTTTTAAGCGACCAGGCGGCAACGTCGGCTATCAGTTTTATGAGTTTTTTAGTTTCGTCGTTCAATTCGAAAGTGTCTGAAACATCTTCGCAGTTGATAACGCCGACGATCTTGTTGCCGGCGTCCATGGAAACCGCGAACTCGCTTTTAATGTTGAATTCGGCTGAAAATGGTTCGTACTCGGCTATTTTTTTGAGTTCTTCGCCGGTGTAAAAGCCGCCTTCGCGCGTCACTTTAGTGATAATGGTTTCTTCTTCGAGCGGGATATTCATATTCATATACCGCTGCGGGTCGATGTGCTTTTCAGAGCATCCGAGCGGATAGATCGAATGGAATTTCGAGTTCGATACCCACACCGAAACGGATTTTGCGCCTATCTGCCTGGTGAAGAGCTTGTTGACGCGGTCGACTATCTCGTCGGTCTTCTGGTTGGAAATAAGTTCGTGTATCTGTATGAGAGTTTCGCCGAGGCGCCTGGATTTGACGTTAAGGTCGTTTTTCATCTTCGTCACGGCGTCCATGTCTCTCTGGGTTTCGTCGAAGTCTTTGCGTTTGTCGATCAGTTTTTTCAGCTGCATGACCTGCGATTTCAGTTCTTCGACGACCGAGCGTGAATTGATGTTTTTTTCGCGCAGTTCAGTGGCCACTATTGAAATATAGGAGCCGATTATCGTGAAAATAGCCATCAGCATGAAGGTCGGCCTGAAATTGACGATGAGGCCCATCGCGTAAAACAGCATCGCCAGAAGGCAGATGGCCAGGATCGACGGGATGGCGATCTGCTTATCGTAAAATAATGAAACCGTGATTATAAGTAACAGATAGGCCGAAAAAAAGAAAAACGCCGGCACGGCGGGTGAGAAAAGCCCCAGAAAGGCTATGAGCCCGAGCGGCGCCACGACGAATTTAATAAAATCGGCGTCGAAAACTTTCTGCAGGATATCGCCGCCCGCGGCCGTGCCCGATGCGCCGTTCGAGGCTTGCGCCGATGAAATGGAAGAGGCGGCCGCGCCCGATTGTTTAGCGGCATGGGCCGCCGGCGCGTGCGAATTATCCCCCGGCGCGGATGCGTCGGAAAAATTCTTTTTCAGGTATGATGACGCGAGAAGTTTGATCGCGGTGCTTTTATCGTGCGTGAGCGTTTCGAGGATCTTTTTCGCGCGCGGTTCTGAGGAATCGGCCAGTTCCGCGAGCGCGGCGCGTTTCACGGCGTCTCCCGCTCCGTTGGAAAGGGCTTTTTCTATTTTATCGAAATCGATTGACATGTCATTTGGTTCCCTGCCTGTAAAATGGCGCGGGGCCGCGCGCGGTGCGGCTCATCACCGCTGACGCTTGAACGGCCCCGACCGGTAGGCTTTTCAGTTTATTTATTTCACCAGTTCCATTTTCGTTTTGAGGGTGATGGTGGTCTTTACGTCTTTGACCGCGGGGCCGAGGTTCGGCGAGTCGTTTTCGATCTGCTGGTCCATTTTCATGTCGTTCTGGGTTTCGACCATTACGATATTGCCTTTTTCGATGTCGAAATATATGGTGCCGGTGCCTTTGGCGGTAATGTTTTTAATTTCGGGGCCTACGCCGATCTTCTGTTCGATAACGGCGCATTTGCGGCCTTTAAGTGATTTGAGCTCTTTCAGGTGATATTCGATTTTCATCGGGATGGGCTGTTTTACTTCGGTCGACCATTTTTTGCCGATCTCGACGGGTTCTTTCGGAAAGCTTATTGAAACCGAGATGGGGTCGTAGTTCGAATCGTACGAAGTCGCACCGAGGAGTTCTCCGCGGTTGGTTATCGTCATATAAACCGTGTTTCCGACGTTTTTAAGGTCTTCGAAAACGCCTTCGGCATTTTTAGCCTTGCCGGCCAGTATTTTGGTCTGGATGTCGATATTTCCCGATTTGCTGTTGACGAACAATACGTTCTGTTCAACCTGCATTTTGACATCGACGGGCGCCTGTCCTTTATTTCCGGCTGTTTCCATGATTGTGGAGCCGTTCATGGTAATGTCGTATTTGAATTTGTCGCCCATTTTATACTTATACTCGAGGTTGACTTTTTCAGCGGCGAAAGCTCCGCCGCCTAAAACGAGCGTAAAAATGAACAGAACGACCGCGCTCAGACAAACCCTTGAAGATTTCGCTTTTAATGAATACATATTTCCCTCCTGATACGATACTATGGTATTAAATCCCCTGTATTATATTTAATTAATATGATTTTGTCAATGAAAAAAAATCGAAAAAAAATTCAGATGCGTTTTTAATAAAAATAATAATAAAAAAAATTTCAATAAATTATTGACAAAAAAATATTTGGACAAAAAAATAGTGATGTAATAAACGAAACGGCCGGAATTTTATCGTGATAACACTTTGCGTAAAATTTTTCCGTCCGTTTTATTTGTTTGTCTGGTTGAAAATTATGAATTGTGAATTATTTATGATTTATTTCGAATTCTGGCGCTAAGGTATTCGACTTCGGCGGCCGAACCGCAATCGGTCTGAATTTCGAGAAGTTTTTTGTAATAGACCAGCGAATCGTTGAATTTGTTGAGTTTTTTGTAAATTTTAGCGAGCGCGTTTATGACGGCGACATCGTATGGATGCGTTTCGAGAATTTTGACGTAAATTTCGATGGCCTGATCGTCATACCCTTTATGCATCAGAACCTTAGCCTTGTCTTTAAGCACGTCGACGTCACCGGGATATAATTCGAGCGCCCGGTTGAAGCATTTAAGCGCTTCGTCGAATTTGTGTGCGATGGAAGACAAAAGGCCCTGTTCGGCGAGGCCCAGGCCTTTTAAATACCAGGAGCGTCTGTCGCCCGGATTCAATTGGAGCGACCTGTCGAAATAATAGCCTGCTTCCTTGTAATTGCCGTACATCTGGAAGATGTGGCCGATGCCGAAATTCGCCCGGCTGTTCGCCGGATCGATCTCGAGGACTTTTTTATAGCATTTAAGCGCTTCTTCGTAACGGCTGACCTCGATTAACGCCGTTCCTTTATATTCAAGAACGCCGGAATCGGATGGATCGCTGTCTAAAACCATATTGTAGCAGGAGATGGCTTCGTCGTAACGCCTGAGGTTTACGAGAGCGACTCCTTTGTGGAACATCGCACTCGTGAAATTTTCATCGAGCGAGAGCGCGCGGTTATAACATTCAATGGCTCTATCGAGCTCGCCGGACTCTAAAAGAGTATTGCCGGCTACGAATGCCCTGTCGACGTAATTGTCAAAAAAAAGCGTGTTATTCATTCTGATTCTATCACTTTTAATTATTTAAGTATTTTTCGAAATCTAAAATTTCAACTTTTTTGCCGGACGAGTTCATTTCTTCGTTCGCGCCTTTTTTATAGTTGAGTTCGTTCATTTTTTTGATGAAATCTCTTATAGAAAAAGGCTTTTGAATGTAATCGTTCATGCCGGCCGCCAGGCATTCTTCTTTTTCGAAATAAGCGGTAAGGGCGACTATTAAGCCCGAATATCCTTTGGTTCTGAGCGTTTTTACTGCCTCGATGCCTGTCATGACCGGCATCTGGATATCCATGAAAATAATATCGTAATTTTCTTTGAGCGCGGCTTCGACTGCAAGGGCGCCGTTTTCAACCCACTTGATCTCGTAGATCGAATTCGACGCAAGCAGACTGCAAATCAAAGTGGCCGTTTTCAGGTCGTCTTCGGCCAGTAAAATTTTGATTTTTTCCAACATTAAGAGCACTCCGTTTTTTAATCTTTATATATTTAAACGAAACCTGATATTATCGTAATCAAAATATTGAAGGTTTTAGGTTATAACCATTATACTACAAAAGAATAAAAAAATCATGATTTTTTCAAAAATAGTTGAAATATTTTCAAAAATAGTTGATTAAAATAGTTGATTATTAAAGAGTTTAATGGCATGGTGATGAAAAGTGTCGTATAGCAAGCGTTTACAAAAGACTGTTATGATTTTTAGGCAAATTATAGTCGTTTTTGATTTTTAATGATATATTTATAAAATATCATTAAAACTTGTCGATTTGATCGATTGGCTATTTTTTTCACTTTATAATAATAAAACTTAACTTTTTAATTTTTTTATCGAAAATTACTTGACACGAAATAAAAAAAGTTGTATCATAAGATTAGTGAAAAAAATAACTAATCTTTTAATGAGGGCGAAAACGATATGGATTTTAGTCTTAGAATCGTTGAAAGATTGCCCAGGTACCTTCAGCTGGCGTGCCATTTAAAAGAGACCGGCCACGATCACATTAGCTCGTCGATTCTTTCAAAACATTTTTTCATAGACCAGAACAACATAAAAAAAGACCTTTCCTTCCTCAATCTGAATGGAAAGCCTAATAAGGGCTATGAAATTAACGAGTTCATATCGGCCATTAAAATGGTCCTCGGCACTACGACCGTCAACCGCGCGATAGTCGTCGGCGCCGGAAACCTCGGCCGCGCCATGAGCAATTATTCGAATTTCGCGAACTACGGCCTGAAAATAGTGGCCCTGTTCGACGATTCACCTGAAATAATAGGCTCTACGGTCGACTCTTTTAAAATACTGCCGCTTGACAATCTTTCAGAAGTAATTAGTAAATTAGGGGTTAAACTGGCTATTCTAACCGTGCCCGCTAAAAGCGCGGCCGGAGTGGCCGGCAGATTGTATGAATTAGGGATCCGCTATTTCTGGAACTTCGCGCCGGTGCATTTGAAACTGCCCGACGACGCGATAGTCAAAAGCGAGAATTTAGCGGCGAGTTACATGTTTTTATCGTATCAGATCAATTTGAACAACTATAGGAACAATGGAGGTAAAATCGAAATGGTTAACGGCGACATCGAAAAACGCATATACGAGGCGTTCAACAAATACGCTAAATCCCGCGACAATTTAATACCCGTCCTGCAGGACGTTCAGGATATCAGGGGATATATTTCGAAGGACGATATCAGAAAAATTTCCGAATACCTGAATATCGCCGATTCGAAAGTTTATGGAGTGGCGACTTTTTATAATCAGTTCAAACTGACCCCGCCGGGCCATTTTCAGATATCGGTGTGCCGCGGCACGGCCTGCCACGTAAAGGGCTCGCTCAATATTTTAAACGCGGTCAAAGAGCATCTGAAGATCAATATAGGCCAGACGACCCGCGACAAGATGTTTTCTCTGCAGGAAGTAGCCTGC
>MGFH01000090.1 GCA_001791795.1 Candidatus Wallbacteria bacterium GWC2_49_35
TCGTAGATGGCGAGGATCTGGCCGGGAGTGATGCCGCGTTCGGCTCTGGCGAGGTTTATTTTAGCGCGTCCGCCGGCGAGTTGGGTAACGACTGCCTGTGCGGCTTTATGTTTATAGCGGATCTTAACGAGGCATTCGGCGGTTGGCGCGGCGGCGGGGTCGATGTGCCAGTTAAGGCCGCTGGCGAAGAATTCGGTTTTAGAGGCGGTGGCGGCCTCGGTGACGACGACCTCGTTTTTATCGCGGTCGAGTCTGACGACGTAAAGCGGTTCTTTATGGGCGATATTAAGGCCTTTGCGCTGGCCTATGGTGTAGTTGATAAGGCCGTTATGGCGGCCGAGGATCTTATTTTCGGTATTGACGATATTGCCGGGCCGGATCTGCGAACGGCTGGTCTCGTCGGCCGCGATGAAGCCGGCGTAGTCGCCGTCGGGGATGAAGCAAATCTCCTGCGAGTCGGGCTTATTAGCGACGGTAAGGCCGAGTTTTTCGGCGCATGCGCGCGTTTCGGATTTACGGTAGGGCCCGAGCGGCAGTATTATTTTATCGATATAATCGGCGGGCAGCATACACAGCATGTAAGACTGGTCGCGTTCGGCGTCGGCGGGCACGCAGATAAGTTTACGCCCGTATTTATCGCTGAATTTGATATCGGCATAATGTCCGGTAGCGGCGAAATCGATACCCATCATCGCCGCGTATTGCATCAGGTATCTGAATTTGATGAATTTATTGCAGAAAACGCAGGGGTTAGGCGTTTTAGCGGCAAGGTAATCCGCGATGAAATAAGCGATGATCTTATCGGAGAAATCGTCGGCGCAGTTGATGACGTAATGTGGAATACCGAGTTTAGCGGCACATATCCGGGCTTCCATGACGGCCTCTTTAGAGCAGCAGACGCGAAAACCTTCTCCTGCAGCGCAGACGCGTTCGATGGCATCGGGGAGCATTTTAAGTGTAAGCCCGACGACCTCGTATCCGGCGTCCTGCAGGAAATGAACGGCGGTGGCCGAGTCGACGCCGCCGGAAAGGCCTATCAGCACTTTTTTGGGGTCGGCCATTTAAAAGCTCCTTCCGGCGCTGACGGCGGTTTCGTAAGCGGCACGCATAATTTCGACGGCACGCACGGCTTCGGCAATGGTGTTATTGATGCCGAACGAAACTCGCACGGCGGAGGCCGCGTCGGTTTTATTTAGGCCCATGGCGAGCAGCACGTGAGAGGGCGCGACGGCGCTTGATGCGCAGGCGGCGCCGCGCGAAACGGCGAGTCCCATCATATCAAGGTTGAACATGAACGCGTTGGACTGGTGTTCGTCGGCGAATTCGAATAAGAGCGAAAGGGTATTCGGAAGAGTTTCGGCGCCGGCGCAGTTAATTTTAACGCGCGGCATGCACTTTTTTAATTCATCGGTAAAGGCGGATTTAAGTTCTTTATAATGCGCGGCGATCTTATCGAAATCGCGGCGCACGATATCGCAGCATACGCCGAAGCCTTCGATGGCGGCGATATTTTCGGTGCCGGCGCGCATGTCGTTTTCCTGGTGTCCGCCGTAAATGAGCGGTGCGACGGTAACGCCGCGTCTGATGTAAAGGCAGGCGGCGCCTTTCGGCCCGTACATTTTATGGGCGGAAACCGTAAGCAGGTCGCATGCGAAGCGGCTGAGGCTGTATGAGATCTTTCCGCTGGCGCAGACGGCGTCGCAGTGGAATAGGACGGATTTACGGGCACATATCTCACCGATCTTTTCGAAGGGCATAACGGCGCCGGTTTCGTTGTTAGCCATCATAACGCTGACAAGCGAAACGGGCGGCGTAATCATTTCATCGAGCGCAGCTAGGTCGACGACGCCGTTCGAATCTACGGGCGCGATCCTGAACTCGACATCGCGGAATGCGGGATTATGAGTGATGTTCAATATAGAATGATGTTCGACGGCTGATAAAATTACAGTAAGTTTATAGGCGCCGGCCGAGTATTTATAATGGTTGATAACGCCTGCGACGGCCATATTGTTGGCCTCGCTTCCGCACGAAGTAAAGACTATCTCGGCGGGCCGGGCGCCGATGAAAGCGGCAACCTTTTCGCGGGCGTTTTCGACGGCAAGGCGCGCTCTAAGGCCGGCGCGGTGGTATGACGAGGCGTTAGCGAAATTCACGAACTTATTTCCGGTGATCTCGCCAAAAGGCTCGGTAGTGGAATTATTATCGAAATAAATCATGGGCTTATCATCATTCATAAGAAAAAATATTATATCACAAATTCCGCCGCAAATACAATTATTTTTCGAATCTATTTCCCAATCGCTTGAAAAAAATTATAAATTATGGTATAATTAAATTATAAAATGAAAAATAAAAAAATGTTAAAAACACTTATAAATAAGCATATCGCGCAGCCGCTCCGCTTTGAATTCAATATTTAAAAGCGGATTGAGCTGTTTTTTCTCTTTTTATAATGGCAATCTGACATAATTTTGATTTTTTCAATTTAACGATAGCATTTTTTACTAACATACGCGAAAGGTGTGATTCACATGAGTAATCAGCAAAAAATCGCCGCTTTGATCGAATCAGGTCTTAACTACAAAAAGAAAGGCAAATACGACGAGGCGATAACCGAATTCAAAAACGCGCTGGAGATCGACAAAGGCCATATCAACGCCTACAGGCATCTAGGTAAAGTATATTTAAGAAAAGGCAACGTAGACGAAGCTATCGATATGTTCCAGAAAATAGCCCAGTTCGATCCTAACAACATCGAAGCGCACACGAATTTAGGCAACGCTTACAAGACCAAAGGCGATATCAAAAAAGCCGTCGACGAATTTAAAAAAGTCTGCGAAATAGATCACGACAATCTCGAAGCGCTCAACACCTACGGCCTCTGCCTGCGCGAAGCGGCGTTATTCGAAGAAGCCGTCAACATATTCAAACGCGTATTAGAATTAGCCCCGAGTTACGTTTTCGGCCGCAACAACCTCGCGCTCGTTTACAAAGACATGGGCCACTATGACAGCGCCATTGAAGAATTCACCAAGGTAATCGAATTCAATCCGACGGGCGGCCTTGTTCCGATCGCGATGCAGACGATCCAGCAGTGCAAAAAATTAAAAACTCATGCAGGCGTGAAGGTTACTAACTAAATTCAATCCAGTTCAGACAAAGCTGATGTAATATAATCAATATATATAATCTCGAAGGCGTCTATTTTACAAGTGCCTTCGAGATTTTTTATTCGGGATTACAGTTTTATTTTAATTTCATTTTCTATTCGACTTTGATCAGGTCTTCCCTGACGAATCCGGTCCTGCCGTCCTTGAGTTTGATATTATACCATGTTTTATTGTCATTAACCGGCTTTTCAGCGCCTATTACCTGCACTCGCTCGCCCTTATTGACCTTGACGACAACGTTGGCATTACTGGCGTCGACGCGGCTTTCGCTTCTGATATTAACGCCGTTTCCGGTTATCACTCCGCTTTTCGCGGCCGAATCGACCGGTCTGGCTCCGCGCGCTCCGGCCGCCGCGACAGCGACGCCCGCTGTATCGACCGCCGTCGTCGTCGAAGATGTTAATGGCGCTTCAGACGTAGCCGCCGCCGAAAAAGATCCAGCCAAAGCATCCGGAGACGATGGGCGAGGTTCGGTCGCATCTGCGGAGCCTGCCGGCGCCTTCGGTCCTGCAGTTGGAACCCCGTCAGCTCCAGGGCCGCCCGTAAAATAACGGGCGCCGATCGCAAAAACAAGCAATACGGCGGCCGCCACTATCATTTTTTTCAAATTCAATCTATTCTTTCTCATAAATGCCTCCCGGCGAAGCCAGGTTTAAACGTCTCCGGCCGCGCAGTCTTATAATAACACTTTTTCGCTAAAATGTCAAAGCGCTCGCCAGTTGAAACCAATTAAAGGTTTTGAAATTATAGTAAATATGATCAATAATTATTTAAATACAAAAACTTAAAATATAAATAAATGTTGAAAAAAAAGGCTGTTTATATTAAAATTAAGGTTCAAAATAACTATTGGAGAATAGCATCGCATGCAAATATTAAAATTCATAAAAAATTTTTCCGAAGAAAAAGTCAAGCCGGCATTCGGCGCGCTTGAAATTTTGAAATATATCGGCCCGGGTCTCCTGGTGACGGTGGGATTTATAGATCCTGGCAACTGGGCATCGAATATAGCCGCCGGCTCGGAGTATGGCTATCGGCTTTTGTGGATGGTGACCCTTTCCACTATCATGCTCATCATTTTACAGCACAATGTGGCGCATCTTGGAATATCGACCGGGCTGTGCCTTTCGGAGGCCGCGAGCAAATATTTCAGGCCGTGGATATCAAGGACCGTTTTGTTTTCAGCCGTTTTAGCGGCCGTTTCGACGGCGCTCGCCGAAATTCTCGGCGCGGCCATCGCGCTTAATATGCTTTTTAAGATCCCGCTAAAGATCGGCGCCCTGTTCACTATGCTGTTCGTCGCAGTAATGCTTTTCACCAATTCATACTGCAAGCTCGAAAAAATAATAATAGGGTTCGTTTCCATTATAGGCCTTTCATTTTTATACGAATTAAGCCTGATCGATATAAGCTGGAGCGAGGCCGTTCACGGCTGGCTGGTGCCGACGTTCCCGCCGAATTCCATGCCGATTATAATGAGCGTTCTGGGGGCGGTTGTGATGCCGCATAATATTTTTCTTCATTCGGAAGTGATCCAGAGCCGCCAGTGGAACCTCGAAAACGAAGAGATGATCGAAAAGCAGCTAAATTACGAGCTTTTCGATACTCTTTTTTCGATGATCATCGGCTGGGCGATAAACAGCGCGATGATACTCGTCGCGGCCGCCACCTTCTTTCAGGCGAAGATCCCGGTCAGCGACCTGGCCCAGGCGGAAAGCATGCTGCGGCCGCTTCTGGGCGGGGCCGCCTCGTTCGCCTTCGCCGTGGCGCTTCTTTTTTCAGGACTCGCCTCTAGCGTGACGGCGGCCATGGCCGGCGGCACCATATTCGCCGGGATATTCAACGAACCTTACGACATCAACGACAAGCACACGCGCACCGGCGTGGCCATAACGCTTCTTTTTTCTACGCTGATCATTTTTTTCATATCGGATCCATTTTACGGGCTTATCGTCTCGCAGATGATCTTAAGCATCCAGCTGCCATGGACTATTTTCACCCAGATAGCGCTTACCTCGTCTGAAAAAGTCATGGGCAGGCACGTCAACACGCGTTCGGAAAACGCAATGCTTTATATAATAGGCCTAATAGTGACGGTTTTGAACGTGATGCTTCTGATAAGTTACTTGAAGTGATGAAAACCCGGAGATCAGCGTTGGTACCAAGATCTATAAAAGCCGGGCGAGCATGCCGGAACCGTCTTCCGCAGGCGAAAGCATAAGCACCCTGACCATCTTACCGGCCATATCAGGCGTTCCGCTGAAAGTGGTTTCTATATATCTTTCGCTGTGCCCTCTCAGAACGGCCGCCCCGTCAGCGCTCCGCGATACGATAGTTTCGGCTATGACGACCGCTTCGCGGCCTATATTACCGTTGTAGTATATGCTGTTTTTCTTATATTTAAGCTCATGAAGTTTCTTCGACCGGGCCTTCTTTTCGGCCGCGCCGACTTTATTTTCCATCCGCGAAGCCGCGGTCCCGGGCCGGTCTGAATACTGGAAAATATGGAAATCGTAAAAGCCGAATTCGTCGAGCAGCGAGCAGGTATCGTTGAAATCGTCTTCCGTTTCAGAAGGGAATCCAACTATGACGTCGGAAGTGATGGCGGGAAGTTCGATATTATCTTTTATCAGTTTGATCTTTTCAACGAATTCGGACCGGGAGTACTTCCTGTTCATCAGTTTCAATATCCTGTCGGAGCCGCTCTGCAGCGCGACATGAAAATGCGGCACGAAGCGCGGGGAATTTTTAAAGAGATAAATTATGCGTTCATTGAGTTCCGACGGGTCGATCGAGCTGAGCCTGATGCGGAAATCGCGGCTGAAAGGATAAAGATCGATCGCCTTCAGCAGCTGCTCGAAGCTGAAATCGGCGCCGTAAATGTCTTTGACCGAATATTTCCCGACATGTATGCCGGTAAGCACGATCTCGGTGAAACCTTTCGCGGTAAGCCGGTCTATCTCGCCGATAACCTCTTCCGGCGGCATACTGTATTCGTTTTTCCTGATATACGGCACTATACAGTAAGAACAGAAGCTTTTACAGCCGTCCTGGATCTTGAGCTGGGCTCGCGTCCTTGACGAAGGCGCGCCGGAAAATTCCCAGGGATAAGTTTCGTCCGGTAAAGCGGAGACGCCTGAAGCTTCGGCAGTGCCGATCCGCGTGGGATTTTCTTTCATATATGCAAGGCAGATATCCAGGATCTTATCCTTGTCCGATTGTGAGACGTATAAATCGATGTTCTTTAATTTCTCGCCCGCGAGCCGCGACGCATAGCACCCGGCTAAGACGATCACCGCTTCGGGCGAGCGGCCCCTGATCGAAGAAACTATCTGGCGGGCCTTATGTTCGGCCTGCAGAGTGATCGCGCAGCTGTTTATTATATAAATATCGGCGGCGTCTTTCAGATCGGTTTCTGAGAAACCGGCGCCGGCGAATAAAGCAGATATCCTTTTTTCCTCGCACTGGTTGACCTTGCAGCCGAGAGTCGTAACGGCGAATTTTGGCATCACATATCACCGCATCCGTTTTTTATTACCGCGAGCGCGGCCTGCGGGGCGAATTGCGCCCTCAGCACCATATTCTTGAAACTTAATATATGCACGTTCGCGCCTTTCGTTCTTAAAATGCTTTCGGCCTCGCCGGGTTCGAAACCGCCTTCAGGCCCAGAAACGATGTTGACGGCGGCGGCCGGATCTTTTATCACGGCTTCGTAGAAATCCGCGCCCGCCGTTTTGAAGCCGGCCATGCCGGAGCAAAGCGAAGGTTCCGCCAGCAGCAAAGTATAGGAAGCCGGCGCCGCGAGTTTTTCACGCAGCGAAGCGAATTCGATCTTTCCGACCGCTGGCGCCGACAGCCTGCGCGATTGAGAACTAGCCGCCATGGCTATCTTTTCGTATCTTTCGATCTTTTCCGCGCTGAGATCGCACTGTGAATAACGCGACCTGAAAAAAAAGATCGAATCGGCGCCGAGTTCGGTAAGCCTTTCTACGGCTTCCTCTCCGGCGGCGCCTTTCAAAACGGCTATGAAACAATTATATTCTTTTTTTTGAATATCGTTTTCTATTTCTAATGCCTCGAAGCCGGCCGTGATTTTCTTTTTGCCAGCGGCCTTCACGCGGATTCGATAATATTTTTTCGCGGAATTGTCGGCGAGGACGAATTCCTCGCCTTCCACGGCGCGCAGGGCGTTGGCCATATAGTTATAAAGCGCGCCCGAAAAGACTACTTCGCAGGACGCGCAATCGAAATCGGCGCAGCGATCGAGTTCCTCACCCTTCTGGTGGATGATCTTCAATTTATAATCCGAAATGAGCCCGGAATATTTGAGCGGAACCTTGAGATCACACATATACGATCTTGAAATTGTTATAAATGACCTTGCCGACTCCATAAAGAGGGATCGCCACGAACATGCCGAAGAGCCCCTGAAGCTGGAACCCGATGAATAAAAGAAGCATAAGGGTCAGCGGATGCATACTGAATGACTTTTCGGCAATGAACGGCTGGAATTTGAACGCGTCAAGAAGATGTATGGCGAGTATCGCCGCTATAATGAGAAACATTTTATAAAACGCCTTGAATGTGAGCCCCCATTTGAGCAGCGCGATGATCAGTGACGGAATAAGCGCTATGGCAGGGCCCAGGTAATAAATTATATTGCATATGCCGGCGATAGGGCCTATCACAAAAGCGAAATCGACGCCGATCAAAAACAGGGCGAAAGAAAAGGCGATGCCCACTATAAGGCATATCACGAACTGCCCCCTGAGGAAAGTGCCGAGCACGTCGTCGATCTCGCCGACAAGCCTGACGGTCTGATGTTTGAATTTAGACGGTATGTAATTTAGAAATCCGGCCCACAGATTTTTGAAGTCGGCGAGAAAATAGTAGCCCAGAAGCGGAACCAGCGCGTAATGAAATAAAATAGCGGTCAGGCTCGAAAGCCAGTTCAGAATCGAGGTGGAAACGTCCACCAGATTGTCCTTCAAAGTTTCGAAAAAGCTCATAATAAAAGCCTCGACCTTCGGACTTTTCTTAAGAAAATAATTGAGTTTGTTCAAATAATTCAATGTTATCTCTGAGGTTTTAGCGATCGCGATCTCGCCCGTCACCTGCTGATTTACCAGATTCACTTCGTAGCCGTTAATGAGCGCCGTTTCGTCGTATTTCGCTGCATTCGGGACGTCAGAAACCGTGTGTAAGCCGTTGACGGCTGGATCTTCGGGCGTATCAATGAATTCCGAAAAATATTTATCGAGATCCTTCAGCCAGGAGCTTTCAGAGCGCTGAACGGAACTTATGAAGTTGCGGTAAATTCCCTTGAACGACTCGCTGTACCTCTGCATTTTATTGCCGAGATCGCCGACTTCGGAAGCGAGATTGGTTATGGCCGGAACTATCAACAACATGAAAAGCGCGAAAAGTACCAGATAAACGGAAAGTATCGACAGCGTTTTATTTTTAAGAAATTTTTCAACCATAATAACCAGAGGATTGAGAATATAAGCGAAGACGAAAGAGATAATGAACAGAAAAACTATCCCGCTCAGATAGTAGAGCGCGAAAATTGCCGACAGCACAAGCAGCGGTATAAGGAAATTCTTGATGTAAAAAATAAAATTCGAGGGCAGCGCAAGGACTATTACGTGCGAATTCTCGCCCGAAAGCTTTATGCCAGTCATCGACGACAGCGATTCCTCGTGCGCTTTGACGAGCAGGCTTTCATCCGCGGCGCCGCCACCAGCGGAAGTTTCGCCGGCCGGAGAATTCCGTTTTACTTCGTTTTCCTCGTTGCTTTTTTTATTCTTCTGATTTTTCATATACAAAAACTATTTACAGTTATATTACTGCATTTTTCTAAGGTTAAGTATGAAGTTGATCGCCCTTTTTTCCATTTTGGTTATCTCGGATATGGCCGTCGCGTCGAGCCCCTGTTCAGCGAGTTTATAAACTTCGGCGCATTTTTCGTTGACTATTGTCGAAGGTTCGAGATGCTCTTTGGGCATAATATAACCGTTCTGCCTTATTTTGCTCTGATGCGAGAGCGGCTGCATACCCGCCGCGACAGGCGGCGTCATGGCGTTGATTACCTGCGGTGCGACGTTAGAGTGGCCCGCTGAGGTCTGAGAATCGGTCTGAGGTTTCGGCAGGGGCTCCTGCCTGATCTTCAGGTCTTCGATTTTGTTGGAGAGCTCGCCGTATATTCTGGCGCACTCTTCCTTCATTTTCTGCACCATTTTGACCTCGAGGTTCGAAAGATCGGGCTTCATATTGAGGCGAAACCTGGTTATGAGGTCCGAATCATTGACGGACTGCTGCGAAAGGCCGTTTTTAAGGCCCTGGTGAATGGAGGCGGCCATCTGTTCGAGGCCCTGCTGGAATTCGACGATCTGCAGGATACGCTCGTCGGCGACGGCCACGAGCTCTTTCAGATGCGAAATACGGTCCTCGAGTTCGGCGATACGTATCATGGCCACTTTTTCAAATTCCGAATTCAGCTGTGAACATTTTTTCGCCAGCTCTCCTACGTCGGAATAAAGCGAATGGGAGCCGCTCATCGCACCTATCATCTTTTTCATGCGCATGTAGAAATAAATGATTATGACGTTGAGCACGAGCGTCAGCCCCACTATTAACATTAAAAAGTCATTCGCGCAAATACTCAGCTGAAACACCACGCTTTACATTAATTTTGGCTACGTTTTGACGCTTTTTCCTTCTTAGGTGGAGCCGTTTCTTCCGCGGGCGGCTGGACCATGCGGTGGGGAAGTGTCTGTCCGAGTATGGTGTCTTCTATTTCTTTGGATACAATGGGATTTTCAACGAGATATTTTCTGGCGTTATCGAAGCCCTGGCCAAGTTTATTGTCTTTATAGGAATACCAGGCACCGGTTTTTTCGACTATCTTGAATTTTTCTCCGAGGGAGATCAGTTCGAGTTCTTTCGATATGCCTTCGCCGTATATGATGTCGAATTCGGAAATCTGGAAAGGGGGAGCAAGTTTATTTTTGGCGACTTTTACCTTGACGGAGTTGCCGATTATCTTATCGCCTATCTTAAGAGATTCGGTGCGGCGTATGTCGAGCCTGAGCGAAGCGAAAAACTTGAGGGCGCGTCCGCCGGTGGTGGTTTCGGAAGGGCCGTATGAATTGCCGATCTTGTCGCGCAGCTGATTGATGAATATGACAGTGGTCTTGGATTTTGACGCGAGCGAAGTGATCTTTCTCATAGCCTGGCTCATAAGACGTGCCTGCAGGCCGACGTGAGCATCGCCCATGGCGCCGTCGAGTTCGGCGCGCGTGACCAGGGCGGCGACGGAGTCGAGCACCACGACGTCCACTGAATTCGTTTTAACGAGCGTTTCGACTATGTCGAGCGCTTCTTCGCCCGTATCGGGCTGCGACACGTAAAGTTCGTCTACGTTGACGCCGAGGCATTTGATGTATTTAGGGTCCATGGCGTGTTCGACGTCGACGAACGCCGCTATGCCGCCTGTTTTCTGGGCGTTGGCTATTATGTGGAACGCGAGCGTTGTCTTGCCCGACGATTCGGGGCCGTATATTTCGACTATGCGGCCGCGCGGAACGCCGCCGATACCGGTGGCTATATCCAGAGAGAGAGAGCCTGTCGGAATGACCTCGATAGCCACGGTGCTGATGACCGATTCGCCGAGTTTCATTATCGAACCTTTTCCGTAACTTTTCTGAATCGACGCTATAGCCGATTCGAGCATTTTTTCTTTTCCTGCGTTTTTGCTTACATCTACTGCCATTTTTTCACCTCGAGAAATCGTTAATATATTCTAATATCGTAATATTTCTGAAAAATAATTTTTTTTCGTAAGGGCGCGCAGCGTTCCGCCGACCGTTCCCGCGTTAAAGATCCCTTATGAGCCTCAATAATTGCGCCAGTGCGAACCGCGTGGCCTGCCGGCGTATGCCGTCGCGCCCGCCCCTGAAAATTCTGCGCTCGACACTCAGCCTGCCGTTGATATAAAAACCGAAATAGACCAGTCCCACGGGCTTTTGAACGCTCCCTCCGCCCGGGCCGGCGATGCCGGTCGTCGATACGCCGAGGTCGGCGCCGTAAAGCTCGCCGAGTGAAAGAGCCATACGGGAAGCGGTTTCCGCCGAAACGGCGCCGTGCTTTTCAAGGGTTTCTTCGCTCACTTTCAGCACGACCGTTTTAATGGTGTTGCAATAAGCCACCAGCGAGCCTTTATAAAACTCGGATATGCCGGCCACGCCCGTGAGGCAGTCCGAAACCATGCCTCCGGTAAGGCTTTCGGCGATCATGAGTTTCGGCGTTTTTAAAGATCTTGTGCGGATATATTTTAATTTGTTGAAGATCATCCGCGATATTTTTTTATTAATTGTTACATTATACTCTTTATCCATACCTTTTGTCAATCCTTAATAACGTGCTTATTTTTTTTAAAATAATCGAAAGCGGACACGAGTGAAATAAAAGCGGAAATATACATCAGCGCATCTATGATCGAAGTTTCATATATCCTGTAAAACGTAACTACGGCACTGCCGTCAAGTGCGCCGGCGGCCGATTTGAGTTTCAGCAGCTCGTCGAAGGAATAAAAAGTGAGAGCGGTTATTATGGCCGTAAGCTGGAGAACCGTCTTCCATTTTCCGAGAGGCGAAGCGGCTATTATGCTGCCGTGGGCAGCGGCAATGATACGCAGGCCCGAAATGGCGATGTCGCGGCCGATGATCAAAAACGCGACCCAGGAGCGGACGGCGCCGCTTTCTACAAGGCACAGAAGGGCCGCGGTTACGAGCATCTTGTCGGCGATCGGATCTATCAGTTTTCCGAACTTGGTGACTTTTTCATAATTGCGGGCGTAATATCCGTCCACCAGGTCGGATATGGCTGCGATTATAAAAACCACCCAGGCGGCGATCTTATAATAATTGACGGAACCCGGGGAGCTTTTCATGATAAATAAAAACATGAAAACAGGTATTATCAGTACTCGGAAAACGGATATTTTATTGGCGACGTTAAGTCTTATCAGAAACGAGAACGGCATCTAAACGGCCTCCGCGTACAATTCAAATTTTTTCGCCTTAATGATCTTCGCGTTTATGAAAGTGCCGGGAACGAAATATTTCGCGGACTCGGCCGCGATGTGAACGTATCCGTCGACCTCCGGCGCCTCGCGATAACTTCGCGCCATAAGAAGACCGCTTTGTTCGTCAAAATCTTCGATCATAAACTCCAGTTCTTTTCCGATCATGCTCCGGTTAACCGATTTCAGAACTTTGTCGTAGGCGAGCGAGACTTTTTTCAGCCGGCGTATCTTGACCTTTTCGGACACCTGGCCCGCGTAACCGGCCGAGACGGTGCCGTCCTCCTGAGAGTACCTGAAAAAACCAGCTTTTTCGATCTTATACATGTCGAGGAACTCGATGAGCCGGTCGACGTCGTCTTCCGTTTCGCCGGGATGGCCTATTATGAAAGACGTCCTGATGATCACGCCGGGTATTGCGCCGCGGAGTTTTTCGATGAAGGCCGCGGTTTTGTCGTATGTCATGCCGCGCTTCATGAGTTTTAAAAGGCCGTCGCTCACGTGCTGCAGCGGGACGTCGATATATTTGCACACCTTCGGGTTTGACGCGATCACCTTTATCAGTGCGTCGTTCAAATGCAGCGGATAGGTGTAGAGTATTCTGATCCACTTTATACCGTCGATCTGGGATATTTTATCGATCAATTCGTGGAGGCGCGGCCTGCCGTATATGTCGCGCCCGTAGTTGCCGCTGTCCTGAGCTATTATGTTGATCTCTTTCACACCGTCCATGGCGAGGCGTTTCGCGCGGGCCGCGGCTATATCTACCGGCACGCTCTTGAAGCGGCCGCGTATCTGAGGTATCACGCAAAACGAGCAGGGATTGTCGCACCCGTCGGCCACTTTAAGATACGACCAGAAGGGCGGCGTGAGCGAAACGCGGGGCGCGCTGAGCTCGCCGTTGCCGCCCGAATATCCGCCGATTTTATTTTTAGGCCTGTTCATCCGCACCATCGGGATATCTTCGAGCCTGATCTTTTTGTTTCCGTCGAGCGCCCACAGAATGACCGAAGCGATGTCCTGCAGAGAGGCTAGCCCGACGATGGCGTCGATCTCGGGTATCTCGTCATAAAGCGTTTCTTTATAACGCTCGACCATGCATCCGGCGACGACGAGCGCTTTAAGCCTTCCATTCTCCGGCTTTTTGAAACTGGCAGTCTCGAGTATGTGCTCTATCGATTCGGCTTTGGCCTCGTCGATGAAGGTGCAGGTGTTCACGACCGCGGCATCGGCATCGGCCGGATTTTCGGTGAACTCGAAACCGTAACCGGAAAGCGTTTCGAGCATTTTCTCTGAATCGACGAGATTTTTCGCGCACCCGAGCGAGATGAACATAACTTTATAAGCCATTGGATCGCCTTTCTGTGGAGTACTGTTAAACGCCTAATTTTCGCGGTAATTGGTGAACTGCAGGGGAAGCTTGTAGTCTTTCGACTTCAAAAACTGTATTACCGCCTGCAGATCGTCACGGTTCTTCCCCGAGACCCTGACCTGCTTTTCCTGTATGGACGCCTGCACCTTGATCTTGAGGTTCTTTATATCCTTGACCATCTCTCGGGCTATGTCGGTCTCGATGCCGCAGACTATATCTACTATCTGTTTCACCGTTCCCGCCAGGGCAGTTTCGACCTTTCCGAAACGCAGCGAATTAAGCATCACTTTACGCTTGACGAGTTTTTCCTTTAAAATTTCGATCAGGCTCTTCAGTTTGTACTCGTCGTCGGAGGTCATGGTTATTTTCACGTCCTCCCTTTTAAGGTCACTTTTTGAATTCTTGAAATCGAACCTCTGGTCGATCTCTTTTTTAACCTGGTTAATCGCGTTATCGACTTCGGCTAAATTTACCTCGGAAACCACGTCGAACGAACTTGACATTTTCCAACCTCCCGAATTATAGTGTAATTAATTGTTATTTTGTAATATTGTACGTCATATATTATATTGGGTTACTTTCATTAAAGCGGCGCTTGATTTTCCGTGGCGCCGGTTTAAGTTATTTCGCGGCTCTTTTCGATATGGACCAGCGAGCGTTTCGCGTCCTTCGCGAAGGCGCCGTTCGGGTCGAGCTCGATGACCTTGTTGTATTCGACGACCGCTTCGTCGAACATATTCTTGACCCTGTATATGGAGGCGAGACGGTAGTGCGCCTCGACGTAATCAGGCGAAAGGCTTATGGCCTTTTTGTACTGATAGATAGCCTCGTTCTTCATATTCGACTTGTAATTCTCGTTATAAGCCTCGCCCAGCTCGAAGTACGCCCGGGCGTCGTCAGGCGAGCGCTGTATCGCCTGCTTGCATATTTCGATGGCCTCGTCGTACATGTCCTTGCCGTCCAGCGATTCCTTCTGGTAGACGACCTTGAGGCCCCAGTAAGGATAAAGATTGGTGTTGTCTATGCTTATCGCCTGCTTGAACTCCATCTGGGCGTTGGCTTTCTCGTCGCCGGTCAGGCCGAAACCGGCCGACAGCTTGATGTATGCGTAGCCGAGCCTGTAATGGACCATCGCGTCGGTGAAATTGCCTTCGGCGGCCTTTTTATAGTCCTGCAGGAGCTGGAAGAACTTCTGAGTCTTGTTTTCGTCTTTTTCGTACATCTTGTAATAAAGGTCGATTACGCGCGCGTGCGCTTCGCCGCAGTTCTTGTCGAGTTCGACGCACTTGTTGTACTGCTCGAGCGCGTCGTCAAACTGCCTGTTGAGTTCGAGTATGAGGCCGAGCGTGAGCCGCGATTCTATATTCTCCGGCGAAAGCTCTATTATCTTCTGGTACTCGGCTATGGCCTCGTCGTGCATGGCCTCGCGTTTATAGGCGCGGGCGAGCTCGAAGCGCACGTCGATGTCCCCCGCCATGATCTCCGTCGCTTTTTTGAGCGCGAATATGGCCTTTCCGCGGACGTTCTCCTCGTTGAAGGATTCCAGCGGAAGGTTGTTGTACAGGTAGCCGATTTCGTAGTTCACCAGAGGATCGTCCGGCCTGGTGTCAAGTATTTCTTTATACTTGTTGATGACGTCATCCGCCTTGTTGGGCGTTTCGGCTTCGAGATAGACTATCTTGTACTCTTCGAGAAGGTCCTTGCGCGCCTGGATGTTGTCGGGGAAGAACTGATGGACCTTGCTCAGGAAACTGATCGCTTCCTGGTGATCCTTCAGCTCACGCGCGACGTTGCCGGCCTTCAGGTATATGTCCTTGTATTTTTCGGGGTCGATCTCGATCGCGCGCTGGTATTCAAAAAGCGCTTTCGAGTGGGCTTTTTTCTTTTCGTAGAGGCCGCCGAGCCTGTAGTGTACGTCGAAATTGCCCGGACGTATCTCGAGTATGCGGTCGTACTCTTCGATGGCCTTGTCAATCTCGTTCTTGTCCTCGAATTCTTTGGCCTTGTCGAACGCCTCCTGGATCTGGTCGTTCATTTCGCGGTTCTGCTGGTTCGCGAAATAATCTAGCGCGACGGCATTATTCGGATCGAGCTGCAGTACGCGGTTGTAACATTCCTTAGCGTCGTCGAACATTTCCGATTTTTCATAAATCTGCCCCAGATACTGGTGCGCCTCGGAGCAGTGCGGGTCTATCGTGATGACCTGCTTGAGCTCCGACGAGGCTTCGTCGGTATAGCCCGCCTGCATGTAGGACCGGGCCAGCTCGAGATGGACGATGGGATCGTCGGGCTCGCGCTCTATTATCTGCATGCATTCGCTTATGAACTTGTCGCTGTCGCCCTGCGACTTGTATATTTCGGCGAGGCGTCTGTAGGTTTCTATAAAGTCAGGCTTGATGGTCTTCGTGCGCTGGAAGAATTTGACCGCCTTGTCGACGAGGTTCTGGTTAAGGTATATCTCGGCGAGCTGGAAGGTGGCCTGATAATTATTCGGGTCTAGCTCCAGCACGGACTCGTATTCCATGATGGCGTTCTCGATGTGGTTGCGCTCCATGTAAACTTTCGCGAGCGAAAGCTTTTCCTGGACGTCCTCTTTTACCTTGTAGCTCTTCGTGGCGTTGCAGAGTTCGAGCAGCCGCGGGTTCTCCGGCTCAATTTTCAGGCCGCGCTCGAAGAACTCGCGCGCTTTGTCGAAATCGCCGCGCTCCTTGCATATCTCGCCCAGTATGACCAGGGCGCGAACGCATTTGGCGTCGTATTCGAGGGCGAGGTTCGCTTCGTCCTGGGCCTGTTTGAGGATCGTGGTGTCGTTGTTCTCGATACTGTCTATCAAAAAGGTCTGAGCCAGTTCGACGTGGCCGTCGACGAACTTCGGGTTTTCCTTGAGGACCTTTCTGAACTCGACGATCGCCTTGTCGAGGAAAGTGGCCTCGCGGTAAAGTATGCCGAGCTCGACGCGTACCCTGTAATTAGACGGGGCCTTGCTGATGACCTTCGTGAGTATGTCGATGGCGGTGTCGATGCCGCCCTGTTCGGAGTAAACCTTCGAAAGTTCTATTACGGCCTGATAGTTGTCCGGATCGCGTTCGACGATCTTTTCGAACATCTGGCGCGCCTTTTCATAATTTTTAGTGTTCTTGAATATCCTGCCGAGCAGAAGCGAGATCTCCATGTCGGACGAGTTGAGTTTCAAACCCTGCGTGAGGGCCTTTATCGATTCCTGATACATGTTCTTCTGGAAATAAATCTTGCCGATCTCCTTGAGCGCCGAAAAATTCGACGGGTCCATGTCGATAATGGAGTTGTACTCCTCGAGCGCGCGATCGTACATATTCTTCGACTGGTAGATCTCGGCGAGCTTGACGTGAGCTATGTGGTAAGCGGGATCGAGGGCCAGAGCGCGTTCGAAATTCTCGACCGCCTCGTCGAACATCTGAAGCGAGTAATAGGCCACGCCCAGGTCCTTGTATATGGTTATGTCGGTGAGACCCGCTTCGAGAGCCTGGTTGTATATTTTGACGGCGTCCGAGTACTTGTTCTTGCTCATGTATGCGTTGCCCAGACGCAGATAAACCTCAGGATTTTCCGGCTCGAACTCTATTACCTTCTTGAATTCGTTTATAGCGCGGTCGTGCTGGCCGCCGACAAGGTATATCTCGCCAAGCCTGAAATGCGCGTCTGTGGAATCAGGGTTTTTGGCGATGACCTTTTTAAACGCTTTCTCGGCCTCCGCCACGTTTCCGCTGGCAAGGCACAGATCGCCGAATTTCTGCATCGCGTCTGCGCTCTGATAACCGCTATGGATAGCCTTTTTAAGCATCTCCAGCGCGCCGTCGACGTTGCCTTCGGCCTCGTATATTTCACACAGCGGAAAATAAGCGTCTTTCTCGTCCGGTTTCGTTTCGAGGACCTTACCGAGGCGCGCTTTCGCGGCGCTGTAATTTTTACCCGCGTACAGCAGCATTCCGGAGCGCATATTCGCTTCGACGTTGTCGGGCTCAAACCTGAGAACCGATTCGAGCGATTCGAGCTCGTTCTTCTCTTCTTTTAATTCCTTATATATGGAGGCCATGTTCGAGCATATCTGGAGGTCTTTCGGATGCGATTCAAGATAGAGCCTGTAATTGGCCAGAGCGTCGTTATAACTTTCACGGATGAAGTTGATGTCTCCGAGATACCTGTAAACTTCGCTCATTTCTGAATTGAGGCCTAGCGCCTTTTCGAATTTATCGAACGAGCTCTCGTAATCGCCTTTTTTGAAATAATCGACGCCTAGCTGGAAGAAAATGTCGGGGTCGTCGGGCGACATCGATACGGCGAGCTCATATTCGCGCATCGATTCGTCTTTCATACCCTTTTTCGAGTAAATTTCGCCGAGCTTGTAGTGGGCCATGGTGTCGTTGGCGTCTATCTTGATAACCTGCTGGAAGGCCTCTATGGCCATCGTCAGGTTGTTGAGCTCGAGGTATGCCTCGCCCGCGAGCTGGTGCAATAATTTGAGTTTTTCAGGTGTTTTATTGCTCATAAAGCATAAGCCCCTTTTTTATGAATTCAAGCGCTTCTTTAGGTTTCGAACTGCTCATGTAGGCGCGGCCGAGTTCGACGTACAGATCGACGTTCTCCGGATCGCCTTCGAGCGCGATTGTATATTTCGCCACGGCCTTTTCGACCTCGTTGCGCTGCATATATATCTTTCCGAGTTCGATGGCCACGCGCCATTCGTTCGCGTCGGCCCGCAGGACTTTTTCGTAACAGTCGACGGCCTCGTCAATCATCTGTTTAGCCCTGTAAATTTCGCCAAGGTTTTTAATGACGTCTATATTTTCGGGCGCGAGCCTCTGCGCCTCGAGATAGAACGCGCACGACTCGTCAAGCGATTCGAGCTTCTGGTAGGAGTATGCGAGGTTATAGTATATCTGGAAGTCGCAGCGGTCGTTCTCGACGCAGCACATATACTCGACTATAGCGTCGGACCAGCGCTCGCGGTCGAAGTAGAGATGGCCGAGATGAACGTGAGCGTCCATGAATTCAGGCTCGAGCTCGGACGACCTTTTGAAGTTGGATATCGCCAGATCGAAATTGCCGGCCGCTTCGTAATCGAGACCGATCTTGTAGTAAGCTTCGGCGTTGTCCGGCTCGAGTTCCGACGCCGCCTTGTAGTAAAAGTTCGCCCTGGCCTTGTTGCCCATTTCCTCGAGGATCTTCGCCAGCCGCAGATAAACCTTGGCGTCGGGCTTCAGATTGACAGCCTTTTCGTAGGAATCGACCGCTTCCTGCTTGTCGCCTATCGCCAGGTATATTTCGCCGAGCTCGATATGCACATCGTAAAACGACGAATCGAGGCTGATGACCTTTTCGTATTCCTCGAGCGCCTTGTGATAAAGCTGCTTCTTGGCGTAGGCCTTGCCGATGTTATATCTTACCTTTATGTTGTTCGGGAAGAGTTTTATCGCGCGCTGGCAGATTTCTACGACCTGGTCGTACTCTTCCTTTATGAATCCGATCTCGACGAGGCCGAACATGGCGTCGACGAACTCGGGATTGAGTTCGAGCGCTTTTTTGTACTGAGCGTTCGCTTCGCTCAGCATTTCGCGGTTTTTGAGAGCGTCGCCGAGTTCGTAGTAGAACAGGGCGTTGGTCGGAGCGAGTTTGATGGCCTGCTGGTAAAGCTCGACCATCTTGTAGTAAAGGCGTTTTTCCTTATACTTCGAGCCGAGCTTGTATATCACGTTTATCATGTCGGGCTTAAGTTTGAGGGCCTTTTCATAATTGAGCATGGACTTGTCGAAATCGTTCGTCTTTTCATAAACTTCGGCGAGTTCGGAGAAAATGCCGGCCGAATCCACGTCGAGTTCGGACGCGCGCGTGAGGTATGTTATGGCGTCTTCATAAGCTCCGGTGGCTGAATAGATAGTTCCGAGGCGGTGAATGACGTCGACGAAATCCGCTTCGCGCTCGAGCGCCTGTTTATAATGTATTATAGCGTTCTCGTATTTTTTGAGGTTGAAGTACACTTCGCCCAGCCTGTAGAAGATGATGGGATTATTTTCGTCGAGCACGAGGGCTTTCTTGAACTCGTCGATCGATCTGTCGAACATCGATTTTTCGAAATAAAGTTTGCCCAGTTCGAAATGGACGTTGGCGTTCTCAGGCTCGAGCGAAACCGCGACCTCGAATTCGGCTATGGCCTTTTCCATCTGGTAAAGGCTCGCGTATATCAGCCCCAGCTCGATGTGGGCGGAGTGGTGTTCGAAATTGAGTTCGGTGACCGTTATGAACTCCTTCTGTGCTTCTTCGTAAATACCCTGTCCCTTATAGGCTTTGCCTAGTTCGAAATGGACCTCGATATTTTTCGGGTCGCGTTTAAGGACGTTCTGGAACTCGCCTATTGCTTTATCCACGCGGCCTTTATGCGTGTATGCCTTTCCGAGCTCGTAATAAGCTTCTGTTATTTCGCCGTCGAGCTCGATGACCTGCCTGAATTTTTCGATCGCCTTTTCGAGCGCGCCTTCTTTTTTGTAGGTTTTACCGAGTTCGAGCAGTATCTCGGGGTTGTAGGAATCGATCTTGAGCGCCTCGATGAACTGGTTGCACGCGTCGGTTATAAGGTCGATCTTGTTGTACACCACGCCGAGCTTAAAACGCACTTCTATGTTGCCCGGCTCGAGTTCGACGACGCGCTTGTAAGCCTCTATGGCGCTGTTGTAGTCGTCCTGAAGGTTGTAAAGGTCGCCGAGTTTGTTGAAGGCGTCAACACGGCTGTGGTCGAGCTTCGTGACCTCCCGGTATAATTTGACGGCGCTTTCGTTCTGTGATGTGAATTCATAGCACTGCGCCAGTTTGTACGCTATGTCGATGTCGCGCGAATCTATTTCGTGCGCGTGTATGAATTTCACGGAGGCGTCACCGTACATTTTCTTCGAGAAGAATATGTTGCCGAGATTTATGTAAGCATCCTTGTTGCTCGGATTGAGTTTTATCGATTCGGAATATTCCCACATCGCGTTATCGAGCAGATTGAGCTTTTCATAGCAGATGGCAAGATTAAAATGGACCTCTTCGTTGCCCGGCGATATTTCGAGCGCCTGCTGGTACTCGTTGACCGCGCTGTCGAAAAGTTCCTTCTGCTTGTATATGGTCGCAAGGCTAAGGTGCGCGTCGATGTTGTTGACGTCCTTCGAAAGCACCTGCTTGTATTCGGCAGCGGCAAGATCGAGGCTGTTCTGCGTTTCAAAGCATTTTGCGAGCCCGAAGTGCCCCGAAGGGTTCTGCGGGTTGACGTCGATAGCCTTCTTGAAATTGTCCATGGCGTAGTCTATGCGTTCTTTGTGCAGGTATATTTCGCCCAGACGCACCAGCGCCTCGAAAGACGCGGGGTCGATAGAAACCGCCTGCAGCAATAGTTTTTCAGCCTCTTCGTAGTCGTATGATTTCAGATAGCAGTACGCCAGCCCCATGACGGCCTCGACGCTGTCGGTTTTTACCATAAGCGCCTCTTCGTAATAGTTCTGGGATTTGTCGTAGTCGCCGCGCGCAAAGTAGATCTTCGCGAGCTTCAGCCGCGCGTCGAGGTCGCCCGGAACGTTCTCGATGATCTTTTTGCCGTAGGCGATGGCGGACTCGAGGTCTTTTTCGATCTCGGCTATGGCCGCGAGTTTTTTCATGATCGAAGCGTCGTCTTTAAGATGGCCGAGCGCCAGAGAGTATTTCTGCTTCGCCTCGCGGTAGCGCTTCATTTCGAAGTGCACGTCGCCGTGTACCACGTAAGCCCTTGTGAATTCGGGGTCAAGGTCGAGGCACGCGCGCACTTCGGCCTCGACGCTGTCGTAATCGCCGAGCTTCCAGTAAGCGAGTGCTTTTTCATAGCGTATTCTGGCGAAATTCGGCTTGATCTCGATCAGTTTGTCGCAGACTTCGAGGATCGCATCGAAACGGCCCAGTCTGGTGAGTATTTCAATTATCTTGAAATATCCTTCGATGAAAGCCTTGTTTAAAATAAGGGACTTGTTTATCTGATCGTAAGCCTTTTCGAGCTCGCCGGATTCCATGTAGGCGACGCCGAGCTCGTAATAGGCCCTGGAATTGTCGGGATCGAGACGCGCTATTTTCTTGCACAGCGAAACCGCTTCGGCGGGCGAACCCATCGAGTTTATATAAATTTTAGAAAGCGCCCAGCCGGCGTGCACGTTGGTCTGGTCGATACGGATGGCGATCTTGAGTTCCGATATGGCCTTCGCGAGCCACTCGCTGTCCTTGAATCTGTAAATGGCCATTCCTAGGGCCAGATGGGCCGCGGAATTGTCGGGCTCCATATTGGTTTTCGACTTGAAACGCTCGATGATGCGCTCTATAAGCAGGGCCGCGTTGGGCACTTTAGGCGACGCGACCTTGTGCTGGTATTCGTTTATCAGGTACTCGAACACCTCGCCGCTTTCCCTGAGCTTGGCTGCGTATTCGAACGCGCTTATGGCCTCTTCGTGCTGCTTTTTCGCCGAAAAGATGCGGCCAAGAAGCATTAAAGCCTCGTAATAATCGCCGTTCAGAGTGAGCGCGGCGTTGAGTTCGGCGATGGCCTTGTCGTAAAAATCGCTCAGGTAATAGATGCTTGCGAGCCTGTAATATATTTCGTGGTTTTTCGGGGCCAGCGCAAGTGCCTGCGTGAATTTTTCGATGGCGCGTGCGTAATCGTAGCGTTTCTGAAATATCTCGCCGAGCGCGAAATAGATCTCCCAGTTATTTTTCTCGAATTCGAGCGCCTTTTCGAAATTGACGACAGCGTCGTCCTGCATGTCGCCTTCCGGCTTTTTATAATAGGCCATGGCAAGCTCGAAATACGCGTTCGCATTCCTGTCGTTCAGCGCTACGGCCTGCTTCGAAACTTCGATGATCTTTTCGTACTCGACGCGGCCGTCCTTGAATTCGCGGGTATATACGTCTTTAAGGCCCCAGTAGGAATATATGTTCTGCGGGTTGAGTTCGATCGCCTTGGAAAATGCCTCTATGGAGGCTTCGCGCCTGGATATGTCGCGCTGCGAGTCTTCCGAGTGGAGAGTATTCAAAGCGGCTGCGTAAGCGAAATAAGCGTTGGAGTCGTAAGGATTGGTTTCGACGACGGTCTTAAATTTCTTTATGATTCCGTCGTACATGACCTCTTTTTCGGAATAATCGGCGTATAATTTCTTGTATTCCTCCATGAGATAAAGACAGGCGAGGCCGTAGTCGGGATTTATCGCCAGAACGTCCTTGAACTCGCCGATGGCCTCGTTGTGCCGGCCGGTGTTCTTATAAATGCAGCCCAGCTCGAAATGCGCCTTCACGTTCTCGGCGTCGAGTATTATAATTTTCTTATATTCGGTTATGGCGGCGGCCAGGTTCGAACTCTTATAGTGCTTCTCCGCTATCGAAAGCAGAACGTTTATCTGGTCCTGCTTGTCGTCGTAAGAATAAACGTCAGCGCTGGATTTCAGCGTCGATACCTCGCGCGCTTCGCGGCGCGTGCGAAGGTCGTCGATAAATTCCAGCGAAGCCTTCCCTATGAGCGGAATAAAGCAACGCTGAAGGTTCCTGTCATAAAAATAGCAATGCTCTTTTTTGCAGGTCTGCTGGCGTTCCTTCATGACCTCTTCTGACAGCTCACCCATGAAAGGGCAATAAAATGGATTGTCCATATCTTCCCCCAATGTATATTGATAAAAACACAAGCGGCGTTAAAAAATACTTTATAAAAGTCGCTAAGCGACCTTTCTTATGTTATCCTCCAGATCCTTGATGGACCATAATACCTTGCGCGGCTTCTTATCTTCGAACGGCCCCACCACGCCCATTTTCTCCATGCGATCCATCAGTTTGAGGGCCCTGTTGTGGCCGATCTTCAATATCCTCTGCAGCATGGAGGCCGAGCCCATTTTATTTTCGACCACAAGGCGCGCCGCGTCGTAGAAAAGTTCGTCGGCCGCGGAGTCGGAATCGAAGCCACCTCCGCTTTCTCCGCCGTCTTCGTCGCCGGCGTGCTGGTACTCGCTGATCTTTTCGCCGACCTCGGGTTTATAGTCGGGCTCGTAATTCGATCTCAAAAAATCGGTCAGTTTTCTTATCTCTTCGTCGCGCACATAGGCGCCCTGGACCCTCACGGGCTTTTGCAGACCGGTCGGAAGATAGAGCATGTCGCCGCGCCCGATAAGTTTTTCGGCGCCCTTGCAGTCGAGTATCGTGCGCGAGTCGGTGACGGAACTCACCGCGAAGGCAATGCGCGACGGCAGATTAGCCTTTATCAGGCCGGTTATGACGTTGACCGAGGGTCGCTGCGTGGCCACTATAAGGTGCATGCCAACGGCGCGGGCCATCTGGGCGAGACGGCATATATATTCTTCGACCTTGTTGGATTTATCGGTCATCATGATATCGGCCAGCTCGTCGATCACGAACACCAGGAAGGGAAGTTTTTCGAGCGATTCGAGACCCTGCTCGACGAGTTCCGCGGATTCCCTGTCGTTGAGACCGCGCCTGCCGGAATTGTATTCGTCCACTACGGCGTTGAACCCGTCTATCGCGCGAACGCCGAAAGCGGAAAGCAGCCTGTAGCGGCGCTCCATTTCGTATACGCCCCATTCGAGAAGGAACGGGACATCCTTTACCTTGACCACGACGGGGTGTATCAGGTGGGGTATGTCGTTGTAGCCGGTCAATTCGACCATCTTCGGATCGACCATCACGAACCTGACCTCGTCGGGACGCGCGTGGAACAGTATGCTTGCGATTATGGTGTTGACGCACACGCTCTTTCCGGAGCCGGTAGTGCCCGCAACCAGAAGGTGCGGCATATTGCGCAGATCCGCTATTATCGGCTGGCCGGTGATGGTCTTGCCGAGAGCGAATAGCAGAGGAGACTTCGATTCGTTAAATTCGGGAAGCGTTATGAGTTCGGAAAAAAACACGGGCACCGGCTTCGTGTTCGGAACTTCGACGCCTATGGCCGCCTTGCCGGGGATCGGCGCCTCCATCCTGAGACTCGAAGTGGCAAGCGCGAGCGCCAGATCGTCGGCTAGGCCGACCACTTTGGAGACTTTGACTCCGCTGGCCGGCTGAAGCTCGTAACGAGTGACGGTAGGCCCGCAGGTTATATGGGCGATCTTAACTTCAACGCTGAAATTTTTAAGAGTGGTAACGAGTTTTTCGGCGTTGGCCTTGAGTTCTTCCTCGCTTATGCCTTCTATTTTTTCGACCGGCTTCAATATGGCGTTGAAATCGGGATAATCGTAATCGTCGTAATCTGTGCCTGTTTCGCGGACGGTTTCGGATGAGCCCGCGAACTTGCCTGAGGAATTTTTTGAGTAATAATTTTTAAGAAGGGCCTCTTCGGCTGGCGAAGCGCCGCTGCCGTCGCGCGGCGCGTCGTAAGAGCGGGTTATGGGAACCGCGTCCAGGTCGAGGTTTCTGGCGGACGCTTTGACGGTGAGCTTTTCGCCGTCTTCTTCTCCGTCGGCCTCTTCCAAAACTTTTTTAGCCGGTTCTTCGGCTGGCGCATCCGCGGGGTTTTCTTTACGGGTCCTGGCAATATTTTCAAGGCGGCCCGCGCTGTAACCGTCGAGATTTATGGCGTCGGAAACCGCTCCGCCGTCGTCGCCTTTAACGATATAGTCGTCGCCGCCCTTTTTGAAATTCGAAAACAGCTTATCTTCGAGCGTTTCGGCCTGGCCGTTGTCGTCGGAACCGGGCTTTTCGAGTTCCTCCTCTTTGCGGAACATTTCAACCCCGTCGGCGCTTCCTTTAAGGGAACCGTATTCGCGGCCCGTTTCAGCGGGAACGTTCGAGAATAAATTTTTGGCGTAGTCGAAAATAAGCAGAGCCGAGGCCGATAGGGCTTTTAAAATAAACGTCAGAACGAATGCTGCGGCAAAAATAACCATTTTCAAGGCGCCGAAAACCATCGCGGCGCAGCCCGAAACCGCAGAAACGAAAAGCGGTGCCAGCAGGATGTTGAACGCTATCGAAGCGCCGATAAGCGACCCGAAAACGCTCACCAGAAGAACGCCTGCGTTGCCGAAGACCGGGACGGCCCTGGAGGCGACGTAACTTCCGAACAGGCCGCCGGTGGAATTGAGTATCTCGAAAAAAAGGTTCGAGAAAAGCAGCAGCGAAAAATAACCGGCGTACTCGCTGTTCTTGTTCGTGATGGCGCCGTGCATGAATTTCTGGATGCCGAAGAACCATAGAAGGAAGGACACGAAATACATCGTAACGCCGAACTGCAGTTTAAACCAGTGCAGCAGACCGTAAGCTGCGCCGAGCCATTTCGATTCGGACGGCTTTATTATAAAAAACACCAGCAGGACGACGGAGGCGAACATCAGCAATAGTCCTGAGAATTCAGCCCTTTTTCTTACTTCGATCTCTGAAGGCGCCGGGGGCGCTTCGCGCGGCGTTCTTTTACTTTTTTTATCGGTTTTTTCCTTGTCTGAAGGCAATGTACTCTCACTTTCTCCCGTGTTTTTTCCGGACGTAAATAAAATTAATACGCGGCGGATAATTTCGTGATACATTATATATCATTATTCTGCTAAAAACAATAAAATATTTATAAACTATTATATTTATATCAAATCTTAATTTTATTTTCAATGATAAATTTTATTTTTTTTATTTTTTTCTCAATAATGTTAATAACGTCCACCGGAAAAACTTTTCGCGGCAAATAAAAAACCCGCCCTGAAGGGCGGGTTTGAAGGCTGGGGAGGAAAGAATCGAACTCTCACGTACAGATCCAGAGTCTGCTGTCCTACCATTAGACGACTCCCCAAAAACGTTTTTATTATACTACACTTTTTTTTTTTTTGCAAGTAGTTTGTTGACTTTTTTTGAAAAATATTGTAAAATTTTTTCAATAAGATAATAAATATGCAAAAAGGAGGAGAAATGGACACTATAAAAGAAAACAATTTTGACGCCGAAGTGTTGAAAAGCGAAGTACCCGTGGTGGTGGACTTTTTCGCGACCTGGTGCGGCCCCTGCAAAATGATAGCGCCTTTATTCGAAGAGCTCGCCAGAGAATACAGCGGAAAAGCTAAATTCGTCAAAATAGACATAGACGAATCTCCCAACCTGGCCTCCAGTTATAAAGTCCGCGGCGTTCCGACGCTGATGGTCTTCAAGGGCGGCGAAATCAAATCGACCATGGTAGGTGCCCAGCCCAAAGCTAAAATAGCCGAGGAAGTCAACAAAATCTTATAGACCCCGGCTGACAACGACATTCAATAAACGCAACGACACGAAAGTTCTGGAGGTGTTCAATGAGTAATATTTTTTCGAGGATGCAGACCATTATTTCTTCTAACATCAACGCTTTGCTGGACGGCGCGGAAGATCCGGAAAAAATGATCAATCAGACCCTGATCGACATGCAGGAAGGCCTTCGCGAAACTAAAGTCGCCGTAGCGCGCGCTATCCGCGACAAAAAGATGCTCGAGGACAAATACGACGAAACCGTCAAGCAGACCGACTACTGGGAGGAAAAGGCCATCATCGCGGTCGAGAAGGGCAACGATTCGCTCGCTAAAGAGGCCCTCAAACGCAAAAAAGAACAGGGCGACGCCGCAGCCGACCTCAAATCGCAGCTGGAGACCATGACAAAGAACGTTGACGCGCTTAAAAGCTCCTGCGCGGCGCTCGAATCAAAAATGGAAGAAGCCAAAAGAAAAAAAGAGCTCCTGCTCGCACGCCTGAAAAACGCCGAAACCTCGAAAAAAATAAATGAAAACGTCGGCAAGTTCAACGCGAACTCCACCTCTGCATTCGAAACCTTCGACAGATTGGAAAAACATGTCAATTACACCGAAGCCGAAGCCGAAGCGATACAGGAATTGAGCGATCCCCATTTAGACATCAAGCAAAAATTCGAAGAGCTCGAAACCAATGATAAAGTTGACGACGAACTCGAAGCGCTGAAAAAACGCCTTGGCAAAAGCTAGTCTATAAAAACGAATAAATCTGCCGTTAAATAAAACGAATAAAAAAGAGAGCGGACATGCGCCGTTCTCTTTTTTTAAAAATTCGCACTGTCAATCACGTATGTTTTTGCACCGCAAAAAAAAATAAAATGAAATGAACTAACGAATAAAAGTCCGTTCGTTCATTCATCAAATAAAAACAGAGGCGTCCGGAAATTTTCCGGACGCCTTTTTTATTTTATTAAGGTTCGTTATTTTTATTTATCTCGAAAAAACTCGACGCCCTGGCGCCCGATAGCGGGCCGCCAGGCTTGGAAGCTTAACGAAGTCCGAACAGGGCCTGAATGGCCGGTCCAAACTTGAGGAACACGGGCGTCGAAACGATCGCGACCATGCTCATGAGCTTGACCAGGATATTCAGCGACGGGCCGCTGGTATCTTTGCAAGGGTCGCCGACGGTGTCGCCGATGACTGCCGCGCCGTGGATGGGGTTCTTCGTTCCGTCGGCAAGTTTCTTGCCGCCGAGGTTGCCCTTCTCGATGTATTTCTTCGCATTGTCCCACGCGCCGCCGGCGTTATTGAGCATCGTGGCGAGCACGAAGCCCGTAGAGAGGCCGCCTGCAAGGAGGCCGATCAGGCCGCTGATGCCGAGTATGAGACCCGTGACGACGGGGATGACGATAGCCAGGAGCGAGGGAATGATCATTTCGCGCTGTGCGCCGGCCGTGGAAATGGC
>MGFH01000091.1 GCA_001791795.1 Candidatus Wallbacteria bacterium GWC2_49_35
ACGCCGCCTTCGATATTTTTGAAATAAGATACGGCCCTGTCTAAAAAATCCGGCATAAATTCAGTATCGTCGTTTACGAGCATGATAAGGTCTTCGGCCGAAACGCCGTTCGCGGCGAGCCATTCGTAGCCTTTCTGAAGCGAGCCGGCCCACCAGAGGTTTCCGTCGCCCCTGACCACGCTCAGGTTTTTGATTTTCGACGCCACCATTTCAGCCGTCCCGTCGGTCGAGCCGTCGTCGATTAAAACAAGGTGATAATTTTGATACGTCTGCGAAACCAGGCAGTTTATAAACCGTTCAGTGACGTTTTTACGGTTATGGGCGGGTAAAATAATATAAAGTTTTTGCATAGATCACGCTTTCCTCAAAAAGAATAAAAAATTGTCTCCCGCGCCGGCGGCGTCGACGGCCCTTGTAAATAAATGGTTTATTCTGGTCTTATGAAAATACGGCAGCAGCTTCAGCGCTATTTTAGCGATAACGCCGCATCGTCCGCGTTCGCTCCAGTAAGCGGCCGGCCGGCCCTCTTCGGGCCTGACGAAAAGATGAAGCTGCTGATAATAGATCCATTCCGAAGGCGTTAAGGTAAACGCCCGCTCGAGCTCGAGGCCGCACTTCCCGGCCGCGGCCGCCATCGATTCCCGCGAAAAATGGTGGAGGTGATACGGCGCGTGCCAGTGAAGCCATTTTTTTCCGAAAATCCTTGCCAGCAAGCCGTTCGAGTTGGGCGTGCTGATTATGGCCGCGCCGCCCGGTTTCAAAATTTTCGAAACGCCCGAAAGCATTTCCAGCGGGTCGGCGGCGTGCTCTATCACCTGATCGAGCGTCACGTAATCGAAAAAACCGGCCTCGTATATCCGCGGATCGAAGAGACCGATATGCACTTTAAACCCGTATTTTTCGGCCACCCGGGCGGCGTTGGCGTCCGCCTCGACTCCATAAACGTCGCAGCCGCGCGCGGCGTGATAACCGAGGGTGTCACAGAAACCGCAGCCGATGTCGAGCACCCTGACGCCGGCCGGCACGTGATAAAACGCGGAGCGCATGGCGCCGTCGAGCCAGGCGCTAAAACCGGAGACGGGCCGTGCGGGCCTGTAGTCTTCTATTTTAAAACCCGAGCGCGGGTAAAAATCGGTATATAATTTTTCGAGCTCACCGGATGTAAATTTGGCGTCAAGCCAGCCGTGACGGCAGCTCCGGCATTTCAGAAGCGAATAAAAGCCTCGATAGCCGTACCTATCGTCGTATAAAGCGTTTTCATATTTAACGATCACTTCGACGCCCGAGCATAAGGGGCAAATCTTTTTTCCGGCGGCATCAAACATTCAATATTCCTGATATATATTTATTCGCGGCGAAATTCTTCCGCCCATTTTACCTCGTCAACTCCTGCGCAAAAATTCGCGCCAGTGATCGAGCATGGATCTCAGGGTCAGCCCGATATCGAAACGCGGCGAATATCCGCAAAGCGATAAAAGCCTGGCGTTGTCGCCGTAGATGACCTTCAAATCTGAAGGCCTGAATTTGAGCGGATCTATCTCTACTTCAATTTTAACTTTCGAATGACCTATGAGAATGTCCAGCAGGTCTTTCATGTTGAATTTATTGCCGGAGCATAAATTGTAAACTTCGCCGGCTTCGCCCTTTTCGGCCAGTTCGATATAATAACCTGCCGCGTCTCTTACGTCAGTGTAGTCTCTTATGACGTCGAGGTTTCCGACTTTTATGGTTCCGGCGCCCGCACCCGAAGCCTCGATCTCGGCTATCTGCCTTGCGAAGGAACTCAGCACGTATTTCGAATGCTGCCCCGGGCCGCATAAATTAAAGCAGCGCACCCTGAGTATATTCATGTTATAACTTTTGAAATACTGAAACGCCATCATGTCCTGGGCGACCTTGCTCACCGCGTAGGCGCTCAGCGGCCTGAAGTGGCATTGCTCGTTCACGGGCAGCATGCCGGGGGCCACTTCGCCGTATTCCTCGGAAGAGCCGGCCACCACGACCCTGGCCCCCGTCATATTCAATTTCAAAAGGGACTCCAGCAGGTTGATCTGAGAGTTGACGTTGTTGGATATCATAAACGAAGGCGAGTGCCAGCTCGAAGCCACTGAACTTTCGGCCGCCAGATGGAATATCACTTCGGGCGAATATTTCTTCACTATCTCGAACACGTTCGCGAAGTCGGCGAAATTGCATTCTTCGACGGTAACGTCTTTATTTTTGTTCGCGTCGACGGATTTATCCACGCCGGTAACGAGCGCGCCGGGATATTTACTCAATATTTCACGCGCGAGATAATCTCCGACGAATCCGTTATAACCTGTAATTAAAACTTTTTTCATAATAACCGCCTGAATTCATTAACAATTTGATCAATATTCCAGTCAACCGATATTCGTTTTATAACATTCGAATAAATTAATATTTGCGAACTATATTTATATTTTTCATGTTTTTTCAGCGTAAAATTTCTTCGTAAATTTTTTTCGTTTTTTCAGCCGTAATTTCCCACGAAAATTTTTTCAACTGTTCGTATCCCTTCGCTATCAGCTGCGAACGAAGCTGCGCGCTGCCGATGACCTTTTCGACGGCGCCCGCGATCGACGCCCCGTCGGCGGAATCGATATATACGCACGCGTCGCCGGCGACCTCGGGCAGCGAACTGGAATCGCTGACGATAAGCGGACAGCCGGCCGCGAAAGATTCGAGAACGGGGATCCCGAAGCCCTCGTAAAGCGAAGGAAAGACGAACGCCAGCGCCTTTTTGTAAAGATGCGCAAGCGTGCCGTCGTCGAGAGAGTACTGCGAAAATCTACCGCCGAGACCGAGTTTGTTGAAAAAAGCAAGTTCGGTCTCAGAAAACGCCCCGCCGCCGGCGCACACGATTTTCAATTCGGGATCGCGCTTTAGAATCGACACGACCGACTCCACGAAAAAAATAAAATTTTTATACTTGGACCGGCTGCCTACGAACAGCAGGTACTTTTCGGGCGTTTTTAATCCGCCGGTTTCAGCGTTCGAAGCGTCCAGCGAATTGCCGAGATATACGACATCGATCTTCTCCTCGAATTTGCCGCCGTACAGCCTCACTATATCCCTTTTAGTACTCTCGGATATGGCAATCACTCTGGCCGCTTTTTCAATCATCAACTTCTTAAGCTCGAGAAACTTATCGCCGCCGGGATACTCCGCCGGAAACAGTTCGTGTATCATGTCATAAACGGTCAGCACGAAAGGCTTTTGGCCGATATGCTCGAGAAAATATGAACTGTAATAAGTCGGATGGAAAATATCGAAATCCTGTTTTTTAATTGATTCGACGCTCAACGCTTTGTTTATCCCGGTATAATTTTTAACGTAGCCGATCTTTTGAGCCAGCTGATATAATTTCCACTTGCCTTTGAAGTTGAAATCGACTATGAAATTATCAAAATGAATGATCCTTTTACATTTTCGTTTCAAAAAAGGCGCGTCTTTAATATAATGGTTGTTGGAACAGGCGAGCGGCAGGTCGAATTCAATGTCTTGACGGCCGCCGGCGTGAAAGCATCTCATCAGTTCGTAAAAATAGCGCGAAACCCCGCCATAAACCTGCGCTTCGAATATCTGGTGGTCGTAGAGTATTTTCATATCATACTCCTGCTTTGCCGAAGAGGGACTTCAAGATTTTTTTTATATAAACCGCCGAGTTGACCAGCATGGGGTTTTGATTTGTAAACCATGGCATGAAAGCTCTTTTGTAAAAAATGAGGCCTGATATTTTCAGCGCAGTGAATAATCTCGCCGATAAATTAATTTTGCCATAAACCGCGTCGTTGAACACAATGTCAGAAAAGGCGTTTAACGCAATCATAAAATACGGGAAGCGGCTGTTGGCTGATGAAATGCCGAGAGTCTTCGATATTTTTTCGAAACTGGCCGTGGCGCCGCCGCACTTTCTTTTAAAAGAGATATCCGACAGCAGGCCTATCCTGCCATTGAACGCAGCGCCCGCCAGAAAAAGCCAGTCGCCGGCCAAAATGTTTTTCATAAAGGCGCCGGCTATTTTACTTTTATTGAAAAGACCGTAGAACGTGGAATTATCTTCGACGCACAGGTAATATTCGAGCACTCTTTGAAAAGGGTCGACGCTTTCGAGTTCTATTTTAACCCCGGCGCGGAGGTATATTTCGTTTTCGTAATATTTAGCGACGCCGCAGACAAGCGAATGCCCGGCATTATCGGATAAAAATCCGGCGCATTTCGATATATAATTCTTTTCAGGCCATTCATCGTCGTCGCCGGCCCACATAAAGTAATCGCCGCATGATTTTTGAAGCGCAAAATTAAAATTATATACGGGGCCCATGTTCCGCGCATGGCGGTAATACCTTATTCTTTTGTCCTTTTTGATGAACTCGCAAACGATTTGCCTTACTTCTTCTTTGTCGGAACAGTTATCCGCGACTATTATCTGAAGGTTTTCATAGTCCTGGCCGGTTATGCATTCGAGCACGCGCCGCAGCCCCGACGGCCTGTTATAGGTTGGAATTCCAACGCTTATAAGTGGAAGATTTTTCATTATTTAAAACCGTAATCCGTTTTAATATTTTTTAAAGCGGATCATCTTATCCTTTTCAACCAAGCTTTTGGCCAGTAAGTAAGATCTTTCGAACATAAACTTTCGTTAAAGCCGCGCGCCGGTTTTTCAAGAATGAATTCCGGATGGCCCTTCAAAAATTCCTCTACCGCCGAAACGGGATTGTCTTCTATCCACGAGGCTTCTCCGCGCGGAACGTCGTGCAGGTCCTGCATGATGCCGTCGGTAGCCACAATATAGGAGCCCACCGTTACGAATTTATGATATGCTTCGAGTTCTTTTAAAACATGGCCCTTTAAATGGCACGAATCGAGGACGACCATTACCGTGTCGCCTTTTTTTATATTGCTTTGTACTCTGGCGATTATATCTTCGCCGGCGGAATCGCCTTCGATAAGCGTTATATACGGGAAAAATTCGTGCTTTTCGATCTTTTCGCGGTTGTGGAGCCTTATGTCGATATCGACTCCGACGACTCTGCCGCGGCCCATCGCTTTCAACAGGCTCGCGTAAAATATAAGCGAGCCGCCGTGGGCGATGCCCGTTTCAACGACGACATCCGGCTTTATCGAATAAACGGCCTCCTGGGTCCTCAGGACGTCTTCGGGAAGCTGTATCATCGGCAGGCCGAACCATGTGTAGGAATATGAATATTTCTGGTTCCAGCCTATCTTGAGCCACTGATTCGAAACGATGTCGAAAGCCTCTTCGCTGTACAGATCGAATGTATCGGTCCTGGACGAGGTTTCGCATGAAATTTTTTTTAGTTCGGTATCGATTACTATTTTCATTTTTTCAGATACTCCGTTATATCAATTATTTTTGCTTTAATATTTTGCTCATCGAGAGTTTTTTGAATCTCCGGGCGGTAATTCGGGTTCATTAAAATGATATTTTGAATATTATAATATGGAATTTTTTTAAAGTCAATTATTAACTGCGCGCTGCCTGGAATATAATTTCCCTGCTTGTTGGCGTTTATATCGATCACATATTCGATAAGCTCTTTTCCGGGATCGATCAGGTTTAAAAATGTCACGCCCTTGGCGCCCGCGCCCCATACGGCCGTTTTCGCGCCTCCGGCCGAAAGGCCGCAAAGAAGGTCTTCGCACTTCCGCCGG
>MGFH01000092.1 GCA_001791795.1 Candidatus Wallbacteria bacterium GWC2_49_35
CGTCATTTCGATCGAAGACGGCCTCGCCGAAACCGACTGGGACGGCTTCAAAAAAATGACGGCGAAATTCGGCGATAAGGTCCAGATAGTCGGCGACGACCTGCTGGTCACCAACGTAAAATACATAAAAAGGGCCATCGCCGAAAAATCATGTAACGCGGTGCTCATCAAACTCAACCAGATCGGATCGCTCACCGAAACGCTCGACGCGATCGAAATGGCTAAACGCGCCGGATTTACCGCGATTGTATCGCACCGCTCGGGCGAAACCGCCGATACGACCATAGCCGATCTTTCCGTCGCCGTGAACGCCGGCCAGATCAAAACCGGTTCGATGTGCCGCACCGACAGAATAGCCAAATATAACCAGCTTCTCAGAATAGAAGAAGAGCTCGGCACAGTCGCGCAGTACCGCGGCCTCGACGTGTTTTACAACCTGAAAAAATAACTTTTTAATAATACCGGTTAACAAACAAAGAGCCGCCTGAAAAGTTCCGGGCTGAAGAAAGAAAAGGTTTTTCAGGCGGCCCTTAAAAATGTCTTTAACATAAACATAGCCGCAAGATAGCCACGCCGTGTATATAATTGTAATTAAACCCGGCAGCGAAAAGGTGATATCGTGATAGCAAGCGCATTGATGGTACAAAATATCAACAGGATCGGAATCTTCAGCTCGCTCACCGAGACGGAGATCAAACAACTTTTAAATTACGCGTCCTATGAAGAATATAAAGAAAACCAGATGATATTCAGCGAGAACGATTCCGGAGCGTCGCTGTATATCGTAGTGACCGGAAAAGTTAAGATATTCCGCGTGCTATCCGATAACACCGTCCACGAAATATCCAATTTTTGCGACAACGAGGTATTCGGCGAAATGGCGTTCCTGGATAACCACGTAAGAAGCGCGAACGCCGAGGCGCTTTGCGAAACCAGCCTGGTCAAACTCTCCACGAAGAATTTCGAACAGTTTTCCGCGGCCTTTCCGGATGCGGCCTTCAGGTTCCACAAAAATCTCATAAACGAGATACAGGGCCGGCTCAGAAAGACAAACGACCGCTACTCCTACCATATCATATGGGGAAAGACCATGAAAACGGCGCTGGCTAAAAATTACGAGGAACTGCTGCAGTCGAATATAGAACTTTCAGCCAGCCGTAACTTCCTGGATAACCTTATAAACAGTTCGAGCGATGTCATCATGGTCATAAACGACGATTTCGAAGTTATAATGTTCAACGCCGGCGCTGAAAAACTTCTTAAATACCCTGCTTCAGAAATAATCAACAGGCCGGTCCTGAAATTATTTTATGACAAAGCTGCATTCGACGCTTTTACCGCCGCAGCGCTTGCGGACGGGGTCGCCGGCGACCGTGAGATAGAGCTGAGGACCTCGGATAACCGTAAGATCATCGCGGACGCCTCTATCTTCAGGCTTTCCTCCGATCCGGACGTCAAAGGTTTCGGCGACGGGCTGGCCATCGTGGCGCGCGATATAACCCAGAAAAAGGTGCTCGAGAACCAGCTGATGCAGAACGAAAAAATGATCTTTCTTGGAAGAGCGGTTTCCGAGATCGTCCATGATATCAAAAACCCGCTTACTATAGTCCAGCTGACCAAGGACTCCATTCAAATGAAGTGTGAGGGCGCAGACTGCCGCCGCGCAGAGATCGTGAAAGAGCTCGAGTTCGACTTCGGCAAAATAGACGAGTCGGTCGACCGCATTCAGCAGATAATTTCGAACACACTCGAATACGCCAAGGTCGTTCCCGGCAAAAAATCGCGCATCGACATCGCCGAGGCCGCCTCAAAATCGATAGCGCTTGCCAAAATTAACCTTAAAAACTGGGATCCCGTGACCGTAAACTTGAATTTAACGGCGGGCGGACCGTTTTATATCGACGGTAACGCCTCCCAGATCGAACAGGTCCTGGTCAATCTTATTACCAACGCCATCCACGCGATAAAAAAAGGCGCCGAAGGCAAAATAGACGTCGACATCTCCTCTGCGTCCGGCTCGGTCGCGGTAGCGGTCAAAGACAACGGCTGCGGCATCAGTGAAGAAGATATTCAATATATCTTCGAGCCGTTCTTCACCACTAAATCTGAAGACAAGGGCACCGGCCTCGGCCTTTCAATCTGTCAGGCGATAATTTCCCAGCATAAAGGGACGATCGCCGTTAAAAGCAAGGTTGGCGAGGGCACCGAGTTCGTCCTGGACTTTCCGTTAGCGTGACTTTTTAATTAGATACGTTTCCCTTTAGAAAACTTATAATCTTTTTCTGTATTTTTCCGATTATAAATCCATGATCGTGAAAAATTACGGCAAAATTTCCTTTATTTTTATATTTGTTTCCGTCTTATTCGCTTTAGCATGTGATGTTTTCACGGCATTTCCCGCCTGCGCGGCGGAACTTGAAAGCACATCCGCGTCGGCCGGACATACCGGCGGCGAGGAAAAGAGCGCGATCGCGCGCGGGGTCAACTATTATAAAAATATAATTACTCAAAACGATAAAAAACAGTCGGTATACGTTCTGGAGCTGGACCTTTTCAAAAGCGATTTCGAGATGGAATCGGTCTTCGGCCAGGACTGCATGTATAAAAAGGAAACGGTCTCATCGATGGCGCGCCGCAAAAACGCCATAGCTGCCGTCAACGGAGCGTTCTTCTCGAAGGCGGGCGCGCCGCTGGGCATGCTCGTCCATCAGGGAAAGATAGTAAAAGAGCCCATACTCGGCCGCACCGTCTTCGGCGTGACCAACGACAACGAATTTTTCTTCGACAACCCGCGCTTTGACGCGCGCTTCTTCTTCAAAAAGGCCGGTTCGGAAGAGATGTCCTACGTGGAACTCGACGGCATAAACCGCGCCCCGGGCGTCGAAGAGGTCATAATATTTACCTCCGAATACGGCAACAAAACCCGTACATCGTCTAAAACCTCCCTGGAAATAATAGTCGTCGACGAAAAGATCGTCGCCGTCGGCGGATGCAATTCCATTATCCCGCCCGAAGGCTATGTCATCCATGCCGGCGGTTTCATGGCTTCCGAACTCGAACGCGCCGTTATCGGCAACACCGCCTATATGGAACTTTATGTCAATCCTGTATGGGAAAAAGCGAAATTCGCCGTCGGCGGAGGCCCGCGTTTACTCACGGGCGGCGCCGTTACAGTGGAATCGAAGGCTGAAAAATTCAAATCTGACGTCGTTTCAGGCCGCGCGCCGCGCACCGCCGTAGGCATAACCGCCGATAAAAGGATACTTATGGTCTGCGTGGACGGCAGGCAGAAGAATTCGGCCGGCATGACGCTTAAAGAACTTGCGAAATATATGAAAAAACTGGGCGCCGTCGACGCGATGAATTTAGACGGCGGCGGATCGACCACTTTTTTTCTGATGGGAAAAGTTTTAAACTCGCCGTCCGACGGCCGCGAAAGGCCGGTATCGCAGGCGCTCGTCATTAAACCCAGAAGCGCGCCGGGCGGAGAACTTACCGCAACGGCGGCCGGCGCCGCGCCGGAAAAGATCAGATAGCATTTTCAAGTTTCATTTATAAAAAAGAAAGGGTTTTTTATGCACCGTGACCAGAAATTCAACCCGGTATATTCATTGTTAATTTCAGCCGCGGCGGCCGCGGTTTTTTTTGTATTTCCGGCACTTGCGATGGCTGCGTCCGGCGACGAACAGATTATGAAACTCGGCGATATAAAGACCGGCATGACCGGCGTCGGGCGCACGGTGGTTTCCGGCTCGCTGATCGAAGAATTCGACGTCGAGGTCCTCGGCGTTCTTAAAAACAACAAACTCGACGACGCGCTTCAGATCTCCGGTTCGTCGGTGCTGGTGAAGGTTTCCGGAGAAGTGATAATTAAATCGGGCGGCATCGCCGCGGGCATGAGCGGCTCGCCCGTCTATATCGACGGAAAACTCGCGGGTGCGGTCTCGTCCGGCTGGATAATGACCGATCACACGATCGGACTCATGACGCCGATCGAGGAAATGCTCGGCCTTTTCAAGTATATTAAACCGGGCGATAAAAAGAAGATCGACGTCAACGGCCTTATAGACCGCGACGCGATGCTGTTCATCGAAAAATCCCCCGCGCTCGGAAATTACAGGGGCGTGATCACGGGAAACGGCCCGCCGGACGATGAAACTCTAAAATATGCGGCGCGCCGCGGCCTGATGGTTTTTGAAAACGCCGCCACGCCGGTCATGGTCACGGGGTTGAATGACCGCAACTACGGCCGCCTTAAAAATATTATGAAAAAAAGAGGGCACGATATAAGCCTGGTAAGCTCGCCGCAAACTGTCAGGGACGATTCCGGCGATTTTGAAATTCCGGACCTGCGGCCGGGCCACGCTATTGCGCTGCAGCTTGTGAGGGGCGACATCAACGTAACCGCCATAGGAACGCTTACATATCTGAAAGAAAATAAATTTCTCGCATTCGCTCATTCATTCATGAAAAAAGGCGACTGCAGTTTCTTCTTCGCTCCAGCTAATATCTACCACTGCTTTTTTTCGCATGAAATGCCCTTTAAGATAGGCACTCCCGGCAAACTCGCCGGCAGCGTTCTTGTCGACAGGAACGAAGGAATCGCCGGCCTTATAGGATTATCGCCTAAAGTGGCGACTGTGCGCGCGTCGGTCGTCGATCTTGACAACGGCGTCAAAAAGGAGTTCTGCACTCAGTTGATAAAGGACAGGACCATGTTCGCGGAGCTTCTCCAGGCCGTTCTGACGCAGGCCGTCGACGAGGGGATCAACCGCCAGGGCGCCGGGTTCGCCCGCGCGAGTTATAAAATGACCGGCCGGAGCGAAAAATCAGGTGAATTCGTGATCGAGCGCCGCAATTACCATTACGACCTCTACGATATCGCCAGCGTCGCCATCGACGAGATACTCGGCGTCGCCGGCGCCGTAGCGCTCAACCAGTTCGAAAAGGCCGACATTTACGATATCGACGTCACATTCGAGATAAGCGAACAGAGCCCGTGCGCGAAGGTGAGCGAGGTTTCCATAAATTCGGGGTGGTTCGAAAAAGGCGGATCGGTCGAGGTCAGCGTTACGGTCGAGGGTGATTATCAGAAGGCGTTTTCGGAGACCTTCACCGTCCCCGTGCCGCTTAACATGAATGACGGCGAGTACAATCTTGCGGTGACTAATGCCGATTACGCGTTACGCAGCCTCGCGGCCGAGGAATACGACCTGGGCTCTGCGGCCCCCGACGAGCTCGAACTGAGCGCCCGGAAAAACGCGGTTTCATTCAAGGATTTGATCAGGGTTTTAAACGACAAGGCCAAAAACAACCAGATAAAGATCGAATTCGAACCCGCCGGCCAGGCGGAAGCGCCGGCGTCAGAAGGTTCGATGGCAGCGTCCGGAGAAAAAAATACGCGCGTCGGCAAAGGCGCTAAAAAATACCGCGAGCTGCCTTCGCTGGATATAACAGGCGAGCCGAAGGAAGGCGCTCCAGAGGCCAAAAGCGCCGCGGCGCGGGGCCGCCTCAGACCTGTAAGTTCGTCAGGCGAGCGCATCTCCGAGGCCGTTTCGGGCCTGAAGTCTCAGTATTACTCGAACAATCCGGAGCCGGCCGAAGAAAATTATAAATTTTATAAAAGTTTTGAATTCGTCTTTTATCCTTTCAGCGCGCGGTTTCCGATAACCATCGGCGCGGCGCCGGAAGAGGAAGCCGGGCAGGCGGGCGGTATCGAAAATCAAAAAAATGACGATATGATCGACAAGGGTAAAGAACGGTTCGAAAAAAGGTAAAGTGAATGTTTAATTTTTTATTCAAGCAGATAATGGAAATGTTAAAAGTCCTGGGCGAAATGACGCTTATGCTGACAAGCGCCCTGTCTTTTATAGTGCGCGGTCAGGTCAACCTTAAAGAACTGGTGAATCAGATGGCCTCCATAGGCGTCGATTCGCTTTTTATGGTTTCTATCACCGGGCTTTCCACCGGAATGGTCCTGGTCGTGCAGATGGGAAACCAGATGATGAAGATGGGCGCAGAATCATACGTCGGCGGCATAGTCGCGCTCGCGCTGTCGCGGGAACTCGCGCCTAACCTGACCGCTATCGTCGTAGCCGGCCGCATAGGATCGGCCATGGCGGCCGAGATCGGAACGATGGCCGTCACCGAGCAGATCGACGCGCTGCACACGCTTGCGGTCAGTCCCATAAAATATCTGTTCGTTCCCAGGGTGCTCGCCACCGCCATGATGCTTCCGATACTTACGATTTTTTCAAACGCCATAGGCATCGCCGGCGGAGCGTTCGTATCGGTGATGCAGGTGAATATATCGCTTATGACATTCAAGGAGTCTATCCTGTCCACGCTTATGGTGCGCGATATAATCGGCGGATTGATGAAAACGATAATTTTCGGAATAATTATAGGCACTGTTGGCTGCTATAAAGGATTTAAAACATACGGCGGCGCCGAGGGCGTCGGAAAGTCGACCACGAGCTCCGTGGTGCTGGCGATCATGCTTATCCTTGTGGCGAACTACTTTTTATCGGTGCTCGTAGTGAACGTCAACGAAACCTTTTTCGCGCAGTAGCGCGGCGGAAAAAATATTTTCAGGATATTCAATATTTGGATTTTAATGAACGGTGATGAAAGATGATGAGCGAATCGGCTTACTCGGCCGATAAAATAAATAAAGGCGAAACGATAATATCTGTGAAGGACCTGTTCAAATCGTTCGGCGTCAAAAAGGTGCTCAAAGGCCTTACCATCGACGTCAAAAAAGGCGAGATACTGGTTATCATCGGTCCGTCCGGATGCGGAAAGTCCGTGCTGCTCAAGCACATAATGGGATTGCTTTCCCCCGACAGCGGCGCGATCTATTACGCCGGAAACGAAGTTACGAAATTCAGCGAGGCCGAATTCAATATTATGCGCAAGCGCTTCGGTATGCTCTTTCAGGGCGCGGCTCTGTTTGATTCGCTTACGGTCGGAGAAAATATTTCCTTCGGGCTGCGCGAGCACACGAACCTGAGTAAAACCGAAATAGATAAAA
>MGFH01000093.1 GCA_001791795.1 Candidatus Wallbacteria bacterium GWC2_49_35
TCCCGCAAAAATTCGGCGAAATAAACAGGCGGAAGGCGGCGGCCGAACTGAAAAATATTTCCGCGGCCGCCGATTTTTTCAGTTCGAAGCGGTTTATAAGTTATTATACGGGCGCGAACACAGGCTCGCTTGCCCGCTTTCTCCACGCTCTGAAAAGGGAGCCGCCGGTTTTTCGGCCGCCCTACATCCATATGGGCCTTAAACGGCTTATGTCTAAAAACACGCTGTACGATGTTTACGGGCTTCGCAACCACCTTCTTATGCCGCCGCTTTCCTTCGCCTGCGCGTATAATTTATTGTTAGGCGATGCGGCATACAGGCGTTATTTTTTAAAAATGTATCTGCGGGGATTATGAAAAAGAGATCGGGCATTTTATTGGCCATAGCGGGTTATCTCGCGCTTTTCACCTTTCACTGGCTGTATTGCTGCCAATACGACTGGGACGTCACCGCCGACGTTCTTCTGGTCCATAAATATAATAATTTCAGCCTGGCCGGAGTTCATCCGCGGGCTATCCTGCTGCCTGTACTGGTTTATCCTTTCGCGTATTTTATCGACCCGCTTTATTTTCTGATATTTCTTTCCGCCATATCGCTCGCGGCCACGCTTTATTTATTCGACGATATTCTCTCGCCCTATGTTTCATTTAAGATAAGGCTCATATCAGCCGTGGCGTTCGTTTCGTGCCGCGCCTTTTACGTCACGGTGCACGAGATGGACGACAATTTTTTTCAGCTCCCGCTGCTGCTGCTTGCGTTTAAAATATTTCTCTCACGCCGCGCGGATCTTTATAACGCTTCTCTCGCCGGATTTATTACCGGGCTCGCCGCTTCCGTTCACATTCAGGCCCTGACTTTTATCCCGGCTCTCGCCGCCGGATATTTCTTTAAAACCGCCGTGGCCGAAGGCGGCGGCGCAAAAAAAAGTCTGAAAATATCGGCGACGGCCGTTACGGCGGCCATCGTCCCGTTCGGCGTTCTCGCGGCGGGACTGTTTTATTTGAACGGAGAAGGATTTTCGGCCGGCCTGTCATCGTATTACTCGGACCAGCGCTTTTCGGCCGTCGCGCGGGATTTCTCGCTATCTGAAATTATCTTGCACGCCGCACTTTATATAGTTTTTACGGCGCATAATCTGCTGCCGGTACCGCGGCCCTTCAGTTACGGCGCGGACCTTTTTTTACACTCCGCGGCCATATTCGCACTGCCGGTGTTTCTGGCGGCGGTCTTTTTCCCGGCGGCCTCGAAAAATAAAAACGGCCTCGAAAGTTCTTTCTTCCGTTCGAATAACGCGCTGATAGGGCTGGCTTGCGTTTTTAATTTTTTGTACGAGCCCGGAAGCCATGAGCGCTGGAGCACGGTTTCGCCTTTTTTTTACTTTAATTTCGCGCTCGGTTTGAAAATTATTTTGGATAATTTACCGGCCGGTGTTAAAGGCTTTTTGAAGAAAGTGTTTCCCGCGGCCGCGGCGGCCGCATTACTGATCAGCGCCGCCGTGATCAGTACCAGCTTCGTTTACAAAGCTCAAAGCGCCGGGAAAGATTTTTATGCCTATCCGAACTACTCGTCAATGAAGGCGATCGCGGCAGCCTGTTCCGACAATGAAGCTCCGCTGATCGCGGGTTTCGACGTGCCGTGGATGATGGTCTCATACTTAAGGCCCGGTCCCGTGGTCTATCAAAACGGCTCTATTATCCACGAGATAACTCGCGGCGCTATAACCACCTATAAAACCGCGGATGATTTGAAACTTTACCTGAAACGCTTCAGATATTTTTACTTTCACGAAGCGGCATATGCCTTTGTGGTGAAGCATTTTGCCGGCGCAAGCGGCCGCGCCGTACTATGCGCGGAACTAAAAAGCGATGACATTTTCAACGACTTTTTCAACACAAACGGCACTCATAAAATATACAGGCTCGATAATACCGGTGGCATGTGATTTATTGAAGATCATTCAGCCCTTACTTTCCCGCTTTATACATGCGTAAACTTATCTGTATTAAATTTAAAACCGTATTGAATATATTTACCGATTGTGCTATAATTGTATTTAGTATGGATAAAATTATTGAGTAATTGCCGGGGCGTGTCATTGAATATTTTATTATTAATCGATATTTTGCTTTTTTTGATATTATTCTATTCGCTTTATACCGACCTGCGGTATGGTAAAATTTATAATTTTATCACCGTGCCGTCGATAGGCGCCGGTCTTGTCTTGAACGCATTTTCAAATCAGGGCGGTCACGTTTCCGGGCTGCTGACCAGTTTCGCGGCGGCCTCCGGCGCTTTCTTATTTTTTATAATACCCTACAAACTCGGCGCGCTCGGAGGCGGCGATGTCAAGCTGATGATGGCAATAGGCGCGCTTAAAGGGCATATTTTCCTCTTTTACGCTGTAATATCGATAGGCCTGGTCAGTTTCGTCCTGTCGCTATTCGTGTTTTTCATGCAGCTTTTTAAAGACCGTAAATTCGGCGGCGTCATGCAGATTCTCGTTTCCTTCTATTACAGGAACATAGAGGTCACCGGCGACGAATTAAAGCCCGCTTTAAAAAAGAATTTAAAATTCGGGATTTCAATATTTTTTGGAACGGTTATTGCATTCTTTTATTTGTTGAAAAGATAAATTGACCGAATGTTACTATAACGATTATAAGTTTTATAAAGTGAATTGACGGGAGCGAAATTTATGAACAATAAAATAATTCCGTTGAAAAACCGCAAAGGCCAGTCCATGGTCGAATTTGCCCTGGTCCTGCCTATCCTGCTGATGTTCTTCGTCGGTATCATCCAGCTCGGCATGATAATCAACGACTATATCGCCCTTAACCGGGCAGTTTCCGACGCCTGCCGTTTCGGCTCGACGCTTGTCGGATATTCCTCCGCCGAGATCATGATCGCGGGAAAACTCATCGACGGCCTCGGCGAGAACATAAAAAAAGATAAATTGAAAATAATCTCATTAACTAACACGAAGTACGGTCCTTATACAAAATCGTCATCAGGCGCTCTTCTTAACAGTGCCGGAAGCGAAGTGACATCGTTCGCTGAAATCCTGTTTTACAGAAAAGACAACGGTACGCCGACGGTCTTTACCGACGACGCGGTCGTAAGCCCCACCAGTTATGAATGCGCTTATGTTTCGGTCAGCGTCGAATACGAGCATCAGGTAATTATTCCCTTCGCCGATCTTATAAGCTCGGCTACGGTCATGCTCACAGCTTCGAATACCTGGCCGATCAGCACGGTTTATCCCGACCTGCTTAAAGACCGCAGCCTTTTCCGCCTTAGCGGCGCACTTCCAATTGCGGTCAACGAAAAATCCTGCGTGCTCACGGGCGAGTCCGTTGTTATCAAAGGCGACTGGATACTGCCAGGCGGCTTCGGCTGGCTCGATCTGTCCGTTTATTTTGACAGCGGAAACAACCCTAACGCCGGCCCCACAGATCTGGCCGAATGGATATCAGGCTCTCCAGACAACCCTACCATAAATATCACTCCGCCTCAGCAACTGTATTCCATGACCGGCGAGAAGAACGCCTCCGCCGTCCGCGATGCGCTTGCGGCCCTGCTGGGGCAGAATATCATGGTTCCGATATATGATACCATCGGTTCACAGGGTAATAATGGTTTTTACCACATAATCGGTTTCGCGGTCTTCAAACTCGACAGCGTTCAAGATTATCCTGATCTGGGCGCGACTTACGTTAAAACGATCTATATCACTCACGAAGATTAACTGATTCGCTGCCGGTTTTTATCGGCCGGCGCGATCTAACAAATAAATGCGAGGAATTAAAATATGAAAATAAGATTTAGCAATAAAAAAGCGCAGGCTATCGTCGAATTCGCGCTCATATTCCCTATACTGATAGCCACGATCATGTGCATATTCGAATTCGGCCTTCTTCTTAAAAATTATCTCGGGCTGAACTATGCGCTCGGTAAGGCGGCTAAAGAAGCATCGTTCTGCCGCGGCCAGCAGGGTGCAGATCTGAAGGTTCTCACGAAGCTCCTCGAAGGCGCCGCCGCGCTGAATTCGCTCAATCTGCGAATAATTTCACCTACCAACACGCTTTACGGGCCTTATAAACTTGTCGGCGGCAAAGTGAAAGATTTCAACGACGTCGAAATAGCTTCGATCGGCGAAGAGCTGTTTTTCTATAACGACAACGGCACGCCGAACAACCTCACCGACGATATCAAGGTCGACGCGTCCGATGCGTCGCTTCCGTCCTACGCCAAGATCAGGGTGCGCTACACCCATACGATGATCAACGCCCAGATACTGGGTCTCGAAAAACAGGGTACCTTCAATCTTGAACTAACCATGCAGGCGCGGCTCGCGCCTCAATAGACCGCGCGCTTTTTGAAACGATTCCGAAAAGTTAAAGGGGGATTAAAATATGGATTTTCTCAGTTTTATAAACAGGTTTAAGAATCATAAAAATGTCGGGTCCGTCCTTGTTTTAGTCGCCTTCGGAATGGTGGCTTTCTGCGGCGTCGCGGCCGTGGTCATTGACATGTCGCGCGTATATCTCGAATCGGCGCGTGTCGAGGAATCGGTTGAAGCCGCTACCATGGCCGCAGCGCGCGAAATGTCCAGATACTCCAAGCCTCTGGACGACACCCAGGAGGCGGCCGTGAAAGCCGCCGCGGTGGCTTTCGGCGCCAAAAACAAGATCACGGTCGATCCGACCAAGATAGTCGTCGCCGGAAACCGCATTTATATCGATACCGATAATACCATTACTTACACATTCGCCAGGCTGATCGGCTTCGACAGCATCGAGGTCCAGACGCGCCGCGTGGTCGAGGTCGACCGCGACGGAAAGCCGAAGGTCGTAAAACAGGCTCAGTACCACGTAATGCCGTGGGGCCTTCCACACCGCGAACTCGACGAGCCCTACAATCCCGCCAATAAGATAATCGATATGTCGCCTGACGGCGCTTACGACGAAGTGACCAAACTGCAGCCAGGCCAGGAATATGTTTTAAAACTCGGCAGCGATGTCGCCACCGGTGACGAAGAAACGCCTCTCGGCGCGCAGGTTTTAATTTCTATGGGGGTTGAAAACGGCGTGAACGACCAGTGGGCGATAGGCTATAAAAGGGCCTACGGCCTTGTCGTATGGCTTTTGACATCGGAAGAGCGCGGCGGCGCCGGCATCGAAAATGTCAAATGGCTTTTGAACTATCGCGGCGGCTCTTTCATGTTCGCTTACAATCCCACTGTGCTCACGCGTCTGGGCGCCTTGAAACTCTCGGGTGACGGTCTTTTCGGCACTACCGGCATGTTCACCAATCAGATAGACGAGCTGACCGGCCGTTCACTTTTTCCCTACGTTAAATACCAGATCGTGAAAGACCCGCAGCCGATGGTCGACGCGGCCTCGTCGGTACTCGACATGACCACCGCTCCGAACGTCGGCGTTTATTCTTCCGGCGAAGACGCCGTTACACGCTGCCTCGACGAAGCCGGCATCCTTTACGAAAACTTCTATGACACCGAAATCGTTAACGGCATCCTTAACGATCCGATGCGTCTCACATGGCTTTACCTTCACCACGAAGATTTTTACGGCGGCGACACGCACGGTCAGGTTCCGATGATATCCATAAGCGATGTCTCGGGCGATCAGATTGGCCCACACAGCGCGCTTATGACCGTAAGAGGATGGAACTGGACCCTGGATGAAGAAGGCCACACGCACATCAGGATATTTTTCGGCGACCGCATAATAACGCCTACCCTTACGGGCACTTATAGCGGCTGCTCCACGGGCGTCGATGCCGAAGGGCCTTACGTCAACGCCAACGACAACGGCAATTTCGAATTAACGTTCACTATTCCGGTTAAACCCAACGGCGATTACTTCGTTTTCGGCCGCGTTTTGAACGAGGGTATTGAAGATTCTTCCAACTACGTGAACTACCGTATCGTCGATTCTTCGATCATTCCTGCGATCACCTCGGTCAATCATGTGACGCTTTCGAACAACGTTGCGTCGGGTGATCTGATAAGGGTATCAGGGTCGAATTTCGGCGCGAACCAGCCCGGTATCGTCGTTAAATTCGACGGCATTGGCCAGTCGATCAATAAAACCGCTACTTTCCCTAACTGCAGCGTTATAACATCGCTTATTAACGCCGACGAGAACGGTAATTTTGAAGTTACATTTCCGACACCCGACGTTCTCGACGGCACGCACGAAGTATACGCCCAGATCGATAATACCCTGTCCAACAGAGTTATTTTTAACGTAAACAACTACCGCACGCCGGTTATTGAAATATCCGACCGCGTGGGCGTTACCGACAGCGGCCCTGGCGGTTCTGTCGTCTTCGTCAACGGCAGCGGGTTCGTTCCTAATTATTACGGCGCGTCCGTCAAGTTCAACAACGTGACCATGAATGTTTTAGATACTCCAGCGTTCGCCGACGACTGGGTCTTCGGCGGTTCGACTATCTATACCGACGGCGAGGGCCGCTTCGAGGTCAAATTCAACGTGCCCGACTTTATGGCTGATGGCACTTACGAGGTCAAGGCGTTTGCAGGCCTTACCTCTTCTACCGAAGTGAAACTGTATGTTGTCAAGAATATCCCGACTCCGGAGATCACCGTGTTCGATCTCAGCGGTGATCCGGCGATGGGACCTGCCGGCGGCGAAATTATTATCAACGGCGCTTATTTTCCGCCTGACACAAACCTGAAGATGCTCTTTGACAGCGTCGAGCTCAATCTCATCGATACTACGGTTCTTTTTCCCGACGACTCGGTTTCGCCTTCGGATAAATTTTTGAAGGCGGGCGCCGCGGGAATGTTCGAGATAAGATGTCCCGTTCCGGCCGTGCCTGACGGAAATTATGAAATAAAAGCTTTGCTTAACGGCGTGCCGGTTTCAAACACCGCCATTTATAAGGTCGGCATGCCGGTTTACGCGCCGGCGCTTACGATCACTGACAGCTCCGCGCCTTATACCAACGGACCTTCGACCGGTGTCGTCACGGTGAACGGTGCCGGATTCGCCCCCGGCACGCACGATCTTGAGATCTTTCTGGGTGATGTTAAGATGGATATCGAGCCGGCGGATGGATATGTCGGAGGCGCGGTGGTAGCCGACGACGAAATAACCGTCGACGCGGGCGGCGCGTTCAGCGTGAAATTTAGCGTTCCAATGCAGACGCCTGGCGACCGCACCATCAAAGCGGCTAACGACACCGTCACCTCGCCTGAATACCCTTACGCGGTGACGGCGATATCGACTTTTTATTCTTCGATCAACGCGGATTTTTCGACCAATAACGACTCGTTCGATAGAAGCGTCAACACGCTTATGTACCTGAAGGTCGTTTCCACCGACCTCGCCAAGGACGCAATTAACGAAGCTAAATTCAGCGTCGAGTGCGCTTATCATACCGGCGCCGAAAAGCATATAGTCGCCGATCTGGCGCTAACCAACAACGGCGATTATACATATACCGGCGTTTTTGACTGGAGCGCTTATGCAAATATTCATAACGGCGTGTGGCAGGTTAATTTTTACATTCAGGACGCCGACGGAAAGGTCTATAACCCGAATAAGGTCATAAACGTAACCGGCACCAGCGTCGAAACCCAGTCATCGGCGCTTTCCATCAATTCGAACCTTTCTTCGACGGATTTCGGCATCGCCAATAACTCGATGATCTATTACAAGATTCAGTCCAATGTGGTCAACATGTTCGACGCTACGGTTAAAACAGCCAAGCTCGCCTGCGCGGCGAACTGGTACGGCCTCGGCGGCGCGCACTTTTATAACCTTCCCGACCTCGTAAATAACATGGATGAAACCTATAGCGGCAGTTATAACCTGTCCGCTCTCGGGGCGATTCACTATGGCATGTGGGTGCTGAATTTGAAGATACAGGATTCGTTCCCTAAAATTTACAATGTCGTAAAAGAGATATTTCTTTTTTCAAACAACTCAGAGCTTCGCGCGATCGTCAGCGACAATCATTATTTCGGCGAGTCCTACGACATCAAGGCCGACGGAACGCGTTCCGACACCAACCTCGTCACCCCTTATCCGGTGTTCAACTCCACCGGAAAACTATACATGGTATTTAACGCCGCTCCTCCGGCCGCGGCATCGAAAGTCAACTATTCAAGCGTCACCACAAGCGATTTCAAACTCGAATTTTCCGAATTCGAAGATTTTCCGGCCGACAGTTATAAAAGCAACCCGAGCGTTCCCGCCGAAAAGCAGGGCAAGCCCAAAACTGTTTCCACAGCGCTTTTCAATCTGTCAAATAACAGTAACGGCCTGTTTACCGCTGAAATCGACCTCGCCTCAGCGGGCGTCACCAGCGTAAGACGCGCTTTCGACCTGTATTTCAGGGTGAGCATGCGAGTCATCGACACGGCCTTCGTTACGGCGCAGATCACTACTGGCCCCCATTCGATCGATTATACGAACTCACAGGTGCCCGCTTATGTCCAGTTGCATAAAGTTACGCCGGAGCGTTTTAATCCGTTCGATAAGTTCTTTAAATACATGAAAAATAATTATGGAGAAATTTACCGGACGGCGAACTCTATTCCCCCCGCTTTACGCCCAAAATCGGCGAATAACGGCCGCAATTGCGCCTGCGGCGGCGGAGCGGCAGGCGAAGACGGCGTCCTGTCTTCGATATTCAAAAAATATTTAATGCCGGCCGAAGCACTCGCCGCCGTCTATAGCGGAAAGTACGAGATCACCCACAAGATCAGGGACTGGGTCGTTGCCGGCGGTTACATGTTCACTATGTGCTGCGCGACCGAAACCATAGACAGGGTTTTAGCCTGCGATCCAACGGGAAATCCCCTCCTTGACTTTAAATACACGTTTGCCTTCACCGGGTTCGATCCGACCAGGGACGCTCCCAGCGCGGCCGGCGCCATAGACGCTTACGACGGCCCGATGACGCTGGAGAACCAGATATTCACGCTCGACAGGCTGAAACGCCCTCTTGCTATCACGCAGAGCCACCAGGCTAATTTCCCGGCGTTTAGCGGCACGACGAGCGCGTTCAAGACGGAGTTCGTCAAAATAGTCACCGGTCCCAACGATTCGATGGTCAATGTCCTGGCTTATGTGGGCGACACTACCAGCGAAGTTAAATACCTGGGCGCCGAATACGGCAACGGCTGGTTCTCTTTCCTCGGCGGTCACGACCCTCGCTTCGTTTCGACTTACAGGCTTATACTCGACAACGTGCTAATCGGCTCATTCTCAACGAACAATACGCCCAACGCGACCTCTATTTCCTATGGCACGCTCGATTGGAACCGCACCAACGACGGCTACAGCGAAGATGAAAAAGATTACAAGGCCTCCGTTTTATACGGCTGCGGCCAGCCTCTTTTCGGCGAAATAACCACCACTTATCCGGGCGATATCGCGACCACGCCCATAGTCGATTCCATTCCGTACTGCTTCGAAGAGGCGACAAGCGCCGCCGTGGCGATACGCTATGCCGATGATGCCGAAACGCCGCGCGCCGAAGGCGAAGTTGGAGCCAGAACCTATGCGGACTACGCCGAAGGTTCTTCGCGCTATGTCCTTGTCCCGATAGTTTCGAATTATTATACCAACGGCGCGCCAGTTTACACCGGAGAGGTCAATGTCACCAACGGACCTTACTACATATACAAGATCGTCGGCCGCGACAAGGTCAGGATCAAACGGTATGCTCTGTTCTTCCTTTCCGACAACGTGGCGCACGCGAACGCCGATCCGCTTTATAACGAGGTCGGAGCGCTGAGGTTCGGCGAGGTAAGGGGCAAGTTCATCGGCTATTTAAAATAACTTAATATTTTGGAAATATGAAAAAATAATTTACAAAGTTAAATCTATAAAATAAATCTGTGGTAAGTTACAAAATGACTAAATCTAATGCAGGCGCGGAACTTATTGTTTCGCGCTTTTTTTATTTGAATTTTAAACACGGTTACCGGTCTTATTAAGTTTAAAACCTATTAACTTATTGATTATATTTCCGATAAGGTTAAGTGAAAAAGGCTTATTGCCATTTTTTTAAATTGCGTAATATAACTCAAAACACATATTTTTAGGAGGTTCATTATGAAACCGAAGTTCTTGTTAGCCATTGTGGTTGGTATCGCCGCGATATTCGTGGCCATGAACATGGGGCCGAAAAAACCGGCTCCCAGGCCGCCCGAGGTCGTGGTGGTAAAGCCCGCCAAACCGGAGGTCCTTTTCAGGGCCAAAACTAATATCAAAGAAAAAACGGAGATCACGCCCGATCTTTTTAAACGTTTCGACACGTTCGATACCGACGAGGCCTTTATAAAACTCGGCGGAAAAGGCATAACTTCGGAAGCGAATCTCGTCAATAAAGAAGCAGTTAAACCTATTAAAGCTTCGGAGCCGTTTACTACGGACAATGTCGCGCCTATAATACCTTTCGTTCCGAAACGCCTTTCGGAGGCCGTTCCCGAAGGCATGCGCGCCCTGACTATAGCCGTGAGCGTAATACAGTCGGTCGGCGGCTTCGTCAGAGAAGGCGACTTCGTCGATATTCTTGGAATATTCAGTGACACGGGTGTTTCGGAGCCCGTTAGAACGATATTAACCGGCGTGCAGGTATTGTCGATAGGCTCTGAAATGCCTGTCACGCCTTCCGACGGCCTCGTTATGCATCAAAATCCTAAAGACCCGAACGCTCCTCCTTCGGCAAGTATCAAAGCGACGCCAGTGCAGCAGATGACCTTCGCGACGACGCCTGACGAGGCTGAAATTATAACACTTATAACACAGAGCAGAAGTAAAGTCAGCTTCTATCTGCTTCTTAGATCGAAACAGGAAATGGAAGCCAAAATAGCCAAAAGAATTAAAATCGCGAAATTACTCGAGGCCGGCCGGACTGCGGAAGTGTCCCTCGCCGATCAGACCAAAGAAGTGGTTATAGGCGGCTCCGCGCTCACTAAAAGCGAGGCGCTTGAAATATTCTACGGCAAGGCCAGGGCCGCCGCGGAGGCTAAAACCACCGCCGGCCGCGACGCGGCCTCGCTGGACCCCCGCGACCCGAACTTTAATCCCGACGTCATGCCGGACGACGGTTACAGAGGTCCGCGCGGACCTCAGGCTTCACAGGCGGCGAAGGCCGTATCGCCCGCCGGTGCCATACAGCCGGTTGAAAAGACCGTCGAAATGTATAAAGGCATTCAAAAAACCGTAATAAATGTTAAGTAATATAAAGGGGGAGAAAAATCATATGCCTCAGATCAAAAAATCAAAATTATTTATCATGCTTGCTGTTGCGGTTTTTACCGCCGCGGTATTCGCTTGCGCGCCAGCCGCGCACTGTCAGCAGGGGACGGGGATGTACAGCATCGCCGCAGGGACCTCTAAAATAATCAATATTTCCGAACCGATAAAAAGAGTGTCCGTCGGTAATCCCGGCGTCGCCGAATACACCGTTCTTTCGAAAAACGAAATAATAATGCTCGGCGTGAAGGTCGGCCGGACCGAACTTCACATCTGGACGGAAAACGACTTCAAAACCTTTATAATCAGGGTATTCGACGACGTGGTCGAAATGAAGGCAAAATTAACCGAAATAATGGGACCTCATATCGCCAAAAGCGTGTCGGTCCATGTCGCCAAGGAAACGGCCGTTTTAAAAGGAATGGTTTCAAGCGTTTACGAAAGCGAGCAGGTCGAAAAAATAGCGACCCTTTATTATCCGCGCATTTTAAATCTTCTGGAAATCAGGGGCGGTTATGCGTCCGCTTCGGTTTCTGCTAAAAAATCCCGGGCCGGCGCTACATATGAAATGGGCGCAGAGGCAGGAATCGTTCCCGCACAGGGAGTTGAGGCCGAACAGGCGGCCGCGGCGCAGTATCCTCAGGCGGGCGTCGGCAACTTAAAAGATATCCTCGAATTAAGAGCCGCGCGGAGTTATAAAGGTTCGCCCGACGCATACGGCACCGGCGCGAGCCCCGAATTTGCCGCTGTAGGGCCGGTTTCGTCCGCCACCATCCCCCAGGCACTTTACGAAAACGCGAACGACAAAACCACGCGCATAATCACGCTGCAGAACGCGATGGCCGCCGACGTCGAAGCCGCGCTGAACAGAGTGAAATCCCCCGAAGGCCTTGTCATTAAAGACGACCGCACAAATTCGCTCGTGTTGATCGATAAGCCCTCTTCGATCGAAAAACTCGAAAAGGTGATCAAAATATTCGATGCGCCTACTCCTCAGGTGCTGATCGAAGCGAAGATCATCGAAGTTTCGCTTAACGACGACATGAAAAACACTCTCAACTGGATATACGACACTCTCTACAGCGGAACCAACCCGCTCGGAACGGCGCTCAACAACAAGAGCGTCAAAATAAACGACGGCTCAATGGATTTTGCGCTCGATTACGGCAAGATCAGTTCCGACCATTTTGCGATGAAAGTGCTGCCATCGCTTCAGAAACGCCATGCGCGCCTTGTCGCTTCGCCCTCCACCGTGACTCTCGACAAGAAAGAAGCGACCTTCGGCGTTACCGACAATATTCCATATTTGAAATATACCCCGCAGGGAACGACGGGCAACCTCCTTCCGACGCCCGAATATGTTTCGCCCGCGCCCGGCGTCACGCTCAAGGTAACTCCGAACATAAACCAGGACGGCGTTATAAGAATGAATATCAACGTCCAGATCGGCTCCTTCGTCGAAAACGTCAATTTCGGCCAGTACGGCACGGTCCCGAGAACGAGCAGCCGCCAGTCGAGCAATTTCGTCGAAGTAAATAACGGCGAGACCCTTATAATATCGGGTCTTATGAGCAATATCAGTTCCCAGAGCGCCAACAAGGTGCCCTGGTTCTCGAAGCTTCCCCTGATCGGCAATTTGTTCGAAAGCAAACTCAAAGGCGATTCACGCACGGAACTCGTGATATTCATTACTCCGAAGATAGTCGGAAAAGATTCGCGTTTCGCCCAGCTGGATAAAGACAGATATCCGAAGATCGTCGAGAATAAAATGCCCGACGTCGGCGAAAAATTCGATATGAAAAAGTTCCTCGGCATGAAGGAAGAAAAAGAAGAAAAAGAAGAAAAAGTTTTGACGGCTTCCTCCTCCGCTAAAGCTCCTGGCGTTGAAAAAGCCGCCGCTCCGGTTGAACCCGTGAAAGCCCTTCCGGAAGCGCAGATCAGCGGTCCCGTTGTTGAGTATAAGTTCAACGCCGGTCCGGACCTCGATAAAACTAAAAAGATTTTAAAGGCCGAAAACAGGTTCTTAAACGAAGTGAAAACCTCGGCCGCGGAAAAGATCGACAATCAGAAGTCTCAACCGGTAAAATTTGAGGCCGTCTCGGCCGAACCGGTCCCGTCGCCCGCTGTTTGCGTTCAGGCAGCCGCGCGCGAAGATGTCAAACCCGCTCCCGCGCCGGTGATAACCGTCGAAAAGCAGAACAACATATCGATGTTCAGAAGTGAAAGGGCTTACAGTCTGGTTGAAAAATTAAGAAGAAACGTAAACAACAGAAAAACGAAATTTAACAGATAGCGCGGGGCGCTAATTGAAAGGAGCAATTATGTTAGACGCATATATCAAATACGTGAGGTATCTGGCAGTATTTACAATAGTGGGAATGATCTTTTACGGCGGCTGCACCAGCACGAGCAATGTCACGCATGAAGCGGCCGGCATCGTGATACCGAGCGTTTCGCCGTCGGTCTCGACGCTTACCAGCGCTGAAACCGAGGAGGCCGAGATCGTAAAGAATGGAAAATTTTCGACGGTCACCGTGACCTTCCAGAATTTAAACGCGATTCCCGTTACGCTTAAATATTATAAGGTCGAATATCAGGACGGCTATAACGGCGAAAAGATCGGTTCACTTTCGTTCGGCGCCGACCTGGCCCAGACCATTCCGGGCAGCACCGCGGGGACGTCCGCGACGGCCGCTACGACCGCCACTACGCCAACCACCGCCACTACAGGGTCCACCGCGAGCGCGTCCGGAAACTCCATAACCCTGTCCGTGGTGAACCAGAAAGTCAAAAACGAGATGTACAGGGTTTTGACCGACAGCACCGACAACAGGATACTGACGGCTAAAATAACATTTTACGGAATTGATTACAACGCCAACGGACTCGAACTCAACGCGTCCGTGACGATCGTACCCTAAGGCGGTGATTTGATTGAGATTGAAAATTTCCAGGTTTACAATAGGGTTCGTATATTTTTCACTGTTTCTTATGGCGATGACCTTTTTGGTCGGTAACGAGGGCTGCGGCGGTCCTACGGCTTACAACATACCGGATTTTTATTCGCCTTCATTCAGCCGTCTCACGCCCGAGGTGTTTCAGACCACGTCTTCCGTCGGGCTCGTATACAGCGTAAGGATCAAAGTGAGCGACAATTCCGGCGCGCCTAAAGTAACGCTTTATGCGAGAAAATACGGGCAGACCGCCTTCGAGAAACTCGAAATGACGGCTCTGGCGGGTTCGATATTTTCCTATACGCTTCCCGCGTCATATATTTCCTTTGACTATTATTTTTCGGCGACGGACGGCATAAATTCGGTCAGTTATCCATCCGGAGCCCCGGCCGTCTATTATTCTAATTTAATCGGCGTTCCGACGCTCGACGGAAACAAGTACTACGGCACCGAGCCGCCCATGGTCTCCCGTCCTCTTTCACCGCTGACATTCAGTGTGGACGTGACTTCCGACACGCCGCTCGAAGCCGGATATCCGAAGCTTTATATCCAGGAGCAGAGCGGGGCGAATAAAGTTTCGTACGCGATGGCGGCCACAGGCGAGGTCGCGGCAGGCGTCCAGAAATACGCCGCCGTTATAGCTGGAAGCAACTTCGCATCCGAAAAAAAATACGAATATCACATCGAAGTTAAAAACACCGCTTCACTCTCCCATGAGGCTTATACGGTTTTTTATCCGCAGGCTTCGACCTACAACAAATTCGAAATAAATTCGTCGGTCAATCTTCCGCCGATAGCGGTTTTAAAGTATGACTCGTCGAAAAAATATTTCGTCACCAACGACATGTCGGGCGCTTCCGACGTGGATCTTGATGCGAGCGAAAGTTACGATCCCGAAGACGGCAAAACCGGCCTGGTTTATAAATGGATGCAGATCTCAGGACCTTCGGTGACCGTTAAGAACTCCGGGAGCCACTACTATTTCACTCCGTCGGTGATAGGCACATATTCATTTTCGCTTCAGGTCCAGGACAAGAACGCCAACTGGAGCAATACCGCTTACACCAACCCGGTCATAGAAGTCACCAACACCATTATTCCCTCGGAAGCTTTTCCGGCTGAAATAACCTCGGAGGTCGTTCTTCCGAAATCCGCTTCTCCGATAACGGTCGCCGGAAATATCACCGTAAAGAACGGCGGCAAGCTTAAGATCGAACGCGGCGTTGAGCTGAAGTTCGACCAGGAGACCGGTTTTATAGTTGAAAACGGCGGCATCATAAACGCCGACGGCGATTCCGGAAATATAATCACTTTCCATTCGACTCGTACCGGCTCCATAAAGGGCCAGTGGAACGGCATCCGCATTTCCAGCGACAATTCCTACCCGTCGTCTTCGTTCAACTACTGCACTATAAACTCGGCTAAAACGGCAATTTATGTTAAAGACTCGAAGAACCCGACGATATCGATGTGCACTATTTCCGGCAATTACGACGGAATTTATTCGGACAATTCGACCATCACCATAAACCAGAACATTATCACCGACAACGGCACCGACGGCGTAGTTTGCGTCAACGGCTCGATCTCGACGATCTCGAGCAACACTATCACCAAAAACAAACGCTACGGCCTGCGCTGCGACAATTCCAAGTCGGAGATAACCAAGAACACTCTCAGCGAAAACAACTACGGTATGCTCGTCGAGAATTCGTACAAGGCCAACACCATGGTCGTCAACGTTTACAATAACACGATCAAGCAGAACACCGACGGGCTCAGGATTGAAAAAGCCGATCCGCTGGTGCTTTCGAATCAGATCGAAAACAACAACGATAACGGCATCCTTTGCAAAAACGCCATGCCCCAGCTGAAGGCCAACGTGATCGTGAACAATCACGACACCGCGATCCAGATGGTCGACTGTGAATACCGCAAGGGCGCCGGCGCGCTCGTGAACAACTCGACCGCCTCGCTTTATTCCAGCGAAAACGAGATCGCCAACAACGTCATAGCGTTCTCGGGCGCCGACGGCATAGAGCTCGAAGGCTCGAACCCCGTGATAAACCACAATATCATAGCGTTCAACCTAAACGCAGGCATTTACATAAAATCTTACAAGGACTCGGCCGGCGCGAATGTCATAAAAGACGAAGCCAGCGGGCTTCTTATCATTAACAATCTTTTGAACGGAAACTCCAGAGCGTCGATCTCCAGAAACGGCGAGCCGCCCGATTATACCGGCGCCGCCGATTTCGCCAGCAGGTCGATAATGATAAACAACAACAATTTCATCGGAATGACCGATTATACCGACGTTACTACCGGCGAGGACCTGAGCTTCACCACCAGCGAAGTTTATTTCAACTCGCCCTTCGCCGATACCGCGCCGGTGTATTTCAGCGGCGTGAATTACATCACCTTCGCCAATGTAATGACGCTGCATGCGCCCAGGATCGACGCGGGTTTGCCGATCCGCTGGAACGACGGGCGAAACCTGCGCACGGGTTCCGGTTACGCCAATAACATGAGCAGCGCCGGAACTTACACAAACGCCAAAGCTTCCGCCTGGCAGCTGAAAAGCATTTCGGCGCAGCCTCGCGGCGGGGTCGGAAGTTACTTTATAGTGGAGGACGGAACGCCTGACGACGTGTCGCTCATGATAAACTCCGGCACTAGTTATTCGCTCCGCGGGACAGGCCCGAACACCGACATAGGAATTACCGAATGGATGTCGACGCTCAGCCAGTAGGCGGCGCAACGGCTGAAATCAAAGTTGATTCAAGCCGAAAATAAAGTGAAAAAAACGGGACCGGTATTAAAAGCCGGCCCCGTTTTTTATATTAAATTTTACTTTAATCAATAATAAACTTTAAATTGTTTGTGTTGGCGAGGATGAACAGGCGCGTAAGAGATGATGCGGAAACATTAATTTCCTATAGAGTGGTCCAGGAAGGGAAACACGTTTTCCTTGAGATATTTTTTCGATTCGTGCATGCACGGCATCTTTAAAATGTCGCGGGCTATCTCGACGCATTTCGAAAGCGGCACGGAGCGTATTACCTTACGCACGCCGGGGATCGCGGTCGGGTTCATCGAAAGTTTTTTGACGCCGAGGCCCATGAGTATCATCGTGAAAAGCGTGTCGCCGGCGAGTTCGCCGCAGAGCACGACGTCTTTTTTATTGCGCGCGGCGGTGTCGGTGATCATTTTGATTGCGTGCATCACCGCGGGATGCAGCGGTTCGTAAAAATTGGCGACCCTTGAATTGTTGCGGTCGACGGCGAGTAAATACTGGATGAGGTCGTTGGTCCCGATCGACAGAAAATCGACGTGGCGGCATATTTCGTCGAGAATAAACACGGCGGCCGGCACTTCGATCATGGCGCCTATTTCGACGTTTATTTCGAGCTGCATACGGCTCTGGAGCTCGAATTTGGCTTCTTCTATTATGTCGCGTGCGTCTATTATTTCGGAGATCGAGCTTATCATCGGCAGCAGCAGTTTCACTTTTCCGTGGACCGATGCGCGCAAAATTGCCCTGATCTGGGTTTTAAACAGCTCCAGCTCGCTCAAAAGTATGCGTATGCCTCTCCAGCCGAGCTGCGGATTGCATTCCTGGGGCATCGCGAAATACGAAAGCGTCTTGTCGGCGCCTATGTCGAGGGCCCTTATGGTGACCTCGTTTCCTCCCGCGTCCTGGATGACGCGTCTGTAGAGGGCGTACTGTTCCTCTTCTTCGGGGAGCTTGTCGGCGCTCATGAAAAAGAATTCGGTCCTGAAAAGACCTATTCCGCAGGCATTATACTGCTTTGCGAGGTCGATGTCGGACACTTTGTTAATGTTGGCCAGAAGTTTTACGGTCTCGCCGTCGGTGGTCACCGATGGCATTTTAGCCGCGGTCTTCATGTCGTCTTTTATGACGCAGTATTCTATCTGGATGCGCTTGTATTCGGCGATGACCTTGTTCGTCGGATTGACTATCACCAGCGAGTTCGCGCCGTCGATTATCACGGTGTCGCCCGTGGATGTCTCGCGGCAGATATTTTCAACGCCGACTATCGCGGGTATGTTTAGCGATCGGGCCAGGATTGCCGCGTGGGACATCATTTCACCGTGCTCGACGGCGAATCCGAGTATGTTGTCGGACGCCTTGACCGTGATCGAGGGGATGAGCTCTTTGGCTATTATTATCACTTTTTCGTCGGGCTCGAGTATCGTCTGGCGGTCGCTGAGAAGGTTTCTAAGTACGCGCTGCCCGACGTCGCGTATGTCGGCCGAGCGTTCGCGCATGAGATTGTCGTCGAGCATCGAGAACATGAGCGAAAACTTTTTAATTACCTCGTTGATAACATGCTCGATATTTTTTTTCTCGCTTTTGAGAAGGTCTTTGACCGACGTCAGGAAATGAGGGTCGTCGAGAATGAGCATGTGCGCTCTGAAAATGTCGGCTTCTTTGGCGCCGAGGCGTTTTTCGACCATTTTATAGAGCGCTTCGAGCTGCTCGTGGGAGGTCTTTATGGCGCGGTGGAACCTGGCGAGTTCCGCGTCGATATCCGATTCGACGATGCTGCGCGGCTGTACGCGCATTTCGTCTGCGTTGTCGACGATCTTCCATACCTTCGCCATTTCGAGGCCGGGGCTGACGGTAACGCCCTTTAAAGTTTTAGTTTTTGATATGTTTCTGTGAGAAGGCATTATTCGCATCCCTTAAAGTCTTTTTGAAGATAAACCGAGTTCAACTGAAAAAAATCCATTCCGCATATTTTCTGATTGACGCCCCTGTAAAGAAAAGCTTTAGACGAGTCGCCGAAATCCGGCAGGACCAGGATCGCGTAAGCGCCTGCGCTCTTGTACGCGTCCGCCAGAGGGGAAAAATCCGATTCGCGCATGGCTTCTCCGTGTCCTGATTCGCGCCACACGACCGAATGCCCTTTTTTTTCGACGGCCTCGACGGCTTCGAAAATATTGGCGGCTCTATCGATCTTATTGGTAAGCACGACCAGCTGAAAAGGGTTTATTACGAAAGGCATTTTTCCGCCGCCGCGGCATTTTTCCTTTATTATCTTTTCGAGCCCGCCGGTGAGCGAAAAAAGTATCTTGCCGCGGTCGAAAGCGAGAAACCCGATCGACAGCCGGCCGTGATCGGAGTTTTTTAAATAAAATTTTATCTCGAGAAAGTCGTCGAGCTCGAAAGAACTTTTCTGTTCGTAGCTTATGGATAGACTTTTAAATATGCCGGCGGCCGTCAGGAAAAGCTCTTTTTTGGAGCCGCCGGTTTCGCTTGAAAAAACTTCGGTGTCAAAATCCAGTTCGAGGCAGTCGTATAATTTTTTGAACCCGGCCGCGATCCCGGTTAGAAGAAGCGGAAGCGTCAGCGCATCGGTTTTAGCGAAAGCCATGTCGCAGAAATTTTTTTCAAATACGGCGCCGCGCGAACTGGCGACGTTCTTCTGCACGTTCTGGACGTCGATGATATAGAAACTGTCCGGCGCGCCTTCTATTTTTGCCGAAATGATAAAGTTATTGTAAAGGTCGTAATTATCCAGAAAGATTATTTTCGAAAAGCCGAGCGAAGCGTATATTCTATCGATGAAGCGCGAGAGCATTTCAAAAGACCTCGCGCCGGGCGCGTCGAAGAAGACCTCGCCGGTGGACAGCCTGGAAAGCATTTTTAAGTTGTCTAAAGAGGCGCACATCGCAATTACCCCGCCAGATAAATTAAGGTTATGATACCATATTAACGCCGAATAATCAAGTGATTTTTAACGATAATTACCGGTCCGGCGCACGTTTTTTTGCCGGCCCGGGACTCAATAGACCTTGAGGTAACTCAATATTCCGCTCAGCAGGGATTTTTTGCGGCCGTAACTTAATTCGGCGGCGATGCCGTTTTTTAATTCGAGGTTTCCGCCGCATGTTTCACAGTATATTTTATTGTTGGCGAATGTCTGCGAGCAAGACGGGCATACCTTATAGGTTTTATCCAGCGAGGTCTGCGCCGTGCTGTAAAGCTTTTTCACATCTGTCTCGATGAACTCGCCGCAGAGATTGCAGATCCTGGAACTTTCCGAATTTGCCGTGTGGCAGTGCGAGCAGATCTTGCCGGCCAGTAGTTCTTCGTTGCAGGTTACGCAGTATTTGAATTCGCCTTTATAATTTACTTTGCATTCTGGACAATACATATTATGCACCTACCCTTTCGGTTAAAAATTTAATGACCTGCGCGGCCACGGTCCTTACCAGTTCGTTTTCGTCGGCAAGGCATGGTTGCAGCAGTTCGATCGACTGCTTCCGCCTCATCCTGCCGAGCGCCTTTATGGCCGACAGCCTGACGAGCTCTGATTTATGCCTGAGCATCCTCGCTATTTCGGAGATCAGCGTTTCGTCGCCTGTTTCGGCCAGCGCCAAGCAGGCGGCGGACACGACGAATGCCATCGGGTCGTCAAGGAGGCTTTTCAGCGCGGCCACGGCCTTTTCCCCGCGGTGTCTGCCAATGCCGCGCGCGGCCACCGCCCTTACCGAAGGCTCCGCGTCGGTGAGCATGGTTATGAGGTCATCCAGCGCGACCTCGCCTCCGACGTCGCCCAGGATGCCGGCGGCGCAGCCTCTTATGTAGATGTCACCGTCGTTGAGGGCTTTATAAAGTATGCCTTCGAATTCGCCGTCGAACTCTCCGGTTGAGTTGAGTTTATCTATGGCCTGCAGCACCGCCTGGCGGACCTGCGAGTCGGGGTCGTCGAACGCCATTTTCACGGGTTCTATAACGGCCCTGCTTTTTATCTCGCCGAGAGCGGCTATGACGTAGCTTTTCGATACGCCGCCGAGCTCGGGGAGTATCTTCAATATATGCGGGAGTATGTCTTCGCCTATCGAAATGACGGCGTGCGTGAGGTACATGCTTTCAAACTCGTCAGCGTGTTTGAGCGCGAGGCAGAGCAGCTCGTAGGCGTGAGCCCCGTGCTCCCTGATCTTCAATACGGCTGTATCGAATTTATCAACTTCTTTGGCTTTTATTATTTCGATACATTCTTCGATTATCACTTCAAGATCGATGTCCATATTCCCTCCGCGCATTCGCCGGCCCTCCGCCGGGCGGCATTGTGTAGATGATTAAACGTCTTTACGCTCCGCCCGTCAGTTCAAAAACGCCAGGGCGGCCATTCTTCCCGTATCGCAGCGGTCCCTGCGGTAGGAGTAAAAAACGTCCCCGGCGCAGCTGGTGCAGATAAGGTGAGTGTGTATATTTTCTTTTTTCAGGCCGCTTTTTAAAAGCAGTTCGCGGTTGACCGATTTCAGGTCGATATGATGTTTACCGCCGCCGCCTTCGGCCGCGGTTATATATTCTTTTACGTTAATATTTCTCAGTTTGTCTTCGAATTCGGCGGTCACTTCCGCTCCGACCTCGAAACAGCAGGGACCTATCGAAGGTCCTATTACGGCCGTTATGTCCTCGGCGCGGGAGCCGTATTCGGATTCCATGAATTTTATTGACATCGATGCGATGTCGCCGGCGGTGCCTCTCCATCCGGCGTGTGACAGTCCTATGGCCGATTTCGCCGCATCATAAAAATATAGCGGCGTGCAGTCCGCGAAATACATCGATAATACCACCTGCCTGGCGCAAGTGAAAATGCCGTCGCATTGGCCGGCGTCTTCTTTCGCGCTCGACACGCTCCGTAAAATCGTTCCGTGAACCTGGTCGGAAGAGACCATGCGGTCTATGTTTAATTTGAATTCGTCTAAGACCAGGGCGCGGTTTTTATAGATATTTTCTTTCGCGTCAGCCGTCGAATAACCCATGTTCAGAGAAGAATAGCGGCCGTCAGAAACTCCGCCGCGCCTCGTTGTGAAAAGCATGTTCGGGGCGTCCTCCGCAGCCGGGGATTCCACTTCGTATTTAAAATATTTTTCGTTTTCCACTATATTTAAGCGGCTCATATATACCTTCCTGATTGTATTTCAGCTCCGCGGCGCGCCGTTAAAAATTTCTGTAATAGGCGACTTTTATAACGTTTGTGAACTCGTCCTGAGTGTTGAGCTTCTGTTCGTCCCAGAGGTTTATATATTTTAAAATTATCTTCAGGTTGCTGCTGACGCGTCTCTGCCATTCAAGGCTCGATTCGGAGGTTCTGCCGGCCGGGGCGTCCACGTCGTTGTCTTTTATCGCGAATTTGCCTATCATATATATGCGCGGCTTATAAACGTATCGAAGCGAAGTGGCGAATGTCGAATTGAATATGTTCTCCGGCGTTCGCTCGTCGATGTAAGTGAGCATGATGCGCGATTTGGCGTTCGGATAGAGCAGGAACCTGTGCTTGGCGATCTTCTGCGTGCCGTAATCCTCGTCGGGGTCGTATCTTTTAAGGTCGCTCACGTTATAGGAGCTCGCGAACGACGCGCGCCCCGAAATATTGTAATTGAGTCTGAGGAAAGTCGAAAACTGCCCGTCGAACGAATAAGGCGCGACCATCAGGGGGTCCTTGAAGTTTTCTTTTACCGACAGGATCCTGGTCGTAAGATTCAGGTCGCGGAAGCCGCTCATGACCTCGGCGAAAATCGATTCGGCGCCGTTGAAAACGTTCTGCACTTCTCCGTAGACGGAGGTGTTTTCGACTCTGCCCATGCCGTAAAAGTGCACATAATCTATATTGTGATTGTACCCGTTGTCCCAGATCTTTTCGACCCTGCCGCCGACGCGGGCGTCGTCGTTGAGATGAAAATTGAGCTCGCTTCCTATTCTGTGCTGGTTTTTATCTGCGAGTTTAGAGCCTATGACCGACCAGTCGAAGTTCTGGAAATATTTTTTTATTTTGGCGCCGGAATTATTCTGCCGGTGGAGGTTTATAAGCGGATGCCGGCCCTGGGGAAGCATCACGTCGCCGAGCGTCAATACCATCGAAAGCACCTTCGCGCGCTGCTCGCCTTCGGCCGCACGCTTTATCTCGGTTTCACCGGTGCCGCCGTCCGCCTGGTATTTCGGAAGGTCCAGCTTTACCGATTTTACCAGTTCGTCTTTCTTTTCGGGTTCGGATGCGGGCTCGCCCTGCGGAGCTTCTTCTTCCGCTTCCTCTTCGGCCGCCGTTTTCTTTTTCTTTTTTACCAGAACGTATTTTTTATAACTGTCCATATCGGTTTCGAAAAGGCCGTTTATTTTTTTACGCTTTTTGCGTCCTATCATAACTTTTTCAGAAAAATAGCCGTCGAGGAATTCTATATTTTTACGCCTTATTTCTTCATCCGTTTCGATCTTGGCTCTGGTGATCTTTTTTGACGGCGACGATTCTATGACGTATCCTTTTTTCATATAGGAGTCCGAATAATAATAGTAATTGAGGAACTTTTCACGCGCGTAAAGGTGGTTTTCGCCGCTGGTCTGGCCGAACGAGAACCTTAAATCCATCGCGTCGCCGAAATACACGTTATACCGCGAGTAACTTGAAAGCGATTTTTTATTGTCGATATCGTAGAAATAGTCCGAGAAACCGTTGCCGTTGAAGGCGTTGATCTTCGGGCTTTTAAGCGAGCCGATCTCGACTGTTTCGAAGATGTCGAGGTATGCGTCCTGGGGGATGAAATTAAGAAGGTCTTCTTCTTTAGTGAAAGGGCCGTTCTGCGCTTTGAATTTGACCGCGCGTTCGGCCGCGAGCATGTCCATCTCGTAGATGTCCATAAAGTCGTATTCGTCGGCCGAATTAAGATCGAGGCGGCGCTCCTCGGTGAAGGGCTGCGCCGTGATCAGGCCGTGATCGGCCGCGCCGGCGGACGTTAAGCCCGCTGACGCGGCGATAAGCACGGATATGAATATTATCGTTTTTATCAGTATTAAACTGAATGTTTTGCGTTTAAATGCCATGTAATGTTTTACGACTTATACTTCGTCAGTGCTGCAAAAATAAATGCTGTTTATACTACGTAATCTGCTTTGACTATTGCTTTGGTTAATGGTGGTGCGTTTTGTTTTCCGTCAGGCGCCGGTATTAAGTTGTTAAGTATTATTTTATACGATTCCATTCTATTTTGTGATGCTTTGACTTTGCTTATGGCGCCTCTGCGATATAAAAATTTACTTTATGACTATCTTGTCGAGGTAGAGGTTGTAGTTCGACGACGACGAGTTTTTGTTCAGGCAGGTGAACCTGAAAGCTACGTCGGAGCCGCTGCCGAGCAGGTTGGAAACGCGAAGGTTCGTTGTGAACGGAGCCAGTTCTACCGTGCCGGATGTGAAGAAATCGTAATTGCCGCGGTTCTCGCTTAAGATCGTCAGCTGGTAAGTGCCGGAATCGCCCGTGCGCAGCGCCCAGATGTCAATATTATAAACGCCGTCGGGGAAGAACTGTTTGATCTCGAACCAGTCGCCGACCGCGGTCGCGTCCTGATTGGGCGCGGGGCTTCCGGTTATGGATTCGCCGTTTTCGTCGTCGACGGGGCCGAAGAACAGGAACGAATTACCGTCGAACGGGAACTGCAGCGTCCTGACCTCGAGCTTCCAGGGGGCGTTAATGGCCGTCGTCCCGCGTATGACGTCGAGGATGTGGCGTTCGGCCTCCATGGTCCTGTATGCGACGTCGCCGGACACGGTGACGTAGTTGGTGAGCGATCCTTCGCGGCCCGTCGAATTAACGGCGGACACTTTATAGAAATAAGTCTTGCCTACCGTTATGGAGTTGGTGAATTCGTACGCCAGGGGCTGGCCGATCTGCGCGTAAACGCCGTCGCTGAATTCCGAGCGGTAGACCCTGTAGGATACCGCGCCGACGACCGGCTGCCATACCAGGCGAACCTGTCCGAGGGTCTGCATTCTGACGATAAGTCCGGCCGGCGTGTCAGGTAAATCTACGCCTACTTTATTGGAGGCGGGTTTCGACATGCGCGACTCGTTGCCGGAATCGTCGAATGACGAGATGGCGTACTGATAGTAAGAGTCCATGCTGACGTCGACGTCGGTCCAGGTGGTGTCGGGCGGAATGACCTTGACGAGCCTGTAAACTTCGTCTACGTCGAGGCGCTTGCGGTATATCTTAATTCCGGCGATATCGAGCGACTTGCCGTCCGCATCTTTATCGGGTTTCGTCCAGGTCAGTACGACCTGCGCGTCGCCGCTGACGATCAGGTTTGTCGGCGTGCCGGGAGGTATGTTGTCTTTTTTACCCATGAGTGTGTAAGACCCGTCTATATACTGGCTG
>MGFH01000094.1 GCA_001791795.1 Candidatus Wallbacteria bacterium GWC2_49_35
CAGTGCGGGCTCGGCAAGACCGCGGGATTCATGTTCGACCTTTACGGCCGCTGGAGCGTAGATTTTCTAAAATGGCCCGAATTCGGGCTGCTTCTCGAAAACACCGTTAAATACCTTTTAAGGCCGGACTTTTCTTCCAATATCGTCTGGACCGCCTCGCGCGAGGGCGATACGCTCGATCTGAGTGTGAAGACCATCGACGCGGGCGGAAAACACATAAACTTCCTTCGATCGGCGCTCGTCTACAATGACGCCGATAACAATTACAGGACGGCCGAGGTCGTACAGACCAACGCGGGCACTTATTCGGCTAAAGTAAAACTTGAAAAAGAAGGAAATTATTTTTTTTCGCTTACGCAGGCCGGCTCCGGCGGAGAGTCCTACCACGGCGTATTCGGATACAGTTATCCGTATTCCGACGAATACGCAAGCCGCGACGGCGGCGGCGAGCTTCTCACCGTCATGGCGCGCGAGACCGGCGGACGTATGATCGACGAGAAGAACTTTTATGCCGCGCTCTCGGGAAAGACGGAGCAGGTAAAATCAAAGCGTATGGCGGTACGGAACTTTCTCGTCCAGCTGGCGATGTTTCTGTTTCTGCTCGAAATACTTCTATGGCGCGTTGATTTTTCCGCGGAGACCTTCCGCGATGTGAAGAAAAGAATAGCGACGCTTCTCGAGGCGGTAATGCCGCAGAAGCAAACGGCCGTCGGGCACAGCGAAAGCGTCGGCAGGCTGCTTCACATCAAGGGCGGCCGGAAAAAGCCGGAAGACGCCTTTAATTCCGGCGCGCCTTCGGACGCCCGAACTTCTGCGCCCGCAGTGAACGTCTCCGCCGATAGCGCTTGCCGGCCTCCCTCTTCGTCCATAGCGCCGCCCACGACAGGGCCCGGCGCCGCTTCCCCGTCCGCGGATAATTTCGCGCAAAACAAAGCGCCCGGCGCCGTCAAAGAAGACGACGAGCCGGGCGGATTCACCAAGAAACTTCTTAAGATCAAAAGGCCTAAAAAATAGCCTTTATCTTTTATCTTTTTTTATCATTTGAACGGGTTATCGAGATTTTCTTTCGCATAGAACTGGTCGAGGGCGTTCTGCGCGTCTTTATCCGCGTCGAACGCGGGAATCGGCAGGTTGAAGCCTTTAAACACCTTGTCGAGGTAGTTCGTGGTGTTAGCGTTGGGTATGAATTTTTTCGCCGCGGCGTCCCATTTTTCGCCGACGAGGAATTTTTTCGAAAGCAGCGATATCATGGAGTTTACTGCGTCAGGCATATTTTCGCCGGCCTTCTGAAGGGCCTCTTCTTTATCTTTGAATTTAGTCGCGATCTCTTTGGCTATGTTGTCGCTGACCTCCCTGATGAGATTGCTTGCAAGGCCTTTGACCTGGGTTTTAAGCATTCCGAGTACTTCGTTAAGCAGGGCTTTGCCTACGTCGTCGAGTTTCGGATCGTCGAAAACGCTCTGAAGGCCTGAACTGTCAAGGACGTTTTCAAGCACTTCTTCTATCTTGTCGCCGACGACCTTCGTTATTACAGCGGAAGCGATGGTTATTTTGATATCGTCTTTCATGGCGAGCCTTAGCTTGTCAGAAAGCCCTACCACATAGGAATTGACCATGTCGCTGATCTTGGCTTCAGTGGGAAGGGCGTCGTATACTTTTCCTCTGACCTTATCTATTACCGCCGTGTATTCGGCCTGCGTGCCGGCGATTTCGCCGAAGAATTTCTGCGACGGATCTTTGAAGGTTATGAACTTGCGGAGTTCGGCGTTGGTGAGAGTGCCCGCGTCTTTGAGCTTCTGGCCGTATTTGACGAGCATGTTGTCGATATCGGTTGCCGCGAGGGTCTTAGCGAGTATCTTGTTCTTGAGCGCCTCGCCGGCGTTTCCGTTGTTGAACGCGTCGGAGAGCATTGCCGCCGCCGCGCACAGATTAGGATCGCTCGTGGCGTTCTTAACCAGGTCTACGAAACTTCCTTTTACGGAGTTCATCATTGAATTGATTCCGGATTCGTTTATGAATTTCGAGTAAAGGTTCTGCGCCTCGTCGAGTACTTTGCCGGTGAGCGAGATCATTACCTTCTCGAGGATCTGGTCTTTAGCGTCTCTTACCATGTCGGGTATGAGCGTTTTGAAGTTTTTCGCCCAGTTGACGATGTCGAGCGCGGAGGAGAAATCCATCGTAAGAGGCGGTGAGAGCGTTATATCGACTATGTTGTTGGAGAAAACGGGGTTTACGTTCCAGTTGGGCTGGTTTTTATAGGCGATTTCGTCGCTTACGAATACGATATTGTGCGATTTTCCGACCTGAGCCTGGCCGATGAGCATGTTGTCGAGTTTGGATTCCACTTCGACGCCGACGCCGAGAGTGTGCGGGGAAGATTCTTTTCCGGGGATCTTGATGCTCTTGAATTCGACCTTGGATATATTTTTGAAGGTTTTCGTCGTTTTGACGTCGCCGTAGTCGAATATGGTAAATACCTGTTTGCCGTCAGCTGATTTTGCGGCCTTGGTGAAGTTAACCTTTGAAACCGTCTTGTTCATGATTTTTTTAGATTCGTCAAAGGCGTATTCGACCTTTTCAAGAGAGAGCTGGTCAGATTTTTTTATGTCGGGATTTTCGACCGATCTTATTAAAGTTATGCTCTTGCCGCCGTTTCCGATTTTAACGCAGGGCGTCGATACGGGAGCCCCGCCGCTGCCGATAAGAATATCGCCGCGTTTGGCCGATTTGATATCGAAGGTCATTGCCTGCACGGCGAGCATCGCCGCTTCGTTGGCCTGGCTGTGCTGGGTAATGGTGGTTACCTGGCGGTTCTGGGTGGACATGAAGGTGGTGTAGCCGCCGATGACGAATGTGAAAGCCGTTAGCCCTATAAGCATTTCAAGCATGGTGAATGCCGCGTTGTGTTTTTTCAGCGAATGAAACCTAATCATAAAAATACCTCCCGGTTAATTTTTGACTTATTGATAAATAATTGCATAAATTATAACTTTATTGTTGTTTACAAAAACATACCGCCGGATTGAAAGGAATAAAAAATAAAACTGTCCGGCCCTTGTTATATTACCAGATCGCGGCACACCAGAGAGTTTTGAATTACATATCTCTGGTCGCCCGCGGAAAAGTTGCCTTCGTACCACCAGACATGTGTTTTTATCAGTACCGTGTTTTCGTCGTTGTTCAGGAACGAGAGCGTTACCTTACGCTTGAATTTTTTATATCCCTTGTCGCTGTATGTGAAACCGGCCGCGTTCTGCTGCGCGGTGACCAGAGTGTTGGGCTCGGGATTTTTCTGCCCGCTTTTTATGAGCGCCTTGAGCTCGGAATATGAAACGGCCCTGTATTCTTCGTTTTTTTCCTGAGCGAGCCGGAGCGCGGTCTGGACGTCTTCAGTGTGTATGGTGTATTTTTTGAACGAAGTGAAAACGTTGACCGACGGCAGTATCGCCATTGCGAGGATACCGAGCGCGATAAGTATTTCAACGAATGTAACGCCGCGGGCCCGGCGTATTTTATTTAAAGGATCCGTGAACGATAAATTAAACTTCATGCTGTGCCCCCCGCTATTGCTTTACGTTGTTTATTTTATAAGTGCTGTACTGGCTCGCGATGACCGTTCTGTAACGATCAGGCATATATCTTCCGACGTACGGTATCAGCGAAAGAAACGAACAGGTGGTGATTTCGGGAGTGTACCATATCGTCAGATCGCGCGTTATCGAGCCGGGATTGAATTTTTCGCACACGAGGTTGCCCATGATATGGGTCGCTCCGCCTATAGCCACTCCGTTTTTCGCGTATACGGGAGAGAGTATGCGGCAGTTTGCCGTTGTGCGAAGCGTACCGAAGCAGATTATCGAAAATGGTATGATGCGGTTGCCGTCTTTGGGTTTGTGTATGATATCGCCCGTGACGGTCAGATCGCCGTTAACGACCAGCTGGCCGGCGCCGTAGAAGGTGCCGGAAACCGAGGCGCTGCCTTCGATATAGATGACGCCGTCGATCTTGATGATGCCCGCGCCGTCGCGTATCGTCGAATCGGAACTGAATTCGCCGCCGCTCGCGTAGCACATCGACGATTTTTTGCGGTACTGGTCGGGCGTGTATATGTTTTCGATCATGCCTTCTGTTTCTGCTTTGGGCTCTTTTTCGAAGAATGAATATGAATATCCTTTTTCTTCGCATTTGTATTTATAAGCTCCCGCGCCGAGCATACATGGCGGGAATGGTATCGGGAAGCTGAACCCGACGCCGTCGACGCGCGTGTATGTTTTAACGACGTTTCCGTTGATTTTCATGTTGAGAGGGGGCGACAGGCACCAGTCGCCAAATAGCTGCGTTCTGTTGCCTGATTTATCGGCTATGGATTTTACGACCTTGACTATTCCTATTACGCCGAGCGGCGGGACCGATACCCACGGAAACCAAACTATCGCGTCGACGGGAGGTGCGCCCAGGAAAAAGGCCCTGGGAAGGAAGCATTTGCCGTAGCCGTAATTGCCGAACATCGTGATAGCCGGCGTATGGCCCGGATATAAAAGGAGAAGGTCGTTCAGGCCCGTTGGAACTTTCTGCTTGCCGGCGCCGCCCATATGGCACAGGCCGGGAAAGCGCACTATACTCAGGCTGAAAAGGCCCTTGAAGAAACTTAAGATATCATTGAGTTCGAATTTGCCTTTATAGTCGGGGTCGAGATTTAAATTCATGACCTTGAACTTGCCGCCGCCCGTATTGCCCCACGCGTTCTCGTCGTATGTCTGATTGTCTTTATTGAGCCAGTAGAGGGAGTAGAGCGGATTGGGAGCGGCGCAGTCGACGACCTTCACGTCGCGTGTAGCCTCGACCGCGACCTTGACGGGCGTCGTGGTGCCCGCGGGTACGAAATCGACCTTGACGCTGTATGTTAGCGTCGCAAGTTTTTCGATGACTATGTCGGCCTTTATAGGCATGATATCGCCTATTTTAAGCTGACTGACGATGCTGTCGAGAGCCTTTGAAAGCATGGCGCCTACGTCGATTTCGACGGTGAGGAAGTTGCCGAGCACTCCGGCGAGTATATCGCCTATCGGTATGGGAATGCCAAAGATGCTTATGGTGAGACCCTTAATGAACTGTGACAGGTCTATTTTGAATTTTATGTCGTTGATGCCCAGAAAGTCGAAAAGCTGGTTGCCCAGTTTTTTGAGCCATTCCTGCAGGAAGCTCTCGTCGGTCACGGCGCCGGGCCACAGGACCGTTCCGTTGTCGGAAACGACCGGTTTCATGTCTTTGAGCATCATCGTCAATTCGACTTTGGTGCGCGAGTCGTCGCCGCCGAGTTCCCTTATGAACTGCGTAATGCCGAGCGAGCCGGCGTTGAGCGTTTGCTTGCTCCAGGTCGGTGACAGACCCAGCGTGTCGGGCGAAAGCGATACTTCGGCGTTGAGGCCGGATATGCCGAGTGACGATCCGACGCCGCCGGTGACTACGATGCCGGGCACGCGCATTTTAAGGTACCATGACGACGCGGGATTGCTGAGCATGGACACGACGCTTTTAACGATATCGACGGGGTTTAAATTGCCCATATCGTTCATTTCGGTGCGCACCTTGTAGGTGGCGGCCTCGAGCGCGGCGTCCGCGAGCAGCTTGGCGTTTTCGATGTTCACTACGTGAAACGTTTTGGCGTCCT
>MGFH01000095.1 GCA_001791795.1 Candidatus Wallbacteria bacterium GWC2_49_35
TGTATTACGGGACGCTCTATGCGGTGGCGGGTTCTACGCTGGCGTCGACGGCGGTTGGTTTTTATTTTGTTATAAGAAGATCGAAGCGTCGTGAAGTTATCGATACCGCTCAAAAAAATGTTAATCAGTAATATTTATGCCACATTATCTTTTTGAAGGTCTAAAAAACCTTCTATCACTTCCCTTATGGCTTCAGTATCTAAAGGTTTTAAAAAATACGCCAGGGGATTCAAATTTTTAGCGGGCGCGATTATTTCATCGTCTGAATAAGCGCTCATGAACACTATGCCCACCTTCCGCTTCGACAATATCCGTCTTGCCGCCTCAACCCCGTCGATATCATCCGCCAGCTTTATATCCATAAATATAATGTCGGGATTTTCCTTTTCGGCTTGCGTAACCGCGTCACGGCCTTTTGTGACGAAGCCGCAACATTCGTGTCCCAGCAAATTAAAATATTTCGTCAAAAACAAAGCTGAGATAATTTCGTCTTCTACTATAAGTATTTTTAATTTACCGTCAGTCATAATCTTTCTCCGTTTATAGCATTGCTGAATTTCATGGTAACCGTAAGGCCGTTGGAGGTCTCGAAGCTGATCTGAGCGTGAAGCTGATACTCGGCCAGAGCAAATACGGTTTGCATGCCGAACTGGCCGTTCTTTTTCAGATCAAAGCCTGCCATGATTCCAATGCCATTATCCGATATCCGTAATTGTATAATTTCACCTTCTATTTTTTTTCCGCTGATGGTTATTTGCCCGGTCCTGCCGTCAGGAAAAGCGTGCTTTAAAGAGTTGGATATCAGTTCGTTGATTATCAGCCCTAAAGGTATTGCGATATCGATAAATATGTTTATATCGTCAATGTCGCTGACGAGTGATACTCTGTCGGAAGAAGTTTTATAACTTTTGACGAGAATATCTGAAAGGTCATTTATATATTCTTTCAAATTGATATTCGAAAGATTTTTTGAGCTGTATAATTTTTGATGCACGAGCGCCATAGAATGTATCCTGCTTTCCATTTCCCGGAACTCGACCTTCAGTTTTTCATCATTTGCGCCAAGCGATTTCAAAGAAAGAAGCGAACAGATGACCTGCATATTGTTTTTGGTTCTGTGATAAAGTTCCCGTAAAAGCGTTTCCTTCTCCTGAAGAGATGTTTTTAAACGCTCTTCGTTCAGTTTTCTTTCGGTAACGTCATGAAAGGCCACCAGCGATTTATCGCCGAACACGACGGCCGAGATTTCAATAGTTTTAGTGACTCCGTCCTTACATGTCACGTTCGCCAGGACCGGTTCAATCTCGCCCTTGCATTTAAAAGCCCGGTCTATTCTTTCTTTCCATATTTCTATAAGCGTTTCGCGGTATTTTTCATCGGGATAAGCCAGTATCCACCATTTTTTAACCGTTGGTATGTCCGACAGAGTATAGCCGAAAGTTTCAACAAATTTGCCGTTCAGATATTCGATATTTTCATCGATATCGCTCAGTGCCATGGAATACGGCGATAAATCTATCATTTGCCTGAACCTTTTTTCGCTTTCTTTTAAAGACAGCTCGGCGGCTTTGCGTTCGTCAAGTTCGTTCAATAACCGTTCATTGGAAACATTCAATTCGGCCGTTCTCTGTTCGACCATAACTTCGAGTTTGTTCTGCAGGCGGCTCAATTGCAGATGGGTGCGTACCCTGGCCAGCATTTCTTCTATCTGAAAAGGCTTTGTGATGAAGTCGACGGCGCCGAGCGCGAACCCTTTAACGCGTTCTTCCAGGTCTGTCGCGGCGCTGAGAAAAAGAATGGGAATATCCCGGCTGCAGGATTGTTCCTTCAAACGGCGGCAGACCTCAAAACCGTCCAGCCCGGGCATGCGCACGTCAAGAATTATCAATTCCGGCTGTTCGGCCTGGACGGATGAAAGCGCGCGTTCTCCGTTGGAAGCCGGCCTGACTATATATCCCTCATTCGTCAGGGTATCGGTGAGCAATTTTAGTGCCGCCAGAGTATCGTCAACAATCAGTATCCCTTTGCGTTCACTCATTGTCCGCCTCCTAAAATATTCTGCAGCGCTTCAAGAATGGCCGTATAATCAAATCTGCTCGCGTATTGACCGAGCTTTTTTCCAAGCGAAGCGTTATTCAGCGTTACCTGCCCTATAATTTCGTCGATCCGCTTCCTGTCAAGCCTTATCAGGGCGTCCTCCATTTCCCTGAGCAATGTATCCGGTAATTTCAATAGTTCTTCAGGATCCAATTCTTCGCGGACTTTCCGCCCGTCCGTTTCTTCTTCCGCGCGAATCACACGGACCTTAAGATATTTTTCAATAACATCGTATATGGCGTCCGCGGAAAAAGGCTTGGAAATAAAAGCATCACAGCCAACATCGATCATCTGCTGGCGTTCTTCGCGAAAGGCATGAGCCGTGACCGCGATAATAACGGCGTCGGCAGGCCCGGCGGCTTTGCGCATCTCGCGTACGGCGCTCAGGCCATCCAGTACGGGCATGCGCCGATCGATAAAAATAATATGCGGCCGCCATTCTTCGAACATATGAACGCCTTCGCGGCCATCCGCGGCCTCGCGAAGATCGAACCTGAACGGCATAAGCAGGTTACGCATAAGCAGGCGATTGTCCAGTTGATCTTCAACGATGAGAACTTTGTAATTACAAGCGTTCTCAATTTCCAAAACCCGGCCTCTGGACGGCGTCGAAGTTTGGATTTGGGCGTCATCAACTGGCGCGAAGGCTATTGTAAAAGTAAATTTCGAACCTTTTCCGGGTTCGCTCATTACGGATATCGATCCGCCGAGAAGATTTATATATTGCTGCGTTATTGCAAGTCCAAGGCCGGTGCCTTCATGCTGTCCCAGCTGCACAAAGGGCTTGAAAATATTTTCCTGCTCGGCCTTATCGATTCCGATGCCGGTATCCTGTATTTCAAATAGAAGAAAATGTTTGTTTCTTTCCTGCTCTATCGAACAAACCCCCAGTTTTATCGTTATTTGTCCTTCACTGGTAAATTTGATGGCATTTCCGACGAGATTTATTATTATCTGACGAAGCCTGGCCATATCGGTGCTGACAAAACGCGGGAACGACGAAGACTGATCCATTATCAGCCTGAGCCCTTTCGCTTCGGCGCGGATGCGCAGCATATCAATCAGATCCCTCGTGAGTTCACCCAGATCGAAATCGCTCACTTCTGATTCCATTCTGCCCGATTCGATCTTTGCGATATCCAGGATATCGTTTATAATGCAAAGAAGATGCTCGCCTGATTTTATTATTATATCCAGATTTTCCCGCTGCTTCGAAGTGATGCCGCTATCGCGCGACATAATATGCGCAAAACCGAGTATCGCATTCATAGGCGTACGCAACTCGTGAGAAATGTTGGCCAGAAATAATGATTTTGCCTGATTGGCGGCCACGGCGTTCTCTTTCGACACCGCAAGCTCCGCGGTGCGTTCTTTTACCAGCTCCTCGAGATGTTCGCGATGCTTCAAAAGTTCTTCCTCCGCGCGCTTTTTTCCGGTGATGTCAGTGGATATGCCGCACAATGCGTAAAAAATTCCGCTGTTATCTTTCAGCGCGACCTTTATGCTGTGGTAATCGTGTATGCCGTCGTCGAGAAGCGCCTGTTCTTCGAGTTCCGTGGCTTGACCGTTCTCGAAGACCCTGCGGTCGTTTTCCATGAATTTGCAGGCAATATCCCTGGAGAAAATTTCAAGATCGGTTTTCCCCCTGACTTTTTCGTTAGTGATGTGAAAGAGTTCCGCCCACTGACGATTAACGAAAAGGTATCGGCCCGCCCTGTCTTTCATATATATCAACGCGGGCGAGTTATCGAGTATGCCCTGCAATTGTATGGCCAGCTCCCGGACCGTGCCTCCAAAATACCGGCTGAGAACAAATACTATAAAGATAGCCGCGCATGTCAGCACCGATATCAGAATGAGTAGTTTTACGAGATTAGCCCGCTGCTCGGCGCGCGCCTCTTCGACGTTAATGCCCAGACGCACGACGCCGAGGATTTCCGCGTCCAGGCCTCCGCGGTAAGGAAGAACGACCTCTTTTATCATTTTTCCTTTATGCATATGTTCGTCGATGACAAGTTTTTTTATTTCAAGACATTCACGGCTTAATTTAAGCTCGTCGGCGGTTACGCATATATCATTGAGAGACGGGTCGCTGTGGGCTATAACTAATCCGTCGGGAGATTCAACCGATATTGATTCAAGTTCGGTTATCTGCGAACGCATCTGCTCGACGAGCAGACGGGTATGATATTTACCCGAAAAGCCGACCTTGCTGATAGATTCGCTAAGAATAGCTGCCAGAGCTCCGCAAAGACGGTTTTCCTCTTTGGACTGCAACTGAGTATAAAGAAAATAAGCCACCCCCGTTGCCGTCAGCATGAGCACGAGTACGACGGCCCCGAAACTCAGGGCGAGCTTCCGATCGACATGACTGAAATTGGATGAGCGTTGATTTGGCATATTCAGCTCTTACAATTAATTTTTAATAATACGCAGTTCACCCTGCCACCATGGCGAAGCGCTTTTCCATGGTTTTTTGAAACCATTCGGGATCGGCCCCTGCCATCCCGGATATAGATGGAAAGTTTCTCCGGTGACCGGAAAAGTCGGCACCAGCGCGTGATACGGAGGTTTTTTCCCCGTAAGCAGGGTGTAAGCCGCTTTCATCGCTTCAGCGCCCAGCGGGCCGCAAAATTGGGCCGAATCGATGACGGTTAATCGTCCGTTTTTAATATTTTCTACGGATTGCGGATCGCCGTCTATAGTGGCAACCAGAATCTCGTTGCGGCCGGCTTCGCAGAGCGCTTTGACCACTTCGATGCCGCCTCCGTCGTTAACCGTAAACACGACGTCAATATCACCGCGCCGCGGAAAATCGCGCAGGATGTCGGCCGCCGCTTTACGGCCGCTGACAGGCTCTACAGCCTGATATGAACCGCGGATCTTGTACGGACGTTTGGAGTGCTGCAGTGCATCCAGAAAACCATTTACCCGCTCCACGGTGGAGGACACGTGTGGATATTCCACCAGAACGACGCTTATGGTATTTCCTTCCTGAAATTTTGACGTTATATATTCGCCGTCGAGGTATCCCGCCTGATAATTATCCGACGTACGGAACGCCGCCAGAACGCCGCCGCTGATATATTGATCATAAGCGACGACCGGTATGCCTGCCTTGTTCGCGGACTTAAGCGGCTCTGCAAGAGCGGCATTGTCGGTGGGCTGGACTATAATTAAATCGACGTTCGCCGTTATCAAATCTTTCATCTGGCGCACCTGGTTTTCTATTCCATCGGCGCCGTCTCCGGCTACCTGTATATTCAGCTTCACTGAAGGCCCGCCTTTTGCCGCGGCTTCTTTATTTATCCTTGCCGCTTCTTCTTCAAGCCCCTTGCTCATGGCGAGCTGACCTGCTATATTTTGCGACCAGTATAAGACCCCGACATTCTTTTCGGCGGCGTTCACGGAACTTACAAATAAAAGCAGCGTAATAAAAAGCATTGAAACAATTTGACGCGTCAAAAAAAAGTTATTCATAGCATGCCTCCACGCATATAAGTGGTAACAGCAAAACACGGCGCATAATAAAACGACTCCGCAAACTGCCGGTTATTTTATACCGGAAGAACGGAGTCTACACATTTTTAAATTGTTTTTAAAATTTCATTATATTCCGAAGAAATAATTATACTATGGTTTACAGCTGAGCCGTCAATTTTACCGGGAGCATATAAATTTTCGAAGTTTGGCGTTGTAATAAATTTCATAATCTCACGGCTCCTCGCTTTTTAATTTAGAAAAATCAACGACTTAAACCAAGTTTATTCCTTTATATTATTATAAGGCTAAACGGTTCGAAAGTCAAGCGGCCGTTTCTTTTAAATTGTATTTGTCTCGCCAGGACTCGTGGCCCGCCAAATATTCGGCCCGCCTTTTGTTATTCTGACGCCGGGCTCGGTTAATCCAATATATTCAACGGTTGTCCGCAATTCGGTCATCTGAGAACTTTCGCTTGACAATCTGATAGTAATGGAGTAAGATTTATTCCGGACATTATAATCCCTCTTTCCTGGTTAGTTTGTTGTGACAAATTAACTTTACCAGAAAAGGGTTATAGTGTCCATTATTTTACCAAAAACCTAGCAACTTTTTCGGAGAAGAACCTGAAATATAAATAAAAAGAATTGATTTTGAGTTGAATTAATATGAACGACAACAAACGCTCCGCGTTTTCAAAACAGCAGAGACAAGATCCCGACGAAATCATACTCGCGTCTCCCGGGCCCGACGAAAGAATATATAAACCCGGCGCGGCCGATACTTCGAGTCTGCCCGGCAAGATCAAGGTCGATCTGAGCACGGCGCTTGAAAGCTCGCTATTGACAGCCGTTGGCGTGGCAGCGTTCATAGCGTTTTTTCTCTACATTCTGGGAACGTTCCCGGGGAAGAAGTCGCCACCGAATCCCGCGCTTTTAAAATATATCCCTATGGTGATCGGCTTCATGGCGGCGGCTCTTGCATGCTGGTTCGGCACCGATAATTACTATATCATCAGCGTATCCAAACGAAAATTATTATATCATTTCAAAATTTTTTTTATGGTAAAGATCACTCCCGTTGCCGATTTCGAAGAGATCAACGCGATCGGCGTGACCGGCGTCAGGCATACGCACAAGGGAAACGTATGGTGGACGTATAAGATATGCGCGGTTAAAAATAACGGCGATTTCATCGATCTGAGCGATGAAGCCGGCCCGAAGAAAATCGATGAGCTGAACCGCAAAGCTAAGGGAATGGCCGTGGTCGCGGAATGCCTTTTCGCGGAAGGCGGCGTACATTCAAAACTGTCCTTTGCGGGAAGAAAATCCGGGCTTCAGGTGATATACTGTGAAGCCGACGGGCAGGCATCTTTCGCAGACTCAATGAAGGAACTCAGGCAGATCAAATTATCGCTAACTTTCTTCGTCGTCGTGATAGTCATTATAACGTCGTTCTGTATTATGATGTATGTGCTTCTGACGCCGCCGATGTGATCGTTTTTTTGTTTTGTTGACATTTTCCGCTTATTTTGATACAATCACCACTGAATTATGCTTACACATCCTCTTAAATTATTACGCCAGTATTTCGGCTACTCTCAATTCAGAGAAGGCCAGCCGGAGCTTATCTCGGCCATTATTTCAGGACGCGACGCGCTCGGCATAATGCCGACAGGCGCCGGAAAATCTATCTGCTTTCAGATACCCGCGCTCATGGCCAAAGGCGCCGTCATCGTCGTCTCGCCGCTCATATCGCTGATGAAGGACCAGGTCGAATCGCTCCGCCAGGCGGGGCTTCCGGCCGCATTCATAAACAGCACGCTCACGAGTTCCGAATATCGAAATATCGTCAGCGAAGCCCTCAAAGGGACTTTTAAATTAATTTACATAGCGCCCGAAAGGCTCGAAAACCTTAACTTCCTTAATTTTTTGAACGAGATCAGCGTTAGCATGGTCACTATCGACGAGGCGCACTGCGTATCGCAATGGGGCCACGATTTTCGTCCGAGTTACCTCAAAATAGCCGAAATGATAGGCATGTTCAAGAATAAGCCCGTCGTGTCCGCGTTCACCGCGACGGCGACGCCGCTGGTTAAAGAGGACATCGTAAAACTTCTCAAACTCAACGATCCCGTCATGGTCGTGACCGGCTTCGACCGCAAAAACCTTTATTTTGAAGTGAACAGGCCCGACAACAAAGCCGATTTCACGCTGGATTACCTTCGCAAAAATTCCGGGAAAAGCGGCATCATATACTGCATAACGCGTAAACTCGTTGAAAGCGTCCATGAAAAACTGAACGCGGCCGGAATCGATGCCGTCAGGTATCACGCCGGGCTTCCCATGAAAGAAAGAAAGGCCGCTCAGGACAGTTTCATATATGATCAGGCCGGAATAATCGTCGCCACAAACGCTTTCGGAATGGGAATAGACAAATCGAACGTCAGGTTCGTTCTGCATTACAACATGCCGAAGAATATAGAAAGTTATTATCAGGAAGCGGGCAGGGCGGGGCGCGACGGCGAAAAGTCCGAATGCGTCATGCTCTTTTCAGGCTCCGACATTATAATGAATAAATTTTTGATCGAGAACAGCGACAGGGATAAAGACGCCCCCGGCGCGCCGCGCTCCGATAAAACCCACGAGCTGCGCAAACTTTCGCAGATGATAGAATATTGCTCCACCTCGTCGTGCCTGAGAAGCTATGTATTGAGATATTTCGGCGAAAAGCCCGACGGCTGCGGCTGCGGCAATTGCGGAAGCTGCCTGGGCGGCGGCGAGCTTACCGATATGACCGAGCGCGCGAAAAAAGTCCTGCTATGCATACACTTTATGGGCGGCCGTTTCGGAAGCGCATTCACGGCCGAGGTCCTCCGCGGCGATAACCCCGAACGCGCCCGGGAATACCGTTTCGATAAACTTCCGGTTTACGGTTCTCTTAAGGAACTTCCGGCCGCCGCCGTGAAAGATTTTATATCGGCCCTGGCCGCCGCCGGCTATATAAAAGTGGACGACAGCCAGTATCGCACGCTTTCACTCGCCGAAAAAGCCGTCAGCGCCCTTAAAAACGATGAAAAAATAATGGTAAAATATAAAGACGCCGGAATAAAAACTAAAGCGAAAGCCGCTCCCAAAAAAGCAGCCGCCGCTGAAGCTGCCGGCGACGCTAAACTTTTCGACAGGCTCAAGGCGCTGCGGCGCGAATTAGCCGATAAACAGCGCGTTCCGCCGTATCTCATATTTTCAGATGCGGCCCTGAACGGCATGTGTAGCCTGCTGCCTTCGACCGCCGCGGAATTTCTAGAAGTCAGCGGCGTCGGTCAGCGCAAGCTCGAGCAGTACGGCAAAATTTTCATGGCTGAAATAAAACGGTTTTCAGACTCGAAAAGATAACCCGTCAGTAAAACTCTTCAAAATACTACCCATTCAAAATTAAGAAAAAATAATTTTTTACTGCGCGTCCTTGCCGGATTGAAATAAATAAGCCGGCAGCCACTTCAACTTTTCGATTATGATTATCAGTATCAGCGATATGAACAGCGCGAAAGATAACATCGCCAGGAAATAGGTGTAGTAGACGACCGCCCACTGAAAGGCGACTTTTATGCGGTGCATGAGCGATATTTCAGTAGTTTTCGGCCCTTTGTATTCCATCAGCGTGAATTTCACCGTGCAGAACTCGCATTCCTCGTCGAATTCCTTAAGCTGCACTCCGAGTTTTTGCATCGACTCTTCGGTTTCGAGTATCTTGCTCTCCAGCGCGATCATTTCCTGAACGCTGCCGTTCAGCTTTCTAAGGTTTTCCAGCGACGCTCTGGCTTTTTCGAGCGACGCCCTGGTGGCTTTAAGGTCCTTATATTCGTTTGTCTTGTCGATCTTATTTATTTCGATGGAAACCAGCGTGCCTATTTTATTGATCTCGCCTATCAGGCTGTCGAATTTTTCGGGCTGTACGCCTATTATCAGATTAAGCGCGCGGCCGCCCGCGAGCCCCCGGTTCTGTTCGAATTGTATGAGAGCGCTCGAATCGCCGACGCATTTTCTCAAGATCGCCTCGTCGGAGTCGAAATTTCTGGTTTTAGAAGAAAGCGACGCCACTTTTTCATATTTCTGATCGACCGCGATAGACGAGCTCACTTCGAGCAGCTTTTCTTTTTTAAGCATCAATTTTTCGCTCGCGTAATTTCTGACGGCGCTTCTGATATCTACCGAAAAATCGTTCGCGAAGCTCTGTACGCCCGTTTCAGAAACGTATAAATAACCGTAGGCGAGCCTGAAAAAGAAAAGGATCAGGAATCCCGAAATTATCACTGACATGTATTTTATTATGTTTTTTTTCACTGGTCTGGCTCCTTTTTTAAATATTAAATGCAATATTAACGAGAATAATAACGCGAATGAAGATATGATTGATTATATCAGACGGACGATAAAATATCAAGGCTAATTTGACAGGTGAAATTTGACAGGCGTAATATTAGCGGAGTCAAAAATGAACTCTTAGAAAACGCTTAAAAATGAATTGACATATTCATTATTAAGCGATTATAATACTTAATATTTTTTATAGACGTTTAAAATGATATGCGGGGAGATCTTATGAAAAAAAATCTTGCGTACGACGCATATGAAGAACTTGCGGACCTTTACGCTGCGCTCATCGACACCAAGCCTCATAACGCATACTACGACAGGCCGGCCGTTCAGTCGCTGATAAGCGGCAGTATCGAGGGCGTGAAAATACTCGACATAGGCTGCGGCCCGGGCGTTTACGCCGAATGGCTCGCGGCGCGCGGCGCGGTTGTTACCGCCGTGGACGCAAGCGATAAGATGATTGAGCACGCTAAAAAAAGGGTCAAAGGCAAAGTCGAGATACTGAAAGCCGATATGGAAGAGCCTCTCGATTTTTTCGCCGACGAAACTTTCGACGGCGTGCTGAGCGCGCTGGCGATCACTTACGTCAAAGACCACTCCAGGCTTTTCGCGGAGATCAACCGCGTAACTAAAAAGGGCGGCTGGTTCGTATTTTCGACCGAGCATCCATTCTTTTCATACAGATATTTCGGAATTAAAAATTATTTCGAGACCCGCCGAGTATGCTGCGACTGGGACGGTTTCGGCAAGACCGTCAACATGCCGAGTTATTATCACAGCCTCGGCTCCATTTCCGAAGCGTTGAGCGGCAACGGCTTCGTCATAGAAAAGATCCTCGAGCCAAAACCTACCGAGAAATTCAGGGAAGTGGACGGGCACAGTTTTGAAAAACTGATGAAATTCCCGCTTTTTATATGCTTCAGGGCTAAAAAGATCGAACACGCCCGATAATTTTAGAAAAAGAGGTGCTCTGGTGGCTGATTCCGCTGCGGTGAAAAAAGAACTCGAAAAATATATTAAAGACGGAAAGAAAGAGATACTTTCCGGTTTCTTTAAAACGGGAAAGAGCGGCTACGGCGAGGGAGATCTTTTCATCGGCGTCGTCGTCCCCGATCAGCGCAGGGTCGTCAAAGACTTATACCGCGATATTTCGGTCGAAGAAACCGTTGAGCTTTTAAAAAGCCCGGTACACGAACACCGTCTGACGGCGCTTCTGATAATGGTCGAAAAATTTAAAAAGGCCGGCGGGGAAAGCGTCAGAAAATCTATCTATGACGCGTATATTAAAAATATTGAATATGTTAACAACTGGGACCTGGTCGACGCCTCG
>MGFH01000096.1 GCA_001791795.1 Candidatus Wallbacteria bacterium GWC2_49_35
AAATCGACTGTTATTACACACTTTTCATTACTCTGCATACTGAACACACCTCCGTTGCCTGATAGTTACTTCATTTCAAATACATTATCCTAAGAAGCATATAACATGCCAAAATTTAATAATGTGGCAAAACGGTTAATAATATGTTGATTTGGGATGGCAATGAAGGCCGGCTGGCCGGTTTATTTTGAAAAAAGATTGAAAATGACGCGCCAGTTATAGATTATACTGTCGGTGCTCACCAGAAGGCTGATGATAAAGATTATGAACGGCGTTATGAATACGGAGAAGAACTTGATGATATTATTTATATTGAAAGGCCATACGGGCATTTTTTCGACTATGGTGTAAAGGTTATCTACCATTATTATTTCGTCGGCCGAATCCAGATCATAAATGCCGAGTTCGCTGGCGGTCATGACAAGTTTGTTGTAATAATGGTTCGATGTGTTTTCAAGCTTTTCGAGCGCCTCGTCCTTTACGCGCCTCATTTTTTTATGCGCCTCGTAAAGAGAAGCGAAGAACGCGAAAAACGTGAATATATAGAAGAACAGATATATTAGAACGAAGCGCTGGGCGAACGGGTCGAATATCAGCAGCAGCGAGAAAAAAAGCATGACGAGTATCAGAAAATAATTCACCGCCATCGAAAGCGAGCCGATGTGGCGAAGGCCGCCGGCATGGTCGGGATGCATCGGGCGTATGTTTATGTCGAAAGCCAGGATCTTCTGGATGAGCCAGATTGCGATGCAGCTTTTATATACTATGGTGATTATCATTGAAAAATTCAGAAAAACGAATATTGCATCGTACATTCCTGTGACGCCGCCCGCTATTCCAAGCCATGACGTTCTGCGGAAAAGAAAGATATAAACGCTGATGACTGCAGCCAGTATGAGACTAACGACGGTTATGCCGTAATTGTTGAATTTGCGGTCGAATTTATCAAGAAGCGCCCTGTAGGCTCCGAGGTCGCTTTCCTTGATTATGTGCTTGACGCCGATTATTTCGGTCGCGCCGGAAATTTTGTTGTAAAGGTTGGCTATAAGCCCCGCGCCTATGGGGGCCAGAATTCCCATGCAGAGGTTGTCGAGCACGTAAGAGTGCATGGGGTCGCGTCCGTCCCCGCCGTGGAGGTTTCCGGTTAAAATGCCGACGACGTAGGTCATTACGTAAGAGACGAAAAAATAAAATAAAACGGTATAATAAGGGTTATTTTTTGTAAAATAAGATAACCCCTTATATATTATATCCGTCTTATATGCCTTGACCGGCATGACCTCGCCGGCCGGCGGAGCGTCAGGCCTTGAGGCAACGCCGCCGCTGTATTTAATTTCGTCGTTCATTCGATTTAAAACCCGCAACCGCCGGAGCGGTTAATTTAACTTTTCGAAAAAGTGTTATGCTCGTCGAGCACCTGCTGCATCAGATCGTTGAAATCGCCTTTGTTCAGCGTGCCGTCGGAATCGATCTTCTGCTGAAGACGCTGCATGAATTTTGCTACGAGTGAGTTTGAGATATAATGCTTCGACATATACTATCACCTCTTGTGAAATTTGAATCAATCCCGGGTTACCTATCGGCATTATATTCCATTGCTTAATTCTTGAATATGAATTTTTCGAAGCTTTTATTTTGGATTATGTCCCCGAGGTCGAAACGCATAGGCTTATAGCCTTTATAATCTATGAAAAGGTCCATCTGATCGTGCGTGTGTTTCGAACTGTACGCGGGGTACGAGGCGACATATCCGGACTGGCCGGGAGGGTTTATGTTATAAGCTACGGTGTAGCCTCTGCCCAGCTCCACAAAATGGCTTTCGGTGCCGCGGTTCACCATGAAGGTTTCGATGGCGCTCGAAGCGTCGGCCTGAGGGACCTTTACGAAGTTGGCGGTTTCGAATACGAGCTTCTGGGCAGGTTTCAGCCATTTCGAAGCGTCGGCGCTCCCGTATTCTTTTTCCAGTTTGGCCATGGCGCGTTCGGCCGCGCCGTTTAAAACGCTTTTGAGCCCGTGACCGTTGGTGTAGTCGTGGCCGAGTCTGGCAACGCCGTCGACGGCGCTCTGAAGGGTGTAATAAAGCAGTATCGACTGCGTCCAGAAGGTTTCCGATTCGACCGTCCAGAGCATGTCGGCGAGTTCGTCGGCGAAAAGCGAGTCCATGAGTTCGCGCCATAGTGCGTCGAAAACGGCTACCGCCGGCGCGTCGTAAAAACCGTCGCGGTTGTCGTCGCGGCGCTCGAAGTTCCACGCGCTTAAAATGCCGGCAACTCGACCGACCGATTTATTTTCTCCGCCGTTGTATGCGCTTTTGACGAATTTCGATATCATCGGAGCGTATATATAGGCCCGCAGGTCGGTGTAGCCTATTTTTTTCTGGAGGTCGTAAAGGTCCGCCAGTCCGTATTTTTCTTTTTTGCGAAGGTAGTCCTGCAATAAGATGGTCCGCTGGTCGGGGCCCCACTGCGTCGAAAGATCGCCGTTGCGGAAATCGGCGGTCGGCCTGGAATTCCAGTTGGCGATGAACCCTTCCGCCTCGTTTTTGGAAGATGGGTTGGTCTCGCCGGGAAGATAGCCGCGCCATTCAGCCGAACCGTCGCCCGGAAGGGGAAGGCGATCGTCGAAGGACGGGTTCCTGACGGGATAGCGCCCGCTCAGGTAGTGATATGTCTCACCATGGCGGTTGACCGCGAAAAGATTTATGGATATGGGGTTTTTGGAAAAATGAAACTTCATCTCGCCGAAATTTTTGGCGTTGACCGCGGCCATCCAGTGGAACATAGATTCGAGCTCGAGTCCTTCCCAGGCCCTTTTTCGGGAATAGGCGACGCCTGATTTTTTATCGATCGCGAAGACCGGCCCGTGGACGCTTCTTAAAAACTCAACTTTAACAGGGCGTTTGCGGCCTTTGACCTTGATTTCAAATATGCGTTTTTCGAATTTTAAAAACTCTTTGTTGAACAGGTATTCGTCATGATTTTCAGGATTGAGTTTTTCCATATAGACGTCGGTTAAATTACCCACGCCCGCGGTCGCGGTGAAGGCCAGGTCGCGGTTCATGCCGAACATTATGTTCATATAGCAGGGCGTGGTGGTGCCGATTATGTCGATTTCGGGCGAGTGCAGGCCGACCTCGATGAGATAGGCGGGATTGAAAAAGCCCATCTGCGGGCCGGAAGCGAGTATCGCCGCGCCGGTTTCGGAGCGTTTGGCCGAGATAAGATAAGTGTAGGAGCCGAGTTTCACCGGCAGCCCTAGTTTCGCCAGAGCGTTTTTGCGTCCGGTGAGGTCCGAGCGGTATCCGGCCGCCACATTGCAGGAAAATGACGCGGTGTCCGGCAAAGAGATCGCCGCGCCGCGCGAGCATTTACCGTGGTCCGGACATCCCGGCGCATCGGTAATGGTGGTCGCGCTATTTTCGTCGTTGACGGGCGTGATATCTTCAAATATCTCCATCGCTTTTTTTTCGCCGAATTTTTCTTTCAATTTTTTCAGCAGGGCCATATTGTCCATTTCGGAAGTGAAATCTGAATATCTGACGGCCATCGTGCCGATGTAGACCGAGGCCGCGTCTACGGCGCTCCAGTCCTTTGGAGCGAACCCGAATTTTTTGAATTCGGCGGGAAGCGCTCCCGGAGTTTTTCTTATTTCCGCTATCTTTTTGTTGATTCCAAGCGCGAACATCTCAAGAAGTTTAACGCATACCGGATCGAGCTTTTCAATGCGCCGTTCGATCTCGGCGGCGCCGTAGCCGTCGCGGAGGGAGGATTTGTCGAGCTCGATGAAATCTTTTCCGAGGACCTCCGAAACGCCTCCCGATACCGAGCGGCGGAGCATTTCTATCTGAAACAGGCGGTCTTCGGCGGTCACGTAGCCGTAGCCGAAATAAAGGTCGAAGATATTTTTGGCGTAAACGTGCGGAACGCCGTATTCGTCGCGTATGATCCTGACAGGGCTCAACGAATCGTTCAGGACGGCGGCATCGGAGGCTTCGGCCGCGCCGGCCGACAGGATCAGCGCCATGAGGGCGCAGATAAGAACTGATTTTACCAGAGAAAAAAGTTTCATGAAATACCCCTTTGCTATTTTATTAATTGTAAATTTACAATTAATAATTATTTTTAAAATTTGTTTTCTTGCATTTTTAATGAATATATTTCATATACGCTAACGCCGTCGCCATTCCGAGGGCACCGCCGGCGAGTATGTCCGAAAGATAGTGGAGTTTCAGATACACCCTCGTCGAAGTTATGAAGGCCGCGAAGAAGAAAAGCCCCGCGGAAGCGTAAATTCCAAAGAACGGATAGGCCGTGACGCTAAACAGAAAATTTCTCAGCGCGTGGCCGGAGGGGAAGGAATAATTTTCAAGAAGCGGCACCACGGCGAATTCTTTCGGCATATCGCCGATAGGACGCCTCCGCTTGAACGAAAGACGGATAACGTATAATATCAGAACGCCTATAATGGTAGAGTAAAAGGTCGCCACGGCGAATTCCCTGACATTATCGGAGCAGTAAAAATAAAAATATAAAAAGATCGGAATGTGCAGCACCGCGTCGCCCAGATGAGTGAGTACGGCCGCGGCGCGCTTGAGGCTCGCGTGCTGAAAACGCTCCACCACAGATTCGCTTACATAATTATCGAGCCGCAAAAAAATATTTGTTGTCATTTGCATAACGTCCTGACCGTTGCCTTCATTTTTTCGTAGTCGCTGAACAGCGCCGCTTCGAGGATGTTGCGGGCGTCGATCTGCGAGATCCCGAATTCGCCTGCTATCTGTTTCGAATATTTGTCGCGCGCCTTCATTTCAGCCTCGCCCGGAAGATGGTTGCTCAGGTCCAGTTTAAGGTCGACCCTGGAGTAGTCCCTTTTCAGTTCGTCGAGCTGAAGCCGGGTTATGAAGTAAAAAAGCTCGGCTCCGGCCACGCTGTATGCCGGAATCAGGCAGAGGGTTATTAAACTGGCCACGGCGAAGATGGCGAATGAAAAAACGCCCGCGAAAAGCCACAGAAAAACTATTATCGCCTCGAAAATGAAAAATACGGCTGAGGCGCATTTCGACTTCACCGCTTTTTCGACTTTCGGGTTTCGCGCGTAATCCAAATTTTTGTCGGGCACTTTCGACCCGCTTCCGTTTTCGGGATTTTCTTTATTTTCAGAGGTTTCGGCGCTTTCGGCCTTTATGAAATATTTTTTGATCAGCGCATCTATTTTGGCGCCGATCTCGCCGCGCCTTTTCAGTGCGTCATTGTAAGGCTTGAGCCGATCGCCGAAATCTTTTTTGTATTCGCTAACTATGGTGGAGCAATATTCGCGGACCCTGATGAGCATCTGCTGAACGCGGTTGCTGTGCAGCACCCGGTCGGCTTCGCCGCTCACGGCCTCTATCCTTTTTATGGTTTCCTCAATGTCTGCATACGTTTTATTTTTTTTGAAATATTCCTGTACGGCCTTGAATTCCTTCTGGAGATTGAAAACTCGTGCGGTGTCGGCGCTGGTTTCGAGCCTGGAAGGAAACTGCGATATTTTTTTGCTCGTTTCTTCTATCGATTTAATGCACGATGAGAGAATGGCGTCGTAACGGGACGCGGCCAGCGAGACGAGCGTATCGAGCACCGGATCGAAGGCGTTGTCGAGGATAGCCTGCAGCAGAAAATTGTAATCGATTTCGAAGACCTTTTCCGCAGCTTTTAAAAAACGGTCGCTGTGTTGCTCGAAGACGCAAAGCCCCGCGAGCGCCTGCAAAGAGGAATAATGCGCCATGATAAGGTCCGGGTCGGTATTTACAGCCTTTTCACCGATCGCAAGCGCGTCCGCGGCCAGATCGCGCTCTCCCCTGTGAAGGGCTTTCAGCCTTATGATAAGGGATGTGAAGCAGTACGCCATGGCTTCGATGCGCGCGGAAACTCCCCGCGCCCCGGCGGCGCTTCTGGCGAAGAAATCGTCGGCCTTTATATGGTCGGCCTTTTCAAAAAAATAATACATGCCCAGCTGGAACAAGATCGTGAAATCGTTCGGCGTAAGCTCGAGGGCCTTTTTAAAATCTTCAACGGCCTGGTCGGTATGGCCTTTTTTATATGTCTCTTCCGCTTTTTTTCTGAGCACCGAAGCGGTGAGCGCCTCGACGCTGTCTTTCGTGCGGTATTCGGCTATGGCCGGCTCCGTCTCGCAGATGTTCCAGAAAATATATTCGGCGAATGAGTAATTTGCTATCAGAAAGAAACTTTCGATTTTTTTTTCGGCTTTCGAATTTATGTCGGCTGCGATATTTTTAAAAAGATTGGAACGGGTGAGCGTCCAGAATATAGAAAGCCTTCTGTTGACCTTCTCCAGGTTGGCCTGATAATCGGCCCCGTAATAGGCTTTTAAAAAGGGATCGCCGGTGGTTTCGGCGAGGATATCCGCAATGACGCCGGTGTACGGCCTGTGAAAATAGTTGAGTTTGGAGATCACGGCGTCGATGACGCCGCGCTTGCTTATGATATATCTGTATTCGAGCATGTTTTTAAGACGAAATTCGCTCATGGATCAATCCTCCCGCCATCTGAGATATTTTTCGAAAACGTTCGCGGTGAAAAAAGTTATTAGCATCGATATAAGAAGGTATATTCCTGTGATTGTAAGGTAATCGGGAACTCCCTGAATTATGCAGTCGATCTCGCTCGCCCCCCGGTAAGATTTATGATACGAAGAGGACGAAAAATTTTGCCACACTTCGATCGGCGAAAAACTTCCGAAAAATTTGCCGTCGCGGACGTAATAACCGAAACGGTCGCGATAGCCAGCTATATCGTCAAGAAGGTAGATCAGGAAATGAAGCGCGAAAAGAAAAAAATATAAAAATGAACTGGCCGAAGCGTTTTTTTTAAAAAGCACGGATATGAATACGCCGGAAACGATATAAAACAAGGTCAGGCTAAGCCACATGAAGAGCCCGCCGGCGAGCCGGGCGGCGTCGAAACCGCTGAAAACCTCTATCAGGGCCGCGAGAATAAGATAGGGCGAGGCGAGCGTCGTTATGTAGATCATTGCGGACATCACTTTTCCTGCAATTATTTCAAAGCCTGAGATCCCCGACATTCTCAACAGCGTCAGAGTTTTCTTCTCTTTTTCGGAGGCGATGGCGCCTGCGCCGTATGAGCCGCCCATGAAAGCCGAAATAACGCATGTTATTATGAGCATAGCGTCGAATATCCAATCACGAGAGCTGGCGTGCGAGGAAAGCTGCATGTAGAAAAGAGTTATTATGGCGCCCGCCGAGAGCAGAAAATAAATGATCAGCCGCGTCGAATTTTTTCTCAGTTCGAACAACAGATCGAGAAAGATCAGCGGCGACAGCGAATCGGCTATTTGTTTCACTTTTGTTATTTTATCTTCCATAAACTCAATTCCTCGCGCGTTATAGCCAGTTGTGCTGCATTCTGCGGTAGGCCGAGATTATCAGCAGAATGAAGATCAGCGAAAGCGCCCCGTAGAACGCGACGATCTTCAGGGTTTCTTCGTAAAAAATCCCCAGTACGAGGTTTTGGCTCGAGTACCTCGACAGGTTGAGATTGAAGCCGCCGTAGCGTCCTGCAGCCGTTCCGAAAAAGATCGCCTCTATCGACATGAAAGGGTTGATATACGATGAACTGAGAATATAACCCAGCCCGATCTCGTGAAGATAGACCGAAACTAAACCCAGCAGGATCAGCAGCAGGAAAAAGAAAAAATACGACCGGCTTATGGCCTTGTAAGAGGTCGACGATATGACCGAAAAGAACATCGCCCAAAGGCAGACGGCGGTCGACATTACAAGTATGATTATATAACCCTGGACGATCTCGCCGAGCGAGAAGCCTCCCAGTTTGTAAAGCGCGCCGAAAAGAGGCATGGTTATAACGATGAGGTAGAGAGTGTAAAAAATTCCGACCTGTATCTTGCCGAAGATTATATCGAAAATGGAAAGCTGTGTTACCGCCAGCGAAGCCAGAGTGTTTTCTTCTTTCTCCCGGGTGAAGGTCGTCGCCATATAAGAGGGGAGCAGGATGAATATGAGGGTCATCATGACGCACAGAATGCCGACCGCCGAGTAGCGGCTGGTTCTGATCATGTCTATCACGCCGTAAGTGTGGCCGGATTCCGACGAATAGCGCCCGGGCCAGGAGACGAAAACGACGAATATAAGTACCGCCAGATATGCAGTAATCCAGAAATATGTGCGGGGCCTGCGGAACAAAGTTATGACCTCGCGGCTCAAAATGGGATTTATCATCAAAGTCTCAATCCTCCCGCCATTTGAGATATCTTTCGAATATCTTCACGCTCGAGAAAAACATTACAGCGGCGGCGGCGGAATAAATCGCGGCGGACTCGCCGCAGCTCAAGTCAAGAAAATAATCCCGCCGGTAGGAGCCGCGGTGGTATGAAAAGGGCTCGCGTATCGAAGAAAAGAATTTTCCCCACATTTCGACGGGGGAAAAAATCGAAAAATATCTGGTCTCGACGCGCGAGTAATTGTAGGTCTCCAGCCTGTAGTTGATTAGATCGTCGAGCACGAAAAATCCGAAATGAATAAAAATCAGGAAAGCGGCGGCGAAGGATATGCAGGTATAATTTTTTTTGAAAAGTATCGATATTAAAAGCCCGCCGCTTACAAAAAACACCGTCATGACGGCCAGGATGGATAATCCTTGCGACACGCCGGAAAAAGATATTCCTCCGAGAAAAGGGCATACGAGGGCAAGCGGCAGCGTCGGAAGAAGAAGGAAAACGATGAAACACAGGCTGACCGCGGCCTTCGAAAAGATTATCTCGGCCGGCGTCAAACCGCTCAGGCGCAGAAGCGTGAGTGTCTTCTTTTCCTTTTCGCCGGCTATGGAAAGAGACGCGTGGGCTGTTGAAATAACGGTTACGACCAGGATCATATAAATAAGGATCATGCCGAAGAAAATGCTGCCGTAATGACGGCCGGCGGCCTCTTCCGACGCGGGCCACTGGCCGAAAAGAAGGCAGGCGCAGACGGCCAGGACCGAGATGGAATAAGAGACCAGCGCGGCGTGGTTGCGTCTGTAGACGAACTCGAACATGAGCGCCGGCGAAAGCGCGTCATATATTTTTCGGAACGTTTCCGGCATCTTATGAGACCTGGCCTTTCGTGACTTTCATGAATATATCCTCGAGATTCCCGCCCTTGTCGTAAAACGACACGACCGGAACGCCGCTGGTTATCATGTGCCTTAAAAGATCGGCTAGCGCCTGGTCGTCGGCCCGCATTTCGAACGTGAAGAGCTTTTCCAGGACGGCCGACTCGATATTGCTTATTTCCGGCATCGACTTAAGTATGTTCTCGCACAACTCGAGATTGTCGAGCACCTTTATCTTGATGTGGCGGCTTACGCCCTGGCTTTTGACGACGTCTTCGATGCGGCCCGATACGACGAGCCTTCCGCCCTCTATTATTCCGACCGAAGTGCAGAAATCGGCGAGCTCGGTAAGTATATGCGATGAAACGAATATAGTTTTGCCCATCTTGCGCAGTTCGTTCAAAAGCATACGCATTTCGACGCGGCCGCGCGGGTCGAGCCCCGAGGCCGGTTCGTCGAGAACCAGCACCAGCGGGTCGTGGATGAGGGTTTTCGCAAGGCACAGCCTCTGCTTCATGCCGCGTGAAAGGCCGCCGACCGGCGAATCTTTTTTGATCGTGAGGTCCGTCAGCTCGAGAATGTCGTTGATTATGGCCGCACGATCCCTGTAAGGTATCTTATGGCAGGCGGCGAAAAAGTCGAGATATTCGCAGACTTTAAGTTCTTCGTAAAGGCCGAAGAGGTCGGGCATATAACCCAGTATGCGCCTGACGCTGTAAGGGTCGTCGACGACGTTTATGCCGTTGATCTTGCACAGGCCCGCGCTCGGATTAAGGAGCGTCGAAAGAATTTTTATCGTCGTCGACTTTCCGGCGCCGTTCGGGCCGATGAATCCGAATATTTCGCCTTTTTCGATGGATAGGTTCAGGTTGTTGACGGCCATAAGGCTGCCGTAATATTTGTAAAGGTTTTTGATCTCGATCATGCGGCGCTCCACTCGATTTTTTTATTGATGATCAGCTCCGGCAGGGGCCGGACGGCTGAAAAAACTCGAAAACAGTATGATAAATTCGCGGTCTATAATTTTATTAACGCTATCGCGCCCAGGTCGCTGACGGAGCAGCCCGACGTTCTGACCGATTCGCCCGGACCGCCGCCTCTTTTAATGTAACCCACCATTATCGGCGACGCGGCGCTGCTTTGGGCTATATACATGCCCGCCGTCTTCATAAAGCCCTTGGTGTTGTAGTCGTAGGAATAATTGTTGAATTTCAGGTTCTGCGGCAGGTTATCCTTAATAGATCCCGCGATGGAGTCGAAATGTTCGTCGATTATTTTAGGTGAATCGAATGATTTCGGTGCGCCGGGCGTGATTTTTTCGCCCGGATAAAGTTTGTCGATCGTGAAAACATGCCCGCAGTAGTATATTTTGCAGTTTACGAGCTCCATGTCGGTGTTGTTGACTATGGCTATGAGTTTTTTCGCCTTTTTGTTATGTGCGGCGGCTGTCATGTAGGAGCGCATTTCGGCGTCGAACGCGTCGCCCTGTTTCGCTTCGCCCGCCGGCCAGCCTCCGGGCCCGGAGTCTGTTTCGGCGGCGCTGTCGGAGTATGAAACGCCGAATTTTCCGTTGAGTTTATCGTTTTTTACGACGGCGTATTTTGAAAAACGGTAATTCATCTGCGGGTGGACCAGCTTCACCAGGTCTTCGTTTATGATTATCTCGCTTTCTTCCTGCGAATAATAGCCGCGCGCGTTGCCCATGAGCGTCGCGCCGCTCTGATCGACGCTGTACTCGCCGGACGACAACGGTGGCATAAGGATTGCGACGCCGGAGACGGCCTGGGCGTTCGCGGAATCGTTATCGATCATCCGCAGGCCGAGTTCGGCTACAAGAGGTTTGTCGAGCATGAATTCGAAATCGAAAAAATTGAACGCCGCGAAGAACGCCAGTGACACGGCCGCCGGAACGACGATCAATTTCGTCATGCTGACGCTGTTTCTGACGTAAAAGTAAAACAGCGGACCGGTGATCGCGGCGAATAAAATAAGCATAAGCAGGACCATAAAGACCGAGGGCGGGTTGGTGGCGAACTGGTTGAACTTTTCGCAGAAGCGGTTGAAATGCATTGCCATGCTGGATATCTTGAATTCTTTGTTGGTTTCGGACTGCTTGAGTATCGCGGCGATATTGTCCTTGAGGTAGTCGATCTGTGAAATGTCGACCTGTGAAATGTCGAACGCCGCATAATAAACTATTCCATTTCCGACGCGTGAGTGCGCTATGATCGGCACGACGCGGCCGTCGGAGGCGGTGAGATTGACCGTCGCGCTCGCGCCGTTCTTTATCTCGCCGACGCTTATGGGTATGCCGATCCCGGCGAATTTTTCGTTCATGGCGCCGCTGGCGCTCTGCGACGCGGCGTATTTGTAAAAGTCGCTTCCGTCGGCCACTTCGCTTCCGCTGATGGTTACCGGAAGGATCGAAGCGAGTTCCGATGCGGCCAGTTTCGATACGAAACCGCCGTAACTGACCATGAGCGCTCCTCCGCCCCGGACGTATTCGATGACGGCCCTCTGCTGGTCAGCGCTCATGAGCGAAGCGTCGGCGCCGTTTATTATGATAAGCGAATATGGCTCGTAGCAGGCGAAGTTGGCGAACATTTCTTCCGCCTTTACGTTCTGCACGACGATCCTGGGTGCGGCGCCTTCGATCTGGGGCGAGTGGTTGCCGTAACCGTCGTAATCGCGTTTCAAACTGCGGTTCCGGCCGCGAATGCTCTTGAGGGCGTTCGCGTAGGACGGCGCGTCCGAGACGCTGAACACATAATAATCGGCTGTCTGATTGGGTTTTACAGGTATGTTTTCGTTGTATATTACTATATTCGAAGAGTTGATTATGCTTACCTTGACCGAGTGGGTATAAGTGTCGAAACGCGTATTCACGCTGTATTTTTTAGACGACAGAGGGCCGGTGAACACGTTGAGCAGCCTGTATCGGCGGCCGGCCGCCTCGATAAGTATTTCGCCTTCAAAATTGGCGTCGGTGCCGTTGTTAATGGTTATGTCGACCGGGTTGAGATGAAGTGGAAAGAACGTGTTGTCGATTCCGACACTTGCCGAGAGTGTTATTTCTTTCTGAAGTTTTTTATCTTTCGCCGGCTGCGCGAACGCGGGATGAAGCGCCGCCGAAAGCGTGAAAATCAGCACGATAAGAGCGGCCGGCAGCAGTTTCGGGAAAAACGCCCGGCTTTCGTTGTGATTCGTTTTACCGTATAGTTTCATCAATTTCACGCTCATGGTTTTATTCGTAGATGACCGAAATATCGAAATTCGCGACAATGGTGCGCCGCCAGCTGATCGCCGACTGCCTGATCACGAAACCCGCGCGCCCGGCGGGGTCGTTCAAATCGTAAATCAGATAATGGCCAAAATTTTTAATTTTGAATATCAGATTCCCGCCGGATACATTATACACGAAATTTTTATTATTGTCATGCATTATATTTATAAAATCCCTACCGTAAGCTTCGCCGGCCCGGAATTTCAAACCGGCCGAACCCGATCCGGAAAAGGCCGGAGTCAGATTATCCGCGAAGGATTTAATGAAATGTTCGCGGAAGCGCTCGATCTCTCTTTCCGAAACGTCCGCCGGTGTCTTTATACTTATAACTGCGCTCAGTGAAGTTTCTTGGGTTCCGCCGCCGTTCGCGGCGAAATTTATGAAACGCCGAGGTTCGAAACTTAGGGACGTGTATAAGTCGTTACGGAAGTTTAACTTTTCTTTTTTAAATGAAAAATCCGCAATGACCGATCTTTTTTCGTCGGTGAAATTGAGGCGCGTGACCGTAGCGTTTATCTTTTTGCATTCTTTCAAGCGGTAGGAGCCCCGCGGCCTTAATTTGATGTCTTCCGCGCTGATGATGAACAAAAGGTGCTCAGCTTTATTGAACGAGCGGGATTCCTGCTCGAAGATAAGGTTTATAAGGCATTCGGCGCCCGCCGCTGAAATGCCAAGCCGTTTGCGGATGTCTTCCGTGACGGAAATTCTGTACGTAAGGCAGTCGTTTCCGAAAATATATTCGCTCTTTTCGCGCGACGCCGTATCCAGGAAAAATCCGCCAGGCGTTTTAATAAGGATCACAGCCGGCCCGGAAATATTAAGGTTTTCGAATACGCTCGCTCCGACGGTCACTATGAAGTGTTTTTTATCCGCCGGCCTGAGGGCATTTATAATGAAAGGTGATTTCCGGAACCCGCCGCGCTTTAAGGTCGTCGCGGAAAAGATAACGGGATAAAATATCAGCGGGTCGGGCGTCTCGGTCATATATCCGCCGGGGATGCGTGAAAAATCGATTTTATTATAGTTGTAGCCGTTGTCGTTGACGGCTATAAGATCGCCGTCGAACGTGAGTGAAAGCCGGTCGACATTGCCGGGCCATATTTTGTGGTAGCCCGACTCGCAGACCGGGCCGTAATAACCGTCGGATATTTCGGTAAGCCCTATAATTTCGGTCGCCCGGTCGAAGCTCGTGAAGCAGCGGAGGACGAAGGCGAGGAAAGCTAAACATAACAGAGCCGCAGCGGCGGAAAGCCAAATGTATCGTCCTCCGGTCTTGCGCCTGGAGGCGTAAGCGTAAATCAGCGAATGTGAAAGAATATAGACGATCATGAATATTATGAAATGCTGAAGCGTGAAAGGCCACGGCCGTTCTGACGGGTTGAACAGTATGGAGTCGGGACTCACTTTTTTCAGCCCGGCCGTCGCCGGCTCGACGCCCCCGGAAAAAATCAATTTTAATATTTGAATATTTTCCCGTGAACTTTTAAGCGTCTCGTCGGAAAAATCGTAAGGCAGGTAATAAAAAGCGCCGTTGCCGAAGCGCCTGTAAATTAATTTCGAGCCGAACAAGGTAACGGGCGTGCCGCCGCCTCCGGCCGCGGCGGTTTCGGCCGCCGAGAAGGAGACGACCGGATTATCCCCGCGCGTAAGCGTTATTCTGGGTGCTTCGCCGTCGCCTTCTTTTTCTGAATTCTGAAGTTTGACGACATCTTTCCATTCAGCGTTCTGTAAAGAATATATTCCGTTTTGCGAATATTTTAACGCGATCCCCGGTTTCGACGCGTCAAATATATGGACCTTCGAACTCGAAACGCCGGCGCCGAAAATTTCCTTTATGAACGAAGCGGTCCGGGGCGAATATATCCCGCTCATCCCGCCTCCGGATACGATGACGATTCCGCCGGCGGCGGCGTAATTTTTAAGCGTGTCGGCCAGTTTTTCAGGCGTGGAGGCCATGTCGTAATTGTTCAGGATGACCGCTTTGAAACCTTCGTAGGATATAGGGTTTATGACCGAATTAGCGAAATTTACGTTCACCGCGTCCGGCGGGTAGCGGCTTTTGAATTGATCGGCGTAGAGGAAATTCAGCATTGAACCGATCTTCTGGAATTCTCCGCTTCCGCCGGCTCCTACGGCGACGGCGTCGGCGTTGCCCGAACGCGCGTCCGCTTCGATCCGGCCGCTGAAGAGAATATCGCCGTTGTTTCCGGCGGCGGTGTAAGTGATATCGTTATCGTTTATGACCATAGGCAGCGACTCATGCCTTGTGACGGTTCCCGGCGCGAGCAGTGACGTTTCCGGGGCCGCGGGAATGCCCGGCGCCGTATAAGTGATGAGCGCTTCAATGGTCGCCGGCGAAGAGTTATAGATGTCGAACAACAGTGAAACAGGTTTTCGGGTTATGAAGGTTTTGCCCGTTCCGACGCCGTCGTAAATAAGCCTTACTCCGCCGTTCTTTTCGAACTCTCCGGAAAATCCTTGATTAAAGCAGCCGGTCTTCAATTTCTTTCTGTAGGAATCGTAGAAGCAAAAATCGCCAAGGCCGCTTCTCAATTTGGTGTAGCCGCCCAGGGCCTGAGCCCCCGAAAATAAGACGGCGTTAACGACTCCGCCTTCGATAAAAGGATTTTTCATGGTGAATTTCGCCGATACGCCTTCGACGAAGTCGAAGGAGCCATGGTTGAAACAATTCCTTGTGGTTATGACCCTTTCGCCCGTCCGGATGTTAAAGGCGCAGTTGAAAATGTCTTTCAACGGGCTGTTCCTGAAATTTCCTATAAGAAGGATGTCGCGGTATTTAAAAAGATCGCCCGGGTCGAAATTTCCGTCTGATATAACTTTGTATCCGGCGTTCCCGGCAAGTTCCCGGCACAGTTCGCCGAACCTTTCGGGCTCGCCTTCCGGGACGCCAAGGACCGCTATCGATTCGGTGTCCGGGCCGCGGCCGGTGAAAACAGGAAGTTTATAATAGAGTAAATTATTATTTTCTTCGTCTATGAAGTATTTATAGGCGCCGTAACCTGCGTCGAGCTCGAAATCGACCATGTTTTCGCCGCGTTTTAAGACGAGCGTTTTTTCGGCGATGCGCAGGTCCGCCAGGTTCGCGTCGCCTGCGGCGCAGCCGTAAACCGCTACGCCAACCTCGAAATCGCGGCCGATGCCGTCGTGTCTGGTTATCGCGAGACGCGCCGCGCTCCTGCCGTTAGCGGCCGCGCCTGTCACGGCGCTTTTTACCGAGAGCTCGACGGCCGCCGTGGCGTAATAAAAATCGTCGAAATCGGCCGCCGCTTTCCTGAGGGCGTTTTCGTCGCGGACTCCCGCGGGCGAATAAAGTGAAGATTTCCCGTCGAAAAGGAATTTTTTAAATTCATCGACGGTCACGGTTTTATCGGCGAAAAACGCGAGGTATTTCGAGATGATTTCGTGCTGTTTCATGCCGGCGGCCCGCTCGAGAAGGTGAAGCGTGGCGTTCAAAACCATCATGCCCCGGTAATAAAGAAGGATCTGCCATGCGTATCCCAGCCGCGGGTCGCGCGCCGCGGCGTCTATTGAAACCTCGCCCGTCCCGGCGTGATATCTGTAGGCGATATACTCCCGCCTCATTTCGTCGTATTTTTGCTGATATTCTCCGGGATGTTTTTCTTTTGTATACTCCATTGAAGCGTAGGTCGCGAACGCTTCGTTGAGGAAATTGGACGCGGGGAATTCGCCCATCACGAAATTTCCAAACCACTGGTGCGCTATTTCATGCGCCAGCAGCTCGAAATCGACTTTTTTTCCGTCGACGACGGCTGCCGTTATATAAACCACCTCTTCGGGGCCGTATCCGCCCGGAAATACCTTTTCGACCTCGACTATATTGAGCTTTTTAATTCCGTCGTCGCCGTAACGGGACCGGTAAAAATTCAGAATGGCGGCGGCTTCCGAAAGATGAGCCGAAGCGGCTTCGGAGTCGCGTGCGTAAAAAAAAGCGTTTATCTCGAAATCACCGACGTCCGCGGCCGGGGTCCTGATATAAGGCCCCGCGGCCAGCGTATGGCAGCGGCTCTTTTTAACGTTTGCGAAACGGGTTTCGGCGCGGCCGTTTCTCAAATCGAGTGTCCAGGCGCGTTCGCCCTGCGTCACAGGCTTCCAGTTTTCCGGGTGCGTCACCGAAAGCTCGAACGCGGATTTTCCGCCGAAGCCGGCGCGCGGGAAATAAGCGCACAGATCGTCGAAATAGCAGCCCTCTTTTCCTATGTATGTGAATGAATTCTTCGGGGTTATGTAGCGGGAAGGGTCTCCGTAGAACGATACCGATATTTTAGACGCCGGCCCGTCGCATGAGAAAGTTATGAGGTCGTCCTTACGTCTGTGGCCGGGCGTCTTGCCGCCGGGATACGTCGATAGCGTCCGCACGTCCATATCGGAGTGAAGGTTTAAGACGACCTCGCCGCTGAACTCTGCGCCGGGGACCGGAAAAATATCGACCTCGCCCGAAACCATGTGCTTTTCGGGAAAAAGATCGAGCCGTACGGCGTATTTATCGACCTTGATATATTTACGGTTGAAAACGTTTATCTCCGCGGTCGCGGAAGACGTACCGACAGCCGCTGAGGGTTCCGCGGCGAAGGCCGGCAGGACCGGAACGGACAGTGTAAGTGCTAAAATCAGTATGCCGGCAGAGAGTGCGGCGGCATGCGCCGCTGAAAAAAATGCGAACGGCCGGGCGTTTAGTTTAGTCATAAAGGTTCTTGATGCTTTTTAAAACGCCGATTTTTTCTTCTATAATTTCTTTCTGTATCTTGTCGAGCCTGCCTTCGACCTCGGGAGTGATGAATTTGAATTTCGAGTAGTCGAGGTTAGACAGCCTTATGGCGCGCTCTTTTACGCCGAAGTTATGCTTGCCTCCCTTGAAGCCGTCTTTGATCGCCTTTGTCAGGAATTCGTAAATAACCACATCGAGCCGTTTTTCGACGGAAGTTATCACGTTTTTCGGGGCGAGATGCGATTGATCGGAATCTACGCCGATGACGTACTTCTTGGATGCGACGGCGGCGTCTATGACGCCGAGGCCGGCGGCGCCGGCCGCATGGAAAATGATCAATACGCCGGATTTGTAAAGCTGCATCGCGAGTTTTTTCGCCTCTTCTTTATTGGCGAACGCGGCCGGGTCTTTGCCGACGTAGCGGATCTCGACTTTTATTTTAGGGTTGATATATTTGGCGCCCTCGACGAAGCCGTCGCCGAAACGCTCGACCGGCGGTATCATCATTCCGCCTATGAAGCCGATGGGTTTTCCTTTGGCTACCAGCGCCGCGAAAGCCCCTGCCAGAAAACCGCCTTCGTGTTCGCGGAAGATCAGCGAAGCGACATTTTTGCCGCTGACGGACGAGTCTATGATGATGAAATGCGTTTTTTTGAATTGTTTTGAAAGTTTCGAAAAAAGTTCTTCATATTCAAAGCCGACACCGATAAGAAGATCGTATTTTTGCTTCAGGAAGAACGAGGCGTCCTGGATGTTCTTGTCGTCGCCCTGATATGAGTTAACGTTAAGCTCGACCTTCATATCTTTTTCGGTTTTGTAAAGGCCGCTCGCTATAAGGTCGTTGAATCCCTTGTCGCCTCCGCCGCCGCGGGCCAGAAAAACGGCGCACTTCGAATACGCGTTTCCAGCGAGGCCGAGATATGCGCGATAGGCGAAAGTGAATATTATTATTAATATTATGGCAATAACTATCACGAGAATGATATTGCCATTTTTTCGTGAGTTTTTATTTAATCGTAACATACTTTTCAGTTATTTAAAATGTCAAAAATTGCGGCGGGGTTGAGAAGTTAATAACGGCCGCGCCGCTATAACTCGAAGGACTGCCCTTCCTCGGCCGCGACGATATTTATAGTTTTATTGCCAAAGCGCGAAGCCGCAAGTTCGCGGGCGTAATCGATCATTTCTTCGATCTGCGAATCAGAGCGCGTCGGATCGTGGTGGAATAGAAAAAGGGTTTCTACTTCCGCCCTGCACGCTATCGAAACGGCGTCGTCTATTCGGGAATGACCCCAGTTTATCTTGGTAGGATATTCGTTCTTTTTATATTGCGAATCGTAGATGAGGGCGCGCGCTCCGCGGCAGAAATTGACCAGGTTCAGGTTTTCCTGCATCGCCAGCGACAGCTTTTCTATGCCGATAGGGTCGCTCAACTTTGATTTCAGCGTCTGGTAAAAGAGCGGGTCGAAAAGATCGTCGGGCATTTCGCTCGAGTTGTTCATGAAGTAATTAACATATGGCTCCGAATCGGTGCAATAAACGAGATCGTCGATGCCGTTGACGGACAGGCGGTACCCCATGCACAATACCGGATGGTTAAGAGTTTTGGTCTGTATTTTGAGGCCGTCTATTTCGTAATGGCCTTCTTTTATTTCAGTGAATTTAGACTCGGCCTTCATTTCGTCGAGCTTGACGGGGAAGTATTGATAGCGCATCTGCTCGATGAAAAGGTCCTTGAGGCTCAAATAAGGCTTTTGGTTACCGTCGTTGATGGAAGATGTAACGGGGCCGTAAACGTTGAAGGAATTGCCGCCTATGAAAGCCGGAGTGAAGAAAGGAAAGCCCTGGACGTGGTCCCAGTGCGTGTGGGTCAGGAAGATATTGCACGAAAGCGTTCCCGGCTTATAGCGCGTCATAAGGCTGTTGCCGAGCTCGCGGATACCGGTGCCGGCGTCAAAAATGACGACCTGGTTGCGGTCCTTTATAAAAATTTCAATACAGGAGGTGTTGCCGCCATATTTAACGGTAGATTTCCCTGGAGCAGGGATGGAACCGCGAACGCCCCAAAAAGTGAACCTCATATATCACCCTTATTTTTTTCAAAAATGTTAAAAGTATGAAATGCATTCTACGATTTTATATTCTGTTTGTCAATAAATTTATTAACTATAAAATATATCTTAAAAACAATTTTTGACAGTTGAGATATAATCATTGACTTTATTGAATGTTTTTAATATAATTTTTATAAGGCTGTATCAGCGTTATAAATATTTCTTAATTGAAAGGCGGACGCGTGAAAAATGCGTAACGGCACCGGGCTGTTTTTTTTAGCGGCCGCTCTATGTTTGCTTGCAACGGCGTTTCTTACTTTTCAGGGATGTTCCTGCGGTCCGCAGAGGCACGAGATAAGGGTCCTCGACGACGCCGGACTCCAGGCGGAAGAATTGCGGAAAGGCCGTATGATAAACGCTTTTCATGCCTATCTAAAAGAGGTTGACAACAATATAATTATAAGAAAGATCAAAAAAAACGTGGGCGCGGGCATTATGAGCTTCGCCACGGTCGAGGTCACGGTGCTTTCGCCTTATGAAGAAGCGTACGTCGAGGGCATGAAATATTATAAGGTCTCGAAATTCGAAGACGCCACGCGCTGCTTTAAAAGGGCCCTTTCATATCCCGGCGTGGCCGCGTTTAAAACACTTGAAATCAAATTTTTACTGATGGATTCGCTCAGGCAGAGCGGAAAAGAATCTGAATATATGTCCCAGCTGAACGAGTACAAGCAAAAATACAGGGAAATAGTCGGCGGCGCCGAGCCCGAATTTTTGCTTAATCAGCAGAAATCCTCTATTATATTTACCGCGCTCGAAAAATCAGGAGAAAAGTTGAATGCGAATATTGAAACGGACAAACACGGACAGCAATAATAACCGCGGCGTAAAAAATCCAACGTCCAGGCGCGGTATGATTTTTTACTGGGTCATAGGGCTTGTCGTCATTCTATTCATCATGTCGCAGTCCATCATGTACCAGATCAGAAATGAAATCTTTCTGGCGAACTACATAATGCGCGCCGAGATCGTCAACTCGGTGTGCGACGCCATGATCGAAGAAGCCTTCATGGAGGTCCGCCTGCTGATGAACGACCATAAAAAGGTCCACGGCGGCTCAGACCCGTACTCGCTTCTCCGGTGCGGCTGGGGAAACCCGAAACCTCCGGCGATCAGCGTAGATACTCCGATCACGATAAGCATCGCTAAAAAAGAGTTCGGAATGAATTCCGCCGATATGAGCGTCAGCGTCACATACGAGCAGGTTTCGCCCTATAAAAAAGACCTGATGGGAAACGAGCGCAAGGCGTCGACAATGTCGCAGAAGGAGTCTTTCGGCGTCTTAAAGGTCGTCGCGAAAGCCTCGCTCGGCGACTATACAAAAGCGGTTACAGCCTGCAAGGACATCAAGGTCGTCAAAGTGCTCCCGCCGTTTCCGGGTTTTTCGCTATTCGTCAGAAACGGCGGCACCAAAGCGTCCAAATACAACCACTGGCCGGCTTATCACGGCGTCGAAGCGCTGGCGTTTCGTATTCTGAGCGGCAGTAACGCGGCCAAGGCCGGCAAGATCGTCTTCGGCGGCGGCTATTCGCGCTACGAGGGCGACCAGCTGCTCGGCTTCAAGCCGATGCCTAAAAAAAGCCAGCTGCAGGAAGGCGATATGCCTATCATCATCAATCTCACCAATGCCGGCGCGCTCAACTACGACGGCGGAACGCTTCTCGGCCAGCTGCGCACTAAAAATTTCAATTTCCCGTCCGATATCGGTTCCAAATACGATTTTATAAGATGCTTTCCCAGCTTCGATTTCTGGGCGCGCTGCAGGTTCGGCGATGATACCGACAAAGAATCCCTCGCCGCGAGGCTTATTGAGCCTTCGCTGAAATCCGGCATACCGCTTCCTCCGACCACCAAGCTGGTGGTCACCCCGCCCGCTTCTTCTTCCGGCACGAGCAGCGCCTCGAAAGAAGTCGAACTGGACCACCGCTGGCAGATGCTCGGCGCTGGCGTCGAGATCGGTCTGGACGGCGAAGACTCCCACCTTAAGCCATTCACTCCCAAAAAACTGGCCGCTCCGGGATATTTAAATTATTTCGAAAATTACATAAAATTCTGCGACACCGAAGACCGCGAATATTTAAACCCGAAATACGCCGGAATAGACCTTTTCGCGACTGATATCCGCCAGGGCCGCGATTACCTTAAGCCCGAGATCACGCACGTTTACGGAAACGTTCTTGCGTGCAACCTCGAAGCGTACGCGCTGAACGTTAAAGACGACGCATACGTGCTGCCGTGGGTCAATTTCGAAGACAAGGATTTTACCGCACAGAAAAGCGTCGTGCCGAAAAAACTGGCCGAAGAGAATACCGACCGCTCTTTTTTTCAATCGCTTCAAGGCGTGCTCGGCCTGAGCGAGGCGCAGCGCGATAAATTCAAATTCATACCGCATTTCGGCAAAAATAAAAAAGGCGCCGGAAAGCCTATCGATACTCCCGCTACGCTGCTGGAGGCCGCCACCCGCAAAGACAACAGCACCGACCAGGTCCTGGAGACCGACACCAAAAATGTCGCCTACAAGCACATTATGTCCCGCCCGAAATTCGGTTCCTACGACGTTTCCGAAGGCCCGGAAGTGGCCACCATCATCGACACCGTGCCATACAACAAGGAAGATGTCAGCGTCAACAAACTTGCCGAAACGTTCCCGCTTGATCTGGCGCCTGAAATGGCGTGTTATAGTTTCGCCAACGCAAAAGATTTCATTTACAACCTTTATTATATGAAAAAGCTCATACCGCCCGAAGAATCCGACGACAAGCAGTGGCACCTGTACCTCGACGGCATCTGGTACGTCGAGGGCATGAAGGCATTCGAAGAACGCTTCCAGCAGCTGCGCCTTCCGCCCGACGCCCCCAACGGAGGCCCGCTTTACATCAACGGCAAGGGCGTCATAGCTTCGATCTTCGGAACCGATGTGCTTTTAAACGGCGTCATGAAAGACAAGGACAGCGACGACGATCTGTCGCAGCTTTCGATCATAAGCGCGCCGAACCCGCTTTATGAAAAAATATCGAAACTCCCGCCGGAAATACGCGACACCATTTTTTCTTCGCAGAACGGCGACATCTGGGTGACCGATACCTACATTCAAGCCTCGGTGTGCGCCGGCATCGGAACGCTCCGCTACATGGACAATCCGAAGGTCACCGTAGCCACTGCCGGCTCGATTTTTCCGTTCCACGGCCCCGACTCTAAAAAAGGCGACCACCAGAACAACTTCGACAGTTTTTTCATAAGAGGAAACCTTATCGTGAATTATCTTAACCTCGAAAAGCTCGAGTGCAAGGATGAAGCGACCAAAAAGATGATCGGCGGCGGTACGGTCGCCTACGACGAAAAATTATTCCCCGACCGCACAGGCACGGGCGACCACGAAGCCAATTACGTAGTAAATCTCAGCCAGTGCTATACGTTTTACAAGATAGAGATAATCAAAGATAAGGGCGATGAAGAGCCGAAGACCGCGGCCGCGGCCGAATAATTACCGGACTGGCGGAACGCTGATATTCCGCTGGAGTTGATTTATTATGAAAACGACCCGTTCAGGAAAAATAGCGATTTTAATATTCGCGTTCGCGCTGCTTTCGTTCGGCGGATGCGGATGTTCATGCGGCGGCGACGATTCGTTCAAAAAGATCGATCATAGTGCGGCCCGCGACTACGACGCCGATTCGGACGAAGAAGGCTTCCGTAAGAAAAGCCTTATGTCTTCAGGCGATAAGTCTTCGAAATATTACGGGGGCGGCATCGATCTGATGAAAAAGC